>REEP01000044.1 GCA_007695045.1 Rhodospirillales bacterium | reverse complement strand
GCTCATGCTTTCCGGCGTATGGCCGGGCGTGTGCAGTGCCCTGAAGGTCAAGCCGGCCAGCCCCAGTTCCTCGCCATCCTTCAAGCGGATATCGCTGTGGGCGAACAGGGGGTGTTCTCCGCCCACGATTTTGGCTCCGGTCAAACGCCGCAGCGTCGCCGAGCCCAGTTCGAAATCCTCCTGACGATGGGTCTCCAGGACAAGCGTCAAGGTGAGCCCGTTCGACTTGAGAAGCTCAAGATACTCATCCACGTCCCGACGTGGATCGACAATCGCCGCGCGCCCTCCCTCGGCGATGAGGTAGGCGACATGGGCGATCCCGGGCGTCTTGACACGGGCGAAATACACGCTGTCCTCCTGCACTGCGGTCGGGCGGCTTCGTCAACCCGTACAACACGCCCGGCCCTGCGTCGGTTCCGGCAGGCTGCTTCGCCCATCGCGAACGCGAGCGAAGCCGCGTTTTACCCTCGGGTGAGTGGCTTGTACTTGATGCGGTGGGGCTGATCCGCTTCGGTGCCGAGACGCTTGTGCCGGTCGGCCTCGTAATCCTGGTAGTTGCCTTCGCACCAGACCACCTGGCTCATCCCTTCGAACGCCAGGATGTGCGTGGCGATCCGATCGAGAAACCAGCGATCATGGCTGATGATCAGGGCGCATCCGGGGAACGTCACCAGTGCGTCCTCCAGCGCTCTCAGGGTGTCCACGTCGAGATCGTTGGTGGGTTCGTCGAGCAGGATGACGTTGGCGCCCGACTTCAGCATCTTGGCCAAGTGGACCCGGTTGCGTTCCCCGCCCGACAGATTGCCGACCCGCTTCTGCTGGTCAGGTCCCTTGAACGCGAATTGGGCAACGTAGGCCCGGCTCTGTATCCGGCGCTTGCCCAGTTCGATTTCGTCGAGCCCGTTCGAGATCTCCTCCCACACGGTTCGGGCGGGATCGAGCGTATCCCGTGACTGATCGACGTAGCCGAGCACCACGCTGTCACCGACGCGGAGACTGCCCGCGTCAGGCTGCTCCTGCCCGATGATCATCCGGAACAGGGTGGTTTTGCCGGCGCCATTGGGACCGATGATGCCGACGATTGCGCCGGGCGGCACGCGGAAACCAAGGTCGTCGATCAGCAGCCGGTCGCCATAAGCCTTTTGCACGTGTTCAGCCTCGATCACCAGGTCGCCAAGGCGGGGACCGGCCGGGATGGTGATCTGGGCCGTGCCCACCGGGCGGTCGCGGGCTTCCGCCAGCAAGGCCTCGTACGCCGCCACGCGGGCACGGCTCTTGGCCTGGCGGGCGCGCGGCGACTGCCGGATCCACTCCAACTCGTGGGCCAGGGTCTGCTGCCGCGCGGTTTCCTGTTTTTCCTCCTGGGCCAAGCGCTTCTGCTTTTGCTCCAGCCAAGCCGAATAGTTGCCCTGGTAGGGAATACCGCGGCCCCGGTCCAGTTCCAGGATCCAGCCGGTGACATTGTCCAGGAAGTAGCGGTCGTGGGTCACCACCATGACCGTCCCGTCATATTCCTTGAGGAAGCGTTCCAGCCACGCCACCGACTCGGCGTCCAGGTGGTTGGTGGGCTCGTCCAGCAGCAGCATGTCGGGATGTTCCAGCAGCAGCCGGCACAATGCCACCCGCCGCCGCTCGCCACCGGAGAGCGTGGTCACGTCGGCATCGGCAGGCGGGCAGCGCAGCGCATCCATCGCCACGTCCACCGTGCGTTCCAGTTCCCAACCGCCGACGGCATCGATCCGTTCCTGGAGTTCGCCCTGCTCGGCCAGGAGGGCATTCATCTCATCATCATCGAGTGGCTCGGCGAAGCGCGCGCTGACCGCGTTGAAACGGTCGAGCAGAGCGCGCGTCTCACTCAGCGCCGCCATGATGTTGCCGCCGACGTCCTCGTTGGGGTCCAGTTCCGGTTCCTGCGTCAGGAAGCCCACGCGCACGCCCTCGGCCGCCCAGGCTTCGCCGCTGAAATCCTGGTCCAGGCCGGCCATGATGCGCAGCAGCGTGGACTTGCCCGAGCCGTTGATACCGAGCACGCCGATCTTGGCGCCCGGCAGGAATGACAATGTGATGTCGTTGAGAACCGTGCGGCCGCCCGGGTAGGTCTTCGAAACCCCTTTCATCACATACTCGTACTGATAACTCGCCATACTGCCTCGCTTTCCACGTTGCTCGGATACCGTGACGGCCAGTCGCACAGGGACGGTCGCACAGGGACGGTCGCCCAGGGAGGATCGCCCGGGGAGGATCGCCCGGGGCTACGCCGCGTTCGCCGACCCGCCATGGCCTGCCGCGACCGCACCATAGCAGGGCGCACCCGCTAACGGCACCCGGGATAACCGTCGCGACCCTGCCGGCCGGCGCGCCAAACGCCTTGAAGTCAAGCGTGGATTGGTTCACCTTTCCCGGGTTCAATGCGGTTCCGGGACCAGCCCAGGGCGGTTGGCGGCGCCCCAAAAAGAACACGCGCGGGGAGGTCATGATGGCGAAGTCGATCCTGGTCGTCGAGGACGAACCGAACATCGTCCTGTCGCTGCAGTTCCTGATGAAGCAGGCAGGGTTCGAGGTGCGCGTCGCCCGCGACGGCGAGGAAGCGCTCCGCGAGGTGGAGTCCAGAGCGCCGGACCTGATTCTGCTGGACGTCATGATCCCCAAACGGGACGGCTACGACGTCTGCCAGACCATTCGGGCCAATCCGGACTGGCAGGAGATTTACATCATCATGTTGACCGCCAAGGGGCGGGACGTCGACCGCGACAAGGGGCTGTCGCTGGGCGCCAACGATTATGTCACCAAGCCGTTCTCAACCCGAGACCTCACCGAGAAGGTGAAGCATATTCTGAGCGACGCAGCGTGAGGCCAACGCCCTTCTGCTGCGGGCGGATCCGGCGACACCGATGAGCCCGCGCCTTTTCCTGGTTGCCTGCTTCGCCGCCCTGGCCGTGGCGGCTCTCGCCGCCGTGGCCGCCGGCACGATCCTGATCGACCGCAACCTGCCGCCAGAAGTTTCGTACGTCTCGAACATCGTCATCGTCTATGGCGGCGGCATCATGTTCCTTCTGGTCGCCATCATCGCGGTGATGTGGGCGTACCTGGATCATGCCGTGGCCCAGCCGCTGAGCACCCTGGTCCGCAATATCCAGACGATCCTGTACGCCAACCCCGAACACCAGATCGAGGTCGAAGACGCGCATCAGCTGGGCGCCCTGCCGCAGGCCGTGGAAGAACTGGTGCATCAACTGGGCGTCGCCCGCACCCGGGTGAACGAGGCGATTGCCGAAGCCACGACCCGGGTCGAGGAGCAGAAGCGCCAGCTTGAGACCATACTCAGGGAACTGCATGAAGGCGTGATCGTCTGCAACCTCAATCATCACATCCTGTTATACAATGATTGTGCGCTGGATCTTCTCCACGTCGGAGGCCAGTTGGGGCTGAACCGGTCGCTGTTCAGCTTCACCAACCGGCAACCGATCCTGCATGCGTTGGGCCGCCTGACCAACCGTCTGGCCGGGCAGGAAGCGCATCCGGAAGGGCTGACCGTGCCCTTCGTTTGCGCCTCCACCGATGGCCGCCACACCCTGGAAGGCCGGATGGGCCTGATGCTCGACGTGGAGGGCAACCCCACCGGCTACGTGCTGTCGTTCCGGGACAAGACCGAGGAATTGGCGGCATTGGGCCTGCGCGATCGGCTGCTGCGGGAATCCACCGAGGGGCTGCGCGGGCCGGTGGGCAATCTCAGGGCCGCTGCCGAGATTTTGGTTGCGCATCCGGACATGGCGGCGGAAGAGCAGGCTCCGTTCAAGCAGGTCGTGATCAACGAAGCCAACTTCCTGACCACCCGGCTGGAAACCCTCGCCACGCACTACCGCGACGTCATCACCAGCCACTGGCCCACCACCGATATCTACTCCGCCAACCTGTTCAACAACCTGATGCGGCGGCTGCGGGACGAGCGCCATCTCGAGGTGGTGATGACCGGCATCCCGTACTGGCTGCACGGCGACAGCTACACCCTGGTGGAAGTCCTGGACATGCTGATCCATCAGGTCAATCAGCACTCCGGCGCCGACACCTTCGACCTGGAAGCGGTGGCCGGGGAACGGCATGTCTACCTGGACGTGATCTGGAAAGGCGCGCCCATCCCGGCACATGAGCTGGACACGTGGCTCGATCGCCAACTCGAGGACGCCTTCGGCCGGTTGACCATCCGCGACGTGCTGGAGCACCACAAGACCGACGTCTGGAGCCTGCCGCATCGTGAAACTCGGGCGCAGCTTCGCCTGCCGCTGCCGCCGGCGGTTCAGCAGGGTGCCAAGCGGGAGCGCCGGCGCATGCCGTCCCGCCCCGAATTCTATGATTTCGACCTGTTCCGCCAGCAACCGGACTTGACCGAGATCGGCGATCGACCGCTCAAGTCCTTGACGTATGTGGTGTTCGATACCGAGACCACCGGCCTTCAGCCCTCCGGCGGCGATGAGATCATCTCCATCGCCGGGGTCCGCGTGGTCAACGGCCGTATCCTCACCGGCGAAAGTTTCGAGCGCCTGGTTGATCCCGGGCGGGTGATCCCCCGCGATTCCGTGCGATTCCACGGAATCACGGACGACATGGTCAAGGACAAGCCGCCGATCCATGTGGTGCTGCCGCAGTTCCGGGAATTCGTCGAGGATTCCGTGCTGGTGGCACACAATGCCGCCTTTGACCTGAAATTTCTCAAGATCAAGGAGGAGGAGGCCGGCGTCCGCTTCGACAACCCGGTTTTGGATACGTTGCTACTCTCCGTTTATTTGCACGACTACACACAGAAACACAGCCTTGATTTCGTCGCGGAACGTTTTGGCATCGAGGTGCGCGGCCGTCACACGGCGCTGGGGGATGCATTGGTCACCGCCGGCGTATTGCTCAAGATGCTCGACGTCCTTGAGGCCCGTGGCATCACCACCCTGAACCAGGCGATCGAAGCGGCCAACAGTATCGTCGAGGTCCGGGCCCGCCAGGCGGCGTTCTAGCCTTGCGCAAACGCAGCCGGGAGACAGAAGCGTGAAGACCGGAGACGACATCCAGGAACGCAGCATTGCCCTGTTCCTGTTGGGGCTCGTGTTGTTCAGCCCACTGGTGATGCGTATCTTCGACCGGGGTGCCGACGCGACGGTTTTCGGTATCCCGCTGCTGTTCGCCTACGTGTTCCTCGCGTGGGGATTTGTCATCCTGCTCCTTGGTCTCATGGGGGAACGGCTCCCTCCGGAACACAACGGCGATGACACCCGCGAGTCGGAACCGACGGAGTCGGCGTAAGGTCCCGCAATGATCCCCGGCTGGTTCCTGATCCTCACCTCCCTCGCGTACCTCAGCCTGCTGTTCGCCATTGCCTACTGGGCCGACCGCCGCGCCGATGCCGGCCGAAGCGTCATCGCCAACCCCTACATCTATGCCCTGTCCATCGCCGTTTACTGCACCGCGTGGACGTTCTACGGCAGCGTGGGGCGGGCGGCGACGTCCGGACTCGGGTTCCTGCCGGTGTATATCGGGCCCACCTTGATGTTCGTCCTGGGCTGGATCGTCCTTCTCAAGATGATCCGCATCAGCAAGATGCATCGCATCACAACCATCGCCGACTTCATCTCGTCCCGTTACGGCAAGAGCCACCTGCTTGGCGGTCTGGTGACGATCATCGCCGTGATAGGAATCATACCCTATATCGCGCTGCAGCTCAAGGCCGTCTCCACCAGCTTCAATGTGCTTTTGCACTACCCCGACGTCACCGCCGAGGGCCCCACCGGGTTCGCGGTGGTGGGAGACACCGCGCTGTGGGTGGCTGTTTTGATGGCCGTCTTCTCCATCCTGTTCGGAACCCGGCATATCGACGCCACGGAGCACCACGAGGGCATGGTGGCCGCGATCGCGTTCGAGTCGGTGGTCAAGCTGGTGGCATTCCTGTCGGTCGGGCTGTTCGTCACGTTTGGGCTGTTCGATGGTTTCGGCGACCTGTTCGCCCAGGCAGCGGCGGTGCCGGAACTGCGCGACCTGATGACCGTCGCGGCGCTCGATGCCGACTGGCTCGCCCTCACCTTCCTGTCGATGATGGCGATCATCTGCCTGCCCAGGCAGTTCCAGGTCATCGTCGTCGAGAACGTGCACGAACGTCACCTGACCAAGGCGATGTGGTTGTTGCCGCTGTACCTTCTGCTGATCAACATCTTCGTCCTGCCGATCGCATTCGGCGGGTTGTTGCGGTTCCCCGACGGCGGTGTCGATGCCGATACCTTCGTCCTGGCCCTGCCGATGGCGGAACAGTATCCCGGCCTCGCCCTGTTCGTGTTCATCGGCGGCCTGTCGGCCGCCACCGGCATGGTCATCGTCGCGACCGTCGCCCTCAGCACCATGATCTGCAACGACCTGGTCATGCCGGGCCTGCTGCGGTTCGCGTGGCTGCACTTGTCGGAGCGCCGCGACCTGTCGGGGCTCCTGCTCAACATCCGGCGCGGCGCCATCGGTCTGATCCTGCTGCTGGGCTATCTCTATTTTCTTTTGATCGGGGAAGCGTACGCCCTGGTGGCGATCGGTCTGGTGTCGTTCGCGGCAGCGGCGCAATGGGCGCCGGCCCTGATCCTCGGCATGTATTGGAAGCGAGCCTCCCGGCGCGGCGCGTTGGCCGGCATTTCGGCCGGCTTCCTGGTATGGGGCTATACGCTCCTGCTGCCGTCGTTTGCCCGATCCGGCTATTTGCCGGAAGGATTCCTGGAGTTCGGGCCGTTCGGCATCGAACTGCTGAAGCCTTATGCCCTGTTCGGCCTGGAGGGGCTTAACAACATCTCCCACGCACTGTTCTGGAGCCTGCTTGCCAACGTCGGCGGTTACGTGAGCGTGTCGCTGCTGGATCGGCAATCCACCATGGAACGGGTCCAGGCGACCCTGTTCGTCGACGCGTTCCGGCAGAGCGGTGCCAGCACCGCCACGATGTACGGAACCGTATCCACCACCGAACTGCACGACGTGGCGGAACGCTTCCTTGGCCGCGATCACACCGAGGACGCGTTCTCGGAATACGCGAGACTGCGCGGCCGCCCCCTGGATTACGGCGCCAACGCCGACGGCGACCTGGTCCAGTTCATCGAACGTCGCCTCGCCGGCGCCATCGGCGCGGCGTCCGCGCGGGTCATGATCGGTTCCACGGTCAAAGGCGAAGGCGTCAGCGTCGATGCCATCATGCAGATCCTGGACGAGACGTCCCAGGTTCTGGAATACAGCCGGCAGCTGGAGCAGAAGTCGCGGGAACTGGAGCAGGCCACCACTGATCTCAAAGCCGCCAACGAGCGCCTGACGGAACTGGACCACCTCAAGGACGACTTCCTCTCCACCGTGACCCACGAGTTGCGGACGCCGCTGACCTCGATCCGCTCATTCTCGGAAATCCTCCATGACACACCCGACCTGGACGTGGCCGAACGTCAGCACTTTCTGTCGATCATCATCCGCGAGAGCGAGCGGCTGACCCGGCTGATCAACCAGGTCCTCGACCTGACCAAGATCGAGACCGGCCGGATGGATTGGCAGATGAGCGACGTGGACGTGCGCGACGTCATCAACCATGCCGTGGCCGCCTTGAAGCAGCTGTTCGAGGAGAAGCAGGTTGGACTGGAGGTCAACCTGCCCGACAACCTGCCACCGGTGCGGGGCGACCGCGATCAGCTGATCCAACTGGCGATCAATCTGCTTTCCAACGCCGAGAAGTTCTGCCCCGAAGGGGCGGGCAAGGTGGTGGTGGATATGGCGCCCGGAAACCGGTTCCTCACCGTCAGCATCGCCGACAACGGCCCCGGCATCCCGGAGGACCAGCAGCAGCTGATTTTCGAAAAATTCCACCAGGTGCGCGGCAGCAACACCGGCAACCCCATGGGCTCCGGCCTCGGCCTTGCGATCTGCCGGGGCATCGTCGAACACCTGGGCGGGCGCATCTGGGTGCGCAGCCGCCCGGGTCACGGCGCCACGTTCTATTTCACCGTGCCGTTCGCCCACCCCTGAGGTCAGGCCAGGATCAGAACACGTCGGCGGTGAATTCCAGGCGGACCCGCTTGCGCAGACTGTCGATGGCTTTCAGGGAATCCAGCAGCATCAGCCGGTCACGCCGGGCCAAGGCCTTGGGCGCGACGTAGTAGTTGACCCGGCGCCCCGCCTTGTAATCGCCGATCTGCTTGCGCAGCAGGATGTCGGTGATGAGGTGGAAGGCGCTCGACAGGTCCTCGTGTTCGGTGACCGTCAGCACGCCGAGGTCGTGGAGACTGCGGATGCGGTCCAGGGTCGAGGTGTCTTCCACTCCCTCGCGCAGGGCGAGCAGGCGGATGCCTTCCACCAGCGGGATGGTGCCGGTGTACTTGAGGTTGATCTGACCCCGGAACTCGCGCTTTTCCTTCTCGGTGGTGAAGCCGCCGAAGAAGCCGAGGGCGACGTTGTGGTCGGCCTGATCCTGGAACATCTGCCTCAGGAAGAAATGATTGTGGCGCACCACCTCGGTGACCGTCCGGCGCAGTTCCATGGCGAGATCGGCCTTGCCCCAGACCGGCTGGAAATCGAAGAAGATGTCGGCCAGGCGGATGGCCACGAAATTGCTTTTACGGCCCCAGCCGTTGATCTGCTCGATCCACTGCGACATGGTCTTGCGCCACAGCGGATTGACCGCCATGCAGTAGCCGTTGCAGTAGGGAATGCCGATTTCGTTGAGGTCGCGGCACAGCCGTTCGGCGAGCTCGATGAAATAGGCGTCGATCCGCGTGTGCTCGGCATCGGGATAGTCTTCCAGGATGAAGCCGTTGTCCTGGTCAGGAAACAGATAATTCTCGCCACGACCGCCCGATCCCATGACGATGGTCGCCATTTGCACGGGCGGATCGCCCCAGCCTTCCTCCTTCATCTTCTGGAGGCTGGCCTCGCCGATGCGGCGATACAGGTCATTGTTGATCTTGGTCAGCACTTGCTGGATTTCCGGTGCCGGCAGGCTGTCGGCAAACAACGCCTCCGCCAACTCCACCTGGGCGGCGCGCACTTGCTTCAGGCCGTCGATCGTGCCTTCCTGGCTCAGCCGGTCGATCTGCTTCATCAGCCGGTCGGTGGCCACCGCCAGGGCATCGTGCAGATACAGCATCCCCGAAAGCCGGCCGGAGGGATCGACCACCGGCATGTGGCGAAGCCGGTGCCTGCGCATCCAGGCGATGCCGTGATAGAGGTATTCCCGCTGGTCGATGGTCATCACCGGGCCGCTCATCACCGTTTCCACGCGCGTTTCGCCGGGGATGCGATAGGTGATGCGCCGGGCGATATCCTGTTCCGTGATGATGCCGATGGGGCGCCCCGCGGAATCCACCACCACCGCGCACGATGCCTTGGTATGCGCCATGTGGGCAATCATGTCGGCGCAGGTGGTGCCCGGCCGGATCGCCAACGCATCGGCACGCGGGCGCATGGAATCGCGCACGCGCATGCTGAACACGGCGGTCTGGGTCGGTCCCAATTCGTCCTTGGGCTTGTCGAGCATACGTGCTCCCAGGCTGGGCTTCGATGTATCTGACACGATCAAAACACCAGCGGCGTGCCGGCGCAAGGGCAGGCCAATGCTGCAATGCGATTTTACGACGCGGCTGCAACATCGCCCGTTCCGGGACCGGCGAAATTCTTTAAGTCGAAATGGCGCCGCCCCTTCTATCGTGTTGTGTGCACTGAACGGAAATGATATGAATGTTGCGTCACGCTCGCGAGGGGAAATCGGGGAGCGTGGGGCAAACGTTGAACGATAACAACGTGGAAGCATCGGGCATCGGGATGGCGAGGAACGCCGGCCGGGGCTCGTGGGGAAGGTGGAACGTCCAAATGGCGACCGGAGCGACACGGTAACGGGTTAGCGACGTCTTCGCTCATCCCCCTTCCAATCGTTCGACGCTGGCGGCGGTGTCGGTTTCATCCGGCTGGTCGTTGGTATCGTGCAGCGGTGCGATCCGAGACGCAGTGACGGTGTTCGTCTCTGACCTTTCGGATCCACACAGAAGGGGAGAACTGTCTTGTCACCAAAAGTGGTATGGCTGTTCGTCTTCGTCGCAATGTATTGGTCTTATTGCATCTTCTGGGGCATACGCGGCGCCAGAGCGGCGAAAACGGCAAGTGACTATTTCATCGCGGGGCGCAAGCTCTCCCTGTGGGTGTTCGTGCTGGCGGCGACAGCAACGTCGTTTTCCGGCTGGACGTTCATGGGGCATCCTGGCCTCGTTTACCGTGACGGCTTTCAGTACGCTTATGCGTCCTTCTACGTCATCACCATCCCCTTCACCGGGGTGATGTTCCTCAAGCGGCAGTGGATGCTCGGCAAACGTTATGGCTATGTGACCCCGGGCGAGATGTTCTCGGATTACTTCCAGGGCGATGCGATTCGCATGCTGGTGGTGCTGGTGGCACTGCTGTTCTCGATCCCCTACCTCGGGGTTCAGCTGGGGGCCTCCGGCTTCCTGTTCAACACACTCACCGACGGCCTGGTGGGGCGCGAGTTCGGGATGTGGCTCCTGTCGCTGGTGGTGCTGATCTACGTGGCATCGGGCGGCCTCCGCGCCGTGGCCTACGTGGACACCATGCAGTGCATCCTGCTCATGGTCGGCATCATGATCACCGGCGTGATCGCCTTGAACGCGATCGGCGGCTGGGGCCCGCTCAACGACGCCATGGCGGTGCTGGGCCAGAACCCCGAAGTCAGCCGCTGGGGTTCCACCCAGGGTTACGGGGGCGGTGACTACAACGCCTACCTGGCCGTTCCCGGGGTGATCCAGTGGACCGCGGGCCTCGGGATCGAAACCCCTGTCGGCGGACTTTGGACCGGCATCATGATCCTGACCTACATGTTCGCGCTGATGGGCATCCAGTCCGCCCCGGCGTTCACCATGTGGTCGTTCGCCAACACCAACCCGAAGCCGTTCGCACCACAGCAGGTGTGGGCCTCCTCGTTCGCGATCGGCCTGATCCTGTTCTTCTTCACGGCGTGGCAGGGCATGGGTGCCCACTTCATCGGCGGCAGCCCATTGCTGACAGATGCGGGGATTGCGGTTTCGGCCATCATTCCGAGCATCGCCGAGGCACCTGATTCCATCGTGCCCACCTACTTCAACCTGATTGCCGACCAGCTGCCGTGGCTGGTGGCACTCCTGGCGGTGTGTGCGTTGGCCGCCATGCAGTCCACCGGTGCGGCTTACATGTCGACGGCCGGCGGCATCCTCACCCGCGACCTCTACAAGCGCTACCTCAACCCCACCGCCACCCATACCACCCAGAAGCTGTTCGGGCGGCTGGGCGTGGCCTTCATCGTGATCAGCGCACTGCTGGTCGCGACGTTCTCCACGGATGCCCTGGTGCTGCTGGGCGGCCTGGCGGTGGCGTTCGGCTTCCAGATGTGGACGCCGCTGGCGGCCATCTGCTGGTTCCCCTGGATCACCCGCGCGGGTGCCACCTGGGGTCTGGCGGCCGGGCTTCTTGGGGTCATCTTCACCGAGAGCATCGGCATGACCATCGGCAACTGGTTCGGCGGGCTGCCGTGGGGGCGCTGGCCGCTGACCATCCACTCCGCCGGCTGGGGCATGATCGTCAATCTGGCGGTCTGCCTGATCGTCTCGGCGATGACCCAGAACGAGCAGGCCACGGCGCACCGGATGAAGTACCACAACTTCCTCAGGGAGCATGCCTCGCTGCGGGCGTCCAAGCGTCACCTGATCCCGGTGGCGTGGGTGATCACCCTGGCCTGGTTCTTCTTCGGGATCGGCCCCGGCGCGGTGATCGGCAACGACATCTTCGGGGCACCCGATGCCGGCCGCGACGCTTGGCTGTTCGGCATCCCGTCGATCTGGGCTTGGCAGATCATCTTCTGGATCCTGGGCGTCTTCATGATGTGGTTCCTGGCCTACAAGATGGAGATGTCGACCGTGCCCGATACCGACGTGGAAGCGCTGGTGGAGGATATCGGCGACACCAGCCTGGAGAAGCCGGGCGTCTGACGCGCGGCGGTCACCTTCGATCCGACCGGAGGGCGGGTTCGCCCGTCCTCCACGCCCTCGCCGGATCGACCGGCACGCCCGGGTAACCGAAGGGTTGCCCGGGCGTCTCGTTTGAGAGATCCTTCGGGGATAAAAACACCATCAAACCCGAACCGGGAGGCGCTTGGCCATGGAGGATCTGTTCACACCCCGCTACCAGTGGCTGTGGACGGTCGTTTTAGCTCTGGCCCTGTTCCTGCCGGTACGCCAGTTGATCTGGACGCTCTCGGTGCGCCGGGAACAGCGGCAGTTGAAGGGCGAACTGCCTGATCCGGACCGTCGCGCCGCCCTGAAGCGCCGGGCCGGCGTCACGTCGGCCTTGCTGTGCTTCGTGTTCTCGGTTCTCTACGTTAACGTCATGATGAATTGATGGGACGGACCGCCATGACCGTTCACGCCAGGTCCCGCCCGCGGGTCACCGCTTCGCTGCTGCGCCGCTACATCACCCTGATGGCGATCTTCACCTTCGTCATGTTCACGGCGTGGGCGGTGGCCAAACAGTACCTCCAGGCGCCGCCAGGAGACTTCGAAGTGCGCCAGGGGGACATCCTGCTGTCCGACCGCAAGTACGACGAAGCCATCGAACGGTTCGAGGCCGCGCTCGCGACGGAACCGAACCACCGCGGGGCGATGATGGGCCGGGCCATCGCCTACCTTCAGTCGGAACGCTATGGGGAGGCGGAGGCCGCCTTCAGCCACCTCATCAGTTTCTTGCAGGACAACCTGGAGCCGGACGATGTCACCGGCACGGCCGTGCTCGCCGGCGCCCACGCCAACCGCGGCATCCTCTATGACCGCACCGGACGCCACGAGGAGGCGCTGTCGGACTATATCCAGGCGCTTCGCATCGATGAGGGGGCGGTCGAAGGCCCCAGCGTTTTCCACCGCATCCTGCACGGCAACACGCGACCCGCGACCATCCGCAAGCGGGCGGAGTATCTGGCGGAACAGCTCTCCTTGCCGGAAGATCAGCGCCTACTGGCAGTGCCCGAGGTTGACGCCCGCCAGCGCATGCACAAGCCCTGAGATATCCTTGAGGTCCGTCACGTAGGGGCGCCCTGCGCCGGTGTCGGTGTCGGTGTCGGCGGCTGGACCATCCATCCGTCGGAAGGTGCTCCGCGCGGGTCCGGCCGACCGGCTGCCGGTCGCTTCCAGGACCGACCTGTGACATTATTCCCACATTGGCCGACAAACTGATCGCCGGCACCGCCGAAGCCCTCGGCGCGGCCGGAAATGCCTCCGACGGCGGCGGTCGCGGCCGGTTGCGGAGCGCACATTCGGTGCCGTTTTGGTGCGAAAAAATGCGATCCGATCACGAAAAAATCACGTTTTTCGGGCCAACCCATTGATTCAGAACGAAACCTGGGACTTTGGCGCGCGCGGATGTATGCATTTGTATGCAAACGTTATCATTTTGACGATTTTCGCCTTTTGAATCAGTGGGTTAAGGTTTGACGCCAACGGCCGTTCCAGGCTGTCTCCAAGGTAACCCGGTATGATGCCACAGCATGCTCGGCCAATCAAGGTATATTATCCTAGCGGCGCGGCTTCGCGCACGTGATTCCGGGGCCGGCGGCCAACCCACGACGCACGATGGCGCCCCCGGCGCTCGCTCCCGACAACGATACTCAGAAGCGGACGATCCCGAGGACGTCCTGGAACAGGACCAGGCAGAAGTAGGTGGCTGCGATACAGCCGAACAGAAGCCGGACGAAATCCGGCTTGCCTTCGGCATCGCGATAGCGAATGCCGTGCCATGCAATCAGGGCTGTCACCACCAGAAAAAAGGCGTTGATCAGCCAGTCGTATTGGTCACCCATGGCGATACGGTACCGGTCCCGTCCGCGCCTGGCAAGCGCGGGTCAAACCGCCAACGGCGGCCGCCGTTGGCGCCCTACCGGTCGGTCCCGGGCGACGGCGTGTCGACCGGGTTGCCCGCGACCTCCCCCCGTTCGAAATAGGGCGGCAGGACGGAGGCGGGCGGCTGCGATGCCAGGTTGGCCACCGCCAGGCCGCAGGCCAGGGCGCCGGCCAGGATCATCACGGCGAGCGTAAACTTCCTCACGCCGTCCGGGATCACGGTGCGATAGTCATGATCGTAGCGATGGTACGCCGGGTCGTTGTAATCCAGCGTACCGCGCTCTTCCCGCATCAGGATCACCCGGGCATAGTGCCGGGCCCAGTGCGGCACGTCATCATGCAGCATGTAGGATTTGAAGAGATCGGCGACGGTCGCTTCCGGCAAATCCCGGTCATGCCATTCCCGATAGGCGAGCTGAAGGAACTGAAACTCGCCCACTTGCAGGATGTTGGCGGCGGACGCGACGATGGTGCGATCCCCAGACTCCCGCTCTTCTTCTTCCGGATTGAGCAGCACCTTGAAGAAATTCATGCCGATGCACCCTGACCTTGCCGACGTCCCGATACTTGCGCGCGGTCGGCATTTCCCGACCGCATCCGACCCCTGTACGATATCGCCGTGCGGCGTGGATGAAAACAGGCAGACCCTTTGCACATTCTCGTGATCGATGTCGGTGGCAGCACACTCAAGGTGCGGGCCTCATCCACACCGGAAATGCGCCTGATCCCATCCGGCCCAAGCATGACCCCCGAGGTAATGGTGGCGCAGGTACGGGCGGTGACGGCCGACTGGCCGTTCGACGTGGTGTCGCTTGGTTATCCCGGTGCGGTCCGGGGCGGCCGCCCCGCGCGTGAGCCGCACAACCTCGGCCCCGGCTGGGTCGACTACGATTTCCGTGCCGCCTTCGGCCGCCCGGTTCGGGTGCTCAACGACGCCGCCATGCAGGCCATCGGCAGCTATGAAACCGGCCGGATGCTGTTCCTCGGCCTCGGCACCGGGCTCGGCTCGGCTTTGGTGGTGTATGGCACCGTGCACGGGCTGGAACTCTCGGGCCTGCCCTACAAGGAGGGGCGGACCTTCGGCGATTTCCTGGCCCAGCGCGGGTTAACCCGCCTGGGTGTCGCCCTCTGGCGCGACGAGGTGGAGCGGGTGGTCACGCTGTTACGCGATGCCATGGTGGCCGACCACGTGGTGCTGGGCGGTGGCAACGTCCGTCACCTGCAACGGCTGCCGGCATTCGCCCGGCCGGGACGCAATGCCAACGCCTTCGAGGGCGGGTTCCGGCTGTGGCGCGACCCCGACATTCGGGCGTGACGGCAACGCCGGTCATGGCGCCTCAAAGACGCGGGCGAAGATCGTGTCCACGTGCCGGGTGTGGTAGGCGGGATCGAACAGAGCGGCGAGGGTGTCCGGGTCCATATGCCGGGTCACGTCAGGATCGGCGACGAGGCGATCCAGGAACGATCCACCCTCGGCCCAGGCCGCCATCGCGTTGCCCTGAACAAGACGATAGGCATCCTCCCGGCTCATCCCGGCCTGGGTCAGCGCGAGCAGCACCCGCTGGGAATAGACCAGCCCGCCCAGGCGATCCAGGTTGGCCTGCATGGCCTCCGGATAGACCAGCAGTCGTTCCACCACCCCGGCCAGCCGATCGAGGGCGAAGTCCAGGGTGATCGTGGCATCGGGCGCGATCATCCGTTCCACCGACGAATGGGAGATGTCGCGCTCGTGCCACAGGGCCACGTTCTCCATGGCCGGCACCACCGCGGCGCGGACCACCCGGGCGAGACCGGTCAGGTTTTCGGTCAGGATCGGGTTGCGCTTGTGCGGCATCGCGGATGAGCCCTTCTGGCCCGGCGCGAAATATTCCTCCGCCTCCCGCACCTCGGAGCGCTGCAGGTGGCGGATCTCGGTGGCAAGGCGTTCCATCGAGCTGGCGAGCACGGCCAGGGTGGCAAAGAAGGCCGCGTGCCGGTCGCGCGGGATCACCTGGGTCGACACCGGCTCCGGCGTGAGGCCGAGGGCGGCCGCCACCTCGGCCTCCACCTGCGGATCGACCTCGGCGAATGTGCCCACCGCACCGGATATGGCGCAGGTGGCAATCTCGCGCCTGGCCGCCAGCAGACGGTCGCGGTTGCGGGTCCATTCGGCGTAGTAGCCCGCCAGTTTGAGCCCGAAGGTGGTGGGCTCGGCGTGAATGCCGTGGCTGCGGCCGATGCAGGGGGTGTCCTTGAACTCGAACGCCCGCCGCTTGAGTGCCGCCCGCAGCGCCTCTACATCCTCAAGCAGAATGTCGGCGGCGCGGGTAAGCTGGACGGCGAGGCAGGTATCCAGGACGTCTGAAGAGGTCATGCCCTGATGCAGGAACCGCGCCTCCGGGCCCACATTCTCCGCCACGTTGGTCAGGAACGCGATAACGTCGTGGCGGGTTTCCCGCTCGATCGCATCGATGCGATCGACATCAAAGGCACCGCGCGCGCGCACCGCGCGGGCGGCCGCCTGAGGGATCACCCCCATGCGCGCCTGCGCCTCGGCGGCAAGGGTCTCGATCTCGAGCCAGATCTGGTAGCGGGTCGATGGCGCCCAGATGGCGGTCATGGCGGGGCGACTGTAGCGTGGGATCATGCGGTCTCTCGGGTCCAAGGGCCGGAATGGGGGCCGGAATGGGGGCCGGGATGGGGGCCGGAATGCGGCCGAGCCGCGGCCCGGCCGGCGCTCTTTACCGGCCGTTCAGGCGAACGCCCGATGATGCGGTGGCCGGTTACGGCGATTTCATGACATGATAGCGGCGGCGCGTAAACCGGCGAAAAGGACAAGGCATGCCTGAGGGAAGGGGTGACGGGCGCGGCGGTACCGGCTTGCCGGAGATCCCGTTCTTCGACCTCGGCGACGAAGGTCCCGTCGCCCTAATCGAGATGGCTGCAACCTACCTTGGGCAGGTCGTGGCGGAGGCCCGCAAGCATTACGGCGGCCTGACCCTGCGGCTGGGAGACCGGGCCACGGCGCAATGGCTCACCCGCAACGGCAACCCCTATCGTCAGGAAATCGCCGCCATCGCGGCGCGCATCCCGGTACCCGGTGCCTTCCTTTTGAACCTGTCCTACGAATGGAGCTGCACCAGCGCCGCCGGTCGGGATCCGGCCGGTTCGGGACTGCGGCTGCTGCGGACACTGGACTGGCCGCTGGACGGGATCGGCCGCACGGTGGTGGTGGCCCGGCATGACACCGCCCTCGGCCCCTACCTCAACGTCACCTGGCCCGGGTATGTGGGCGTCCTCACCGCCATGGCCACCGGGCGTTTCGCCGCCGCCATCAACCAGCCGCCGGCCCGGCGCATCAGCGGCTCGTGCTGGTTCGACTGGGCGATCCATCGTACCGGAGTCTGGCGTCGGTCGGCGCTGCCGCCGGCCCACCTGCTGCGCCAAGTGTTCGAGCAGTGCGCCACTTACGATGAGGCCAAGGCTGTGTTGACCGAGACTCCGTTGTGCATCCCGGCGTTCTTCACCCTGGCCGGGGCGGACGGGCAGGGTGTGGTGATCGAACGCCAGGAGCATCGCGCCGCAGTCCATGCCGCCCCGTTCAGCATCAGCAACCACTGGCTCGGGTTCCCCATGGGCGGCTTTCACGACCGCGGCACCGATACCGTCGGCCGGCGCGCCGCCATGGACGACGTGCGCGACGTGGCGACCAACGACATGAGTTGGGTCACGCCACCGATCCTCAACCGCAAGACCCGCGTCTCGGTCATCGCCAACGCCAAGCGAGGGTCGCTTCTGGTGCAGGGATGGGAGCGGCAAGCACCGGTGACGGCGGTGTTCAACCTTCAGGAACGTCTTGGCGGCGATACAGCGCGAACCAAGCCAGCGCCAGCCCTTGCAGCGCCAGCATAACGCCGAAGGCAGCCGCGTATCCCGCCGGGGCATAGCCGCCGCCGGCCCGCTCCGGCCACAAATCGATGATGGCGCCGATCCCCCATTGCAGCGCGAACGCCGACGTGAACACCAGGAGATTGAGGCCGGTGTTGAGCCGCCCGGCGAGATGGCTGGGGAAACGCTGGGACAGCGCCGCATAGGGCAGGATGCCGGCGGTGCCGAAGAAGCCGAAAGCGATCCAGGCGGCACTGGCCGAGCCCGGGGCACCGGCGACCAGGGACGCCTGCGCTGCCATGAACAGGGCGATGCCGGCCACGGCGACGCTGAGGGAGGGCAACCCCAGCCGGGTCACCCGGCTGGCCAGCCAGCCCAGCGTGAGGAAGCCCGTCACCATGGCTGCGGCGATGGCGAGAAGATGGGCGGCCACCTGGGCACGATCGAAGCCGGCCACGTCCAGCAGCCACGGACCGGCCCACAGGCTTTGGATGGCGAGGAAGGTGGCCTGGGCTGCCACGGTCAACGGAGCCACCCGCCGGAACAGACCGCTTGCGAACACCGCCCGCACGCCGGACAGCTGACGGCGCACCGATTGGCGGGGCCGACCCTCCGGCCGTTCGGGGACCACCGTGGCGATGATCAAGGCTGCGACCAGGGTTGCCCCGGCCAGGATGAGGAACAGGGCGCGCCAATCGATGACCGTGAGGGCGGCTTCCACCGGCACAGTTCCGGCCAGCGCCCCGAGGCCGCCCACGGCCATCTGGCAGCCGTTGATGAACGGCAGCCGGTCGCGCGGGAACCACTCCACGAAGGCCTTGAAGGCGGCCATCAGGCAGGCGGACACGCCGAGCCCGATCAGCGCCCGCCCGGCAATCAGGCCGCCACTGGTCTCGGCCACGGCAAACACCACAGCCCCCGTGGCCGCGATGACGAGCAGACAGGCTTCGGTCCGGCGCGGACCGAAGCGGTCCAACAGCACCCCCAGCGGGATCTGGAATGCGGCAAAGGTGAGGAAATAGGCGCTGGTCAGCAGGCCGAGGCCGGCCGCCGTCAATCCCGCGGCCTGCACCAGGTCCGGCGCAATGACGGCATTGACGACACGGAACAGGTAGGACAGGAAATACCCGAGGGCGAACGGGACAAACACCCGCAGCAGCATCATGGCGCGCTTTTCTCCGCCGCCACCGTGGCGACGGGATTGCAATTCACCATGGACCGGCAGAAATCAAGTCGCCCGCGTCGGGCGAGCCGCGCGCAGCCCTGACGCGCCCCGGGAAGGATCCGCGCGCCACCGTAACGGACCCAGTGACAGACCAATCGAGGAGTTCCTTGCGACGGTCATTTTCATGGCGGGAGAAACTTGGCCGGCTGGTTCATTTCCGGCTGATGATCCCGCTGATGCGCAGCCCGCACCCGCCGGAGTACACCGCACGCGGGGTGATGGTGGGCGTGTTCTGGGCGTTCACGCCGCTGATCGGCGTACAGATGTACCTCGTGTTTCTGACCTGGCTGCTCGCCCGCCACCGCCGCCGGTTCGAGTTCGGCCTGATCGTCAGCCTCGCGTGGACCTGGGTCACCAACGTCGCGACGATGATCCCGATGTATTACGCCTTTTATGTGACCGGCCTTGCCATGCTGGGGCGCCTGGACGCCATCCCGCCCTTCAATCACTTTTTGCAGGTGTGGCAGGCGACGCTGGAGGTGGAGGGCTTCTTCCGGCGCCTGGTGGAGTACGCCCGGATCATGGCTGCCGAACAGGGCGTGCCGATGATCATCGGCTCGATCCCCTACGCCTTCGGCTTCGCCTGGCTCGCCTACCGGTGGTCGCTCAAGTTCATGCGCCACCGCCACCGGCTTCGGGCCGAACGACGCATCAAGGAAAACCGGCGCCAGTCTTCCGCCGAGGCCGAGAACCCGGGCGAGGCCGCCGACCACCGCGTCTGAAGGCAACGGCCGGCGGTGACGCGGAACAGACGTCAGGCGTCGAACGTCAGGAGTTTGCTCACGTCCAGGACCACCAGAAGATTGGTCTCGAGCCGGTAGATGCCGCCGCTGAGATCCCGCCACATCGGGTCCAGGGTGGCCGGGTTGTCCTCGCACATGTCGGACGTGAGGCGCAGGACGTCGCCGACCCCGTCGACGATCAGGTTATACAGTTCCCCTTCGTGTTCGACGACGATGCTCATGCGGCGCCCCTCCGGGTCGGCATCGCCCATGCCCAACCGCCGGCGCGTGTTGATGGCGGTGATGATGCGACCCCTGAGGTTCAGGGCGCCCGCCACCTCCGGCGGCGCCAGCGGGATGCGGGTGAGGGTACGGGCATCCAGAACGTCCTGCACGCTGAGCAAAGGCAAGCCGAACATCTGGCCATCGACAAAGAAGGACAGATACTCGATCTCGGCAGCGCCGCCAAAACCGGCGTCGCACTGGACATCCGACGTCTGTGTTTGCGGCGTCATGCTGCTTCTCCCACGTCTTCCAGGGTCTGGTTGAGGATGCGCAGCAGGTCCTGGCGTCGGGCCTTGGGCACGTATTCGAGGAAGCCCGCCTGCTTGCCGCGCTCGCGATAGGCCTTGGTGGCGTGGGAGGACAGCGCGATCATCGGGACCTGCTGCCAGCGGTCGTCGCTCATCACCGCCTGGGCGAACTCGAAGCCGTTCATGCCCGGCATTTCGATATCACTGACGATCAGGTCGACCCGGACACCGCGATCACGCAGGCTCAAGGCCTGCTCGGCGCTCTCGGCCGTCGTCACCTCGAAGCCCAGAACCGCCAGCTGGGGCGTCAGAAGGTTGAGGAAGAACGGACTGTCATCCACCAGCAGCAGTCGACGGCTTCGATTGGCCTGCGCCGGCCTGCCGCCGCCGTCCTCCTCCGTGCCACCGAACCAGTCGCTGAAGGCGCGGGTGAGGTGATAGGCGATGTCCACCAGATCGGTGGCTTTGCCGTGGATGACCGCCGTGCCGAGAATGCCCTCGCGTTCCGAGGAGAGGCCCATCTCCAGCCGTTGTTCGATAATGTCGATGATCTCGTCCACGACGACGCCGGCGTAGCGTTCCTGATCGGAGAACACCAGCACGGACCGGGTTCCTCCGCTGGACCAGTCCGGCTCCCGACCGAGGTGGACCAACGGCATCAAGTGGCCGCGATACTGAACCACGTGTCGGTCGTTGGCCCGTTCCACGGTGGCAAGATCGATGCTTTCCAACCGTGCGACCAGGGCCATGGGCACCGCCTTGCGTTCCTCGCCGCCGGCACGGAAAACGATGAGGGAGGAGCGCTGGTCGGTCTGGTGGGCCGCCGCCGCGGTCTCCTCCGTCGTGGTCGTCAGGGCCGCTTGGCCGATGGCGGTGGCGATGCCGTTGGGGTCCAGAATCATGATCACGCTGCCGTCGCCCAGAATCGTATTACCGGAATAGAATGGGATCTTGCGCAACATACGCGCCACCGGCTTCACGACGATTTCTTCAGTATCAAACACCTGATCCACAACAACGCCGAAATTCTGCGTGCCGACCTGGGTTACCACGACGAAGAAATCTCCGTCGGTTATTTTACTGTGCTGCTCGAGACCCAGAAGACCATGCAGCGATACGAGCGGCAGCAAGCTGTTGCGCAGCCTCAGGACCGGCGAGTCATTGATGACTTCCACCGAGTGCTCTCCCGACGGGGAAACCCGAACCAGCTCGCGCACGCTCAGTTGTGGCACCGCAAACCGCTCGCCCCCGCACTCGACGATCAGGGCGGAGACGATGGCGAGGGTCAGCGGAATCTTGATGCTGAAGACGGAGCCGTTGCCCGAGGTCGACTTCAGTTCGACGGTGCCGCCGATCTTTTCGATGTTGGTCTTGACCACATCCATGCCGACGCCGCGCCCCGACACGTTGGTCACCTTATCGGCCGTGGAGAATCCCGCGCGGAAGATGAGCTGCTGCACTTGCGCGTCGGACATGCCGTCGAGCTCGGCCTCGCCGATCAGGCCGGAGTCGGCCGCCTTGCGCCGGATCTTGCGGATGTTCAGGCCGCGACCGTCGTCACTGACCTCGATGATGATGTGCCCACCCTCGTGGAACGCACGCAAGGTGACGGTGCCGGTCTCGGGCTTGCCGGCCTTGATCCGTTCGTCGGGCATCTCGATGCCGTGATCGGCGGAGTTGCGCACCATGTGGGTGAGCGGGTCCTTGATCAGCTCCAGCACCTGACGGTCGAGTTCGGTTTCGGCGCCGATCATCTGGAGGTCGAGCTTCTTGCCGGTCTCGGTGGCCAGGTCCCGGACGATGCGCGGCAGCTTGGCCCAGGCGTTGCCGACCGGCTGCATCCGGGTCTTCATCACCCCTTCCTGCAGGTCGGTGGTGATCAGGCTCAGGCGCTGCAACGGTTCGGCGAACTCGCTGTCGTCGCGGCCGCGGACCATCTGCAACAGGTTGTTGCGGGTCAGCACCAGTTCGCTGACCATGGTCATGAGCGTTTCCAGCACGTCGACACTGACCCGGATGGACTGCGACGAGGCGGAACCTTCCCGACGGTCGTCGCCGCTGCGGCGGTCGGCGCCGGCGCGCCGTTCTGCGCCGGCATAGGCGGCCGTCGCCGGTGCGGCGGGCCCTTCAGTCGCAGCCACCCCGTAGTCGTCGGGCCGTTCCATATCGGCGTTTTCGGCCTCGGAACGGCAGTCGGCCAGGATTTCGGCATCCGAGGCCGCCTTGTCCCCGGCGGCCAGGGCGGCTGCGACCTCGGCCACCATTTCCGCCGCCATCGGAAACCCGTCCTCGGCCATCACGGGCGCCGCCGCACCACCGCCTTCTGTGTGTGTGGCCTCGGGGGGCGCAGCCTGGGGCGCGGACGTCGCCACCGCCGGTTCCACCGACGGCGGAGCGGCCGGAACGACCGGCTCTCCCGCGGCCAGCGCATGCAATTGGTCGATCAGTGCCGCGTCGGACCCGGCCGGTTCCGAACCGGCCTGCTCCAGACCGGCGATGATCTCCCGAATGCGGTCGATGCACGCCAGGATCAGACTGACAGCCGCGGCATTGGGTTGCAGGGCACCATCGCGAAACCGTCCGAGCACGTCCTCGCCGGCATGGGCAACTTTTTCAAGTCGGCTCAGACCGAGAAAACCACAGGTTCCCTTGATTGTATGAACGAGCCGGAAAATATTCATTAATATGTCGACATCATCCGGCGTTTTCTCGAACTTGACCAGTTCTACATCAAGAATCGCCAGACTTTCGGTCGTCTCAGCCAGAAAGTCACGCATCAAATCATCCATGACGGCCTCGTTTCAGAGAAATAAGGTTTATGATACGGAAACCTATCCGGCCACCGATTTCACGGCAACGCTCATCAAAGATGCCCTTGCATGTAGAATGTAACATTGGCCGATGTTAATAAACGGTGAAACCGGACCCTGCATGCGATGGGTTCGTCACCGGCACTGCCCTTACCGATTGTTTACCAATCTGTGATGACTTTCGTTTGCCGGCCCGGGCATGGCGCGTGGCAACGTCGACAGCCTGTCGTCTTTTCGATGGTCGACGGCGTGCGGTGCGCTCTGGGGGCGGCCCGGCAATTGGCTTCAGGGTGCCGAGGCACCTGACGGAGAATGATCATGAGCATCAGCAAGGATATGAAAATTCTGATCGTCGATGACTACAAGACGATGCTCCGTATTTTGCGCAATCTTCTGACGCAATTGGGTTTCACCAATATTGAAGAAGCCAGCGAGGGCGGAGAAGCGCTCACCAAACTGCGTCAGATGCCGTGCAATCTGGTCATTTCCGACTGGAACATGGAGCCGATGACCGGCATCCAGCTCCTGCGTGAAGTGCGTGCCGACAGCAATCTGAAAAGCATCCCGTTCATCATGGTTACCGCCGAAAGCAAGACCCAGAATGTCATCGCCGCCAAAGAGGCCGGCGTATCCAACTACATCGTCAAGCCCTTCAATGCCGAGACGCTCAAGGCCAAGATCAGCAGTGTGTTCGGTGGCTTTCCGGATTGACGGATGAGGGCGATGAACGCTGAGACGACACCAGAAGCGAGCCCCCGGCCGGCACCGGCCGGCACCGGCAAAGCCATGCACTCCGAGGATCTGTCGCGTTTCGTCGAGGAGTTGATCTCCTCGCTCAAGGACAACCGGACGCCACCGATCCGGAGCCTGCTGCTGGCGCTGCGCGGCATCTCGATGTACATCCGCAAAGTGGAGACCGAAATTACGGCCGCTCTGCCGGGCTCGCTCAAAGAGCAGCATATCCCCGCAGCCGCGGACGAACTGGCGGCCATCGTCGACGCCACCGCCCAGGCCACGAACACCATCATGGACGCGGCCGAAGAGATCCAGAACATTGCGGCGCTGCTGGAGCCCGATCAACAGCGTGTCCTACTGGATGCCAGTACTCGGATTTTTGAGGCCTGCGCGTTTCAGGACATTACCGGCCAGCGGGTGACCAAGGTCTGTGACGCGCTTCGCTATATCGAAGAGAAAATGGACGCCATTGTCGCCATCATGGGTTCGGCCCTGAGCGCCCAGGAGCCGGCCAAGGCCATGGGCGAACCCACCGCAGAAGCGTCGGACCGCGAGCTTTGTAACGGCCCACAGCTGCCGGGCCTCGCCAAGACTCAGGCTGAGATCGACGCGCTGTTCGATGATTTCGGTTGACGGCTCCGAGAGCATCACGTCGGCAGGAACCTGCAATCGAGGCTGAGCATGCGCCCCGAAAAAGCCGATGATTCCGAAAACGAAATCCGGGACGTGGACCGGGATTCATTGCACACCCTGCCGTTATCCATGCTCCCCTTCGAAACAAAGGCTCTGAAGCGGGCGCGGATGATCAAGAACGTTCGCCTTCAAGCCGTGATCGAGTTTTTCGGCGGTTCGGAAATGGGGAGCGGACAGCTCTCGGTAGAAGATGCTGCCAAGGAATTTGGTTGGCCACGAACACCTGTACATCCTGACCTGAGGATGCTGCGCAGTCTTGCTGAGTTATCGAGTTACGACGTCTACAGCCTGCGGCTGACGCTTCGGGAGCGTGACCTTGTCGTCAATCACGTAGATTCCTTGAGGCTGTCGCCGCGCAAGATCAAGGATCTTACCAGTTACATGTCAGCTTTCACCCGGCCACTTCTATTGGAAGTCTATGGGACCGACGATGTTTCGATCCAAACCTTTGATGACATCATCAATCTTTTTCGCAGTCCGGACGTGAAAAAGGCGCGTGAAAAACTTCGGAACATGGCGACTCGTTTGGGAATCAGTCTTGGAGATATTCCAAAATTCCTAGAAGATTATGGTGATATATTCCTGTCACTCGCTTATTACAGAAATTGCCTCGATTCCATCGCGCCGTCCATCGATAAATTTGTCAGCTCTCTCGAGGAGTTGCGGCGTGCTCATCAGCTCAAGCATGACAACAATCTTATCCAAACCTGCCTCGTCATGGAGCGCACGATCAACGATCTGACGGCCGCCATCACTGGTCGGTTCGAGAATTTCGATCGCAGCACCGACGACATGTGGCACGATCTCAGCGCTGAGCGCTTCCGCAAGGTGGAACGCCTGATCCGAAGCTATCACACCACCATTGGCGGCGTTCTGTGCGCGCTGTCGGTGAAGATCGATGCCTGGACCCGGGTCTTCCCGGATGCCAAAGTAGGCGGGCCGCTGAAGCGGGCAGAATTCATCCACGCCGAGATGAAGCAAGGGTTCGAACACATCCGCAAGATCGAGGACAACGCGCCAATGCTGGCGTCGCTTTAGATCTCAGGTCAGGTCGTCGGCAGCGCTGCCGTGAGCGTCCAGCCGAAGGTGAAGGGCAGACGCGCCCGAACCGCCAGGACCAGCACCGAATTCGGAACCGCCACGCCGAACTGCGGGCAGTAGTAACCGTCGCGCACGACCACCGAGTCCGCCTCGGACGGAGCGATCGTCAGCACCGGGCCTTTCCCGGTTTCGGCGGCGAAGGCCCGTTCGTGGCGGGTCAGGCTGAGAGCCGGGTGCAGATGGAGGAAGCTCTCGGCTGCAACCTCACCCCGGCCCTCAAGCCGGTCGTCGATGGTCCAGCGCCGCGCCTCGGGCTCGAAACGGATCGTGCGCCGGTGCACGATTTGTCCGGGCAGGAAACGGTAGCCGTCGTGAGCGCCCTGTATCCGGACTGAGCCATCGGACTCCTCCATGATCGAGGCCGAAAGCGGACGGGCGCGACGACCGATGCGGAAGGTGGACCAGATCTCCGACTGCTCGCGCCCGTCGACCATCACCGTATTGTGCGCCGCAGTCGAGCGAACGTAGCGGCGATGCGGATCGCCTTCATAGCCCGAAACGCCACTGTCAACGATCAGGCGCCGGCCGTCGACACTGAGCTCGAAACTGAGGGCGTCGCAGTGGCCGTGGCCGGGTTGGTAATCGGGACCCACCGGGCCGCAATCCATAAGCATGTACCCACCAGCCGTGGCATGGCCGAAGTAGCCGGTTATCGGCCTTTCGATCAGCCGCGTGCCAGCGGTCGGCCAAGCCGGGCAGCCGTCCGCCCCCAGCACCTCGCGCGCATAACGGAACAGCGTCGCCGGCTCGGTATGAATGCCCAGGGCTGAGTCGTTGAACAGGGGGATCTCGCCATCCGGATGGAGCACATCGGCCAAGAACCAAAGGCCACGTCGCGCTACTGTTTCCAGGTATTCGAGATCCGAGGCTCGATCGGGGCGGTCGCTGCGGCGCAGCAGGTTCACGACATCGAGAAGATCCTGGACGGCGATGGCGTGGTACATGGGGCTGCGTTCGTAATGGCCACCGTCGGCGAGAAACTGGCTTGCCGCCTGCTGCCGCACCAGCCTGAGGCCGTCGTCCAGCCAGCGATCGGCATCCCGCCCGACGAAGAAGATCCCCGCGGCGGCAAGGGCGACGGCATTCTTGAGGAGATGATTGGCGCCGATGTGATGCTCGAGGTTGCGGCCGAGCCATGCCGCCTGCTGCCCCAGGCTGGTCAGCCAACTTTCCGGGATCGGCCGCGTCCTGGCCGTCCGCAGCATATAATCGATCCAGTTAATGATCCGAAGGGAGACCGTGTAAGGTTCCCACGCGTCCACGGTGCCGGGCGGATTGGCATCGATCCAGGATGAGATCAGACGATCGCGCGCGGATACCGTGCGCGCATCATCCGCAAGGTAGTCGAAGTAATGCAGGTTGTAGCGCCATAGCCGGGACGCTTCGGACGGGTGCCAATCGACCGCGTCGGCAGTGCCGAAGGGGCGGGTCACATTCAAGAAGGTGACCTGCTCATCACCGGGGGCGGGCGTCCCCGCATAGGGCCGCGGCCGCATGGCCGCCCCCGGCCGCCGCCCCACCAGATCCGGCGGCGCCACCGGGACAGACAACAAAGGCTGGATGCGGCGCCGATACAGATACCACGCCAGTTGCCGTGGCCGGTGGTGCCGCAGGGTGCGCCACAGCCGACCGAGCGAGGCGATGCCTTCAGGGATGGGCACGGCGGGCCAAGGCGGCAGCGTTGCCGATCGATGGTGCGACCACGAGGTCAGTAGCCGGCCTTCGGCGGATTTGTGCCCAGCCGCAGGACCATGTCGCGCAGGGTGACGATGCCCACCGGCGTGCGGGACACATCCACCACCAGAGCACGACTGAGCCCGAACCTTACCAGCAGCCGCACCGCATATTTGGTTTGCATCTCCTGAGGCAGGGTCAGAACCGGTTTGGCCATCACCTCGTAGACATTGACCCGTTCCACCGGCCGATCCCGGGCGATCACCTCTCGGGCGATGTCGGCGATGGTGATCAGGCCGAACTCGTCCCCCGGGCCGCGCCGTTCCACCAACAGGGAACTCACCCCAGCCTCGCGCATGGCCTCGATCGCCTGGGCCACCGTATCCATGCGGCCGACGGTGCGCAGCGACCCGGTCATCACGTCGCCGACGGACACGATGTCACGGTTCATAACCGTTCCTCGATTTCCTTCAGCAAAGTATCGGTCTGGGTTCGCAGGCCCACGGCATCCTCGATCGCCACCTGAAAGGCGATGCCGGCCCCCGGTTCCTCATCGAACTCGGCGGCTGCCGAAATCGCTTCCAGGATTTCCCGTGCCTTTTGCTCCACCACCAGAAGAAAGACGATGTCGCGCTGACCACCGATCTCCAGCCCGAGGAACGTTTTCTCCGGCTTCAGTCCTTCGCCGCGGCAGGCGGTGACGACCGTAGCGCCGGTCGCCCCGGCCATGCGGGCGGCACCGAGAACCGCTTCCGTCTTGTCGTCCGCCACCATGGCGACAATCAATTTGAGCTTCATCGACCAGTCCCCGTTACGGGCGGCTTGCGCCGGTAGGCAAGATGGGCCGCCCCCCACGCATACGCCAGCATCGCCATGATTGTAAACAACACCGCGAAAGCGATCAGGCCGAAGCCATCGACCACCGGATCGCGGCCCGGCACAGCGGCGGCGAGGCCGAGACCCAGGGCCGCCACCACCGGGATGGTCACCGTCGAGGTGCCGACCGCACCGGTATCGAATGCGAGCGCGACCATGAGCCGCGGCGCGGTCAGCGCCTGGAACGCAACGACAACGCACAGGATCGGCAGGACGTAGCCGAGCGGCAGCCCGGTGACGATCCGCAACGTCCCGAACGCAACCCCGGCGCCCACCCCGGCCGCCGCCATCATCCTGAGGCTGCGTGCGCGGATGGCCCCACCCGACACTTCTTCCGCCTTCAGGGACACCGCGATCAGGGTCGGCTCCGCCACCGCGGCGGCGAAGCCGACGGCGGCCCCGAACGCATAGACCCATCCGAACGCCCACCAAGGCACGGACGCGGCATCTGCCGCCATACCCACCACGTCCGCGCCAGTGAGCTGCGCTGCCATCAGCCGACCGATCGGGAACAGCGCCTTCTCCAGCCCCACCAGAAAGAGGGTGAGCCCGACCAGAACGTAGGCGAAACCGGTGAGGATGCGGCGCGGGTTGGCCAGCCGCCGCCGCAACACGACCAATTGAAAAAACAGGAGCACGGCCAGGATCGGAGCCACATTCAAGGCAACCGAACCGCCGGTCCGGGCAACGTGGAGCAGAATATCCACCTACACCCCGTGAAGAATGATGCCGAACAGGAGGACGAACACGATCGGCGACAGACAGGCGAAACCGATCAGCCCGAAGCCATCCAGCACGGGGTTGCGGCCGCGGATGGCCGTAGCCAGACCGACGCCAAGAGCGGCGACCAGGGGCACCGTGATGGTGGACGTGGTAACGCCGCCGCAATCGAACGCGATCCCCACCACATCGGCGGGTGCCACGGCGACCAGCGGGATGACGCCGACATAGCCGGCGGCCAGCACATAATGGGTGCGCCAGGCCTTCAGGATGCGAAACACCCCGAAGATGAGGGCGACCCCGACGGCGACGGCGACCGTGAGGCGCAGTGCCAGGGCATAGGCGATGCGGGCGCGTTCGGTGTCAGCGATCACGCCACCCATGGCCGCCGTGTGGGCCGCTTCCCGTGCCACCGCAAGCAGCGTGGGCTCGGCCACGGAGGCGGCGAAGCCGAGAGCGAACGCGAACAGCAGCAGCGCCTTGAGACTGCCCTTCCGCGCGAACGCATGGGCCATGGATTCACCCAGCGGGAACAGGCCCATATCGAGCCCACGGACGAACAGGATCAGCCCAAGCATCACCAAGGCAACGCCGATCAGGGTTCCGACCAGGTCCGGAACCGGTTCTCTCAGCACCACCAACTGAAACAAGGTGACGACGATCAGCAGCGGCCCGAGATCGCGAGCCGCGCCCAGGGCAAGCCGGGAAAGGAACTGGACCTGTCTGCCCATGCCCGTATCGGACCTTGTGTCGAATGCTCTGGGTTAGGGGAGCACGGTCACGGCGCGCCGGCCGCGGGGCGGCGACGGCTGACACCCGTTGTGGATGCCGTTTGTCATTGTGCCCGCGCGCTGCATCAAGGTCCACCGCCGCCGGCACTGTCCGCATCAATGAGACGCCCCTGGGGCTGAGGCTCTGGGGCTGAGGCTCTGGGGCTGAGGCTGTGGGGCTGAGGCTGACCGGCGCTCGCCGCACCAACGCCCGACGCGGCGCAGAAGCCCGGCCCTGCCGGGGCCGGCCGGCTGCGCATGCCTTGCCGATGCCGGCTTACCCTGGCAAGGGTCCTTGCCGGCGCACACTTTTCTCTTCGAGCCGGGGGCGTTACTGTCCCATGGTTCTCAAGAAAGAGGTTTCCGTGATGTCCCCTGGCCTTCGCCTGATCCCCGTGCCCGCGACCCGGCAGCCGCTGTCGCTGCTCACCGTCGATCGGGCCGTGGCCGACCTTCGGCGCGGCCAGCCGGTGGTGATCCAGGGACCGGCCGGGTCGGCCGCCGTGGCCGTGGCGGCGGAGGGGGCGGTGGCGCGGCGACTCGACGGGCTCAGATCGATGGCCCAGTCAGAACCGGATCTTGTGGTCACCGCCCGGCGCGGCGCCGTGCTGGGCCTCTGCGGCGGCAGCCTCAAGGTGATGGTGCTCAAGGTGTCGGGCGGGCTTACGCCGGAGTTGGTGCGCGACCTGAGTGACCCGCGCTCCAACGTGACCGTGCCGCTGCCGTTTTCGGTGACATGCCAGGAGGCCCCGGCGCATGGCTGCGCCTCGGCAGCGATCAAGCTGTGCAAGACCGCCCGGTTGCTGCCAGCCTCGGCGATCGCCGAGGTCCGCGATCCCGATGCGGCCGACCTGGCCCAGTGGGCGGCGCGGCGCAACCTGTTCCTGGTGGATGCCGGCGACGTGTTCCAGTACGACCACATCGCCGCCCAGTTCCTCACTCCGGTGGGGGAAGCCCGGGTGCCGTTGCAGGGGGCGGAACAGACCCGAATCATCGCGTTCCGGCCGCAGGACGGCGGGCTCGAGCACCTGGCCCTGGTGTTCGGCTCACCAACGGCCGAGGCACCGGTGCTGACCCGTCTGCATTCCGAGTGCTTCACCGGCGATCTGCTGGGCAGCCTCCGCTGCGATTGCGGCGATCAGTTGCGCGGTGCCATCCAGGAGATCAACGGCCGCGGTGACGGCGGGGTCCTGCTGTACCTGGCCCAGGAAGGCCGGGGCATCGGCCTCGTCAACAAGCTCCGCGCCTATACGCTGCAGGACAACGGTTTCGATACCGTCGACGCCAACGAGCAGCTGGGCTTCGACGCCGATGAGCGCGTCTATCTGCCGGCCGCGCAGATGCTGCGCCATCTCGGTTTTTCGAGGGTGCGGTTGTTGACCAACAACCCGGCCAAGGTGGACGGCCTGATGCGCTGTGGCATCAGCGTCGAGGAGCGGGTGCCGCACACCTTCCCCTCCAACCAGCACAATGAGGTCTATCTTCGGACCAAGGTCGATCGCGGCGGGCACTTCGCCTGACGCGCTCGACGCCTGACGCGCTCGACGCCTGACGCGCTGGAGGCCTGACGCGCTGGAGGCCTAACGCGCTCGACGCCTGACGCGCCACATCTCTCAGCGACGACCGGTCGCTGCCGGGCGGCAGAACCTGCCGGCATTGCCTGCCGGGCCGCGAAACACCCGGACGGGGGAAAAGGCGGAAAGCGCGCTTGCAGCGGTGGCATGCCGCTTGCTTCGATCCCGGCTGCACCCGTGCTCCACCAAATCAGGGTCGAACCGCCGGCGATGGATGCTGCCTGGCCCGACTACCCGGACGCCCCCTCCCGGCTGCCCTTGCCGCCCGGCGCCGCCCGCTCCCCCAACCATACGCCGGAGTACCGACCGTTCGGCGATGACGGCCTCACGTTCGCGGACGTGCTGGACGTGGTCAATCCGCTGCAGCACATTCCCGTCGTGTCGACCCTGTACCGGACCTTTACCGGGGATGAGATCGCACCGGCGTCGCGCATCCTGGGCGGTGCTCTGTTCGGCGGCGTGATCGGCGCCATCGGCGCTGTGGTCAACGTCATCGTCAACGGCCTGACCGGGCGCGATGTGGGCGAGCACGTCTTGGCGATCGTGCAGGGCAAGGGGGCCGAAGGACATGATGCCGGCGCCATCACCCCGGCGTACGCCCGCCTCAGCCCGGCGTTCGACATGCCGTTCTACGATGCATCCGCCCTCGACCCGAATAAGAGCCTGATCGAGGCCCAACCCTGGGCCCGACGTCTGCTGGCGGAGCGGGCGGACGCCGCCAGGGCGGCCGAAGCCGATACGGGGATCACGATCACCCGAGGTGGCCCGCCCGACGTTTCGTCGGATCCCGCAACCGCCGCCGGAACATCGACGGCGGCGTTGCAGCCACCGCCGCGGTTGGCCGCTGCCCCCGAGACCGCCCTCAATCCGGCTTTCGACATGCCGTTCTATGATTCTTCCGCGATTGATCCCGGCAAGACGTTGCCGGAGGTGCAGGGCTGGGCGCGCCGGATGATGGCGGAACGCCTGGCACTGGCGGCAGAGCATGCCCTGGCAACGGGCCGCTACGGCGAGACGGCGGCCAACACGGCCGGCGGCGCTTCGGACCGCACCCGCATCGACGTCCAAAGCTGACCCGGCACTGGACCGCTCGCGACTGGCGGTACGACGCTACAGAAACGGTTTCCGGCAGCAACTTTTCCGCCCCCGGGGCATAGGCTTGGTTGAAAACGGGTGCTAAATGATGATCAGTCGCAGCGTTGCGCTGTGATTGATGGTCGTGTATGTCCGGGCCCCCGTTGAAAGCCGATCCCAAAGCCGCCGTCCTCGCCGTCGTGGCCATGCCGGGATGGGTGCATTTCGCCGGCGGCACCGTCGCGTGCGCACTGGGTCATGGCGGCATACGCCAGGACAAGCGCGAAGGCGACGGCGCCACGCCCGCGGGATTGCTGCCGCTTCGCCGCGTCTTGTACCGCGCTGACAGGCTGGCGCGGCCGAACACCCGGCTTCCCGTCAGCACGATCGGGCCGGCCGACGGCTGGTGCGACGATCCCGAAGACCCCGCCTATAATCGGCCGGTACGTCTGCCACATCCCGGCCGCAGTGAGCGATTGTGGCGGGAGGACGGGCTCTATGACCTGATCGCCGTGCTCGGCCACAACGACGCACCGGTGCTCCCGGGTCGCGGCAGCGCGATCTTCCTGCACGTGGCCGCACCCGGCTATGCCCCGACGGAGGGTTGTGTCGCGCTGGCCCGCGACCACCTCGAAGCGCTGCTGGCCGAGGCGACGCCTGGCGACCAGCTGCATGTGAGGGCTGATCCGGGATGATGCGAAGACGGGCAGGCGCGGTGGTGTCCGGGCGGCGCCGCGGTTGGCGGAAACAACGCGAATGAAAATGACTTGCACTTGCACCTGTGCGTGATTAGGGTCGCCACGTTCGCCGCAACCAGACCGGCGCAGCAAACAACCTGGGGAGAGACGGGTATGCGATTGACGAGACAAGTGTTTGTGCGCGGAATCGCCGGCTTGGCGCTGGGCACGCTGATGGCCGGTACCGCCGCCGCCGACACCCTGACCTTGTACTCCGGGCGGGGCGAGACCCTGGTGGCTCCCGTCGTGCAGCAGTTCCGCGACGAGACCGGCATCGAGGTGCAGGTGCGTTACGGGGGCACCGCGGAGTTGGCGGTGCTGCTGCTGGAGGAAGGGGATCGGACACCGGCCGATCTGTTCTGGGCTCAGGATGCAGGCGCGCTGGGCGCGCTGGCGAATGCCGGGCGGTTCGCCGAGTTGCCGGCGGACATGGCCGCCGACCTGCCGGACATCTTCAAGAGTGCGACGGGAACCTGGGTCGCCACCAGCGGTCGGGCACGGGTGCTGGCCTACTCCACCACGCGCGCCGATAGCATGCCGGACAGCGTGTTCGACCTGACTGACCCGGTATACGAGGGGCGGGTCGGCTGGGCGCCCACCAACGGGTCGTTCCAGGCGTTCGTGACGGCGATGCGCAAGACGCACGGAGAGGACGAGACCCGCGCCTGGCTGGAAGCGATGAAAGCCAATGGCGCGGCCGCTTACCGCAACAACACCGCCCTGGTTCAGGCCATTGCCGACGGCGAGATCGATTACACCATCACCAATAACTACTACCTGCTCCGCTTCCTCGCCAACGATCCGGAGTTCCCGGTGGCGCAGCGGTTCTTCGAGGATGGGGACATCGGCAATCTCGTGAACGTCGCCGGTGCCGGCGTTCTGGGCACCAGCGATCAGCAGGATGCGGCCGTCCAGTTCATCCGCCACCTGCTTTCGGCACCGGCGCAGGCCTATTTCACCGGTACCGTGTACGAGTACCCGGTTGTCGCCACGGTGGCGCCGGATCCGCGTCTTGAATCGTTTGATCGTTTGCTCGAGGTCAGCCCGGATGTGGATCTGGACGCGCTTGAGGACCTTGAGGGAACGCTCGCGTTGTTGCGGGAGGTGGGGCTCTTGTAATGGCAACACCAAGATGACCGAGACCGTGATGGCCCGACATCCGTGATCGCCGCGGTCCGGCATGCGCCGATGTACATCCTCGCCCCGGCGGTCGCCGCCGGGGCGGCCATGCTGCTGCCTATTGTCTATCTGGTTCTGCGGGCGCTGGAGGCCGATCCGGCTCTCCTGGCAGAACTGGTGTGGCGATCACGCAATCTGCAGCTCCTGCTGAATACCCTTGCCCTGACGTTCGGGGTGCTGGCGGTTGCGACGGTGCTGGCGTTTCCGCTGGCCTGGTTGGTGGCGCGCACCGACATTGCCGGGGCCCGGCTGATCACCATCCTGGGTGTTCTGCCCCTGGCCGTGCCGGGCTACGTGATGGCGTACGCGCTGATCGGGCTCGGCGGCAACTACGGGCTGATGCACCAGGTGTTCGGGATCGTCATGCCGCGGCCGCAAGGGTTGTGGGGCGCCGTGGCGGCACTCAGTCTCTACACCTTCCCCTACTTGTTCCTGAACCTGCGCGCGGCGCTGAGCGGCATGGACCGCAGCCTGGAGGAAACCGCGCGCAGCCTGGGCCATGGGCCCTGGGCCGTGCTGAGCCGGGTGACGGTGCCGCACCTGGTACCGGCGCTGCTGGCCGGGTGGCTGGTGATCGGACTCTATACCCTCGGCGACTTCGGAGCGGTGGCGCTGATGCGCTACGAGGTGTTCAGCTATGCCATCTACACCCAGTACGCCGCCGCGTTCGATCGCATCTATGCCGCCTGGCTGTCGTTGATGCTGATCGCGCTGACGCTCTGCTTCGTGCTGGCGGAGCCGCTCCTGTTCGGCCGTCGTCGCTATGCCCGGGTCGGCACCGGCACCAGCCGGCCCATGCCGCCGGTGCGTCTTGGCCGCTACCGGTGGCTGGCGTACGCGTTCGTCGCGGCGGTGTTTCTTGCCTCCATCGGCCTGCCCGTGACCATCCTCGCCTACTGGCTCACGCTCACCTGGCCGCCGGCCGGGCTGGATCAGGTGGGTGTGGTGTTCATGCGCTCGGCATTGGCCTCGGCGCCGGCGGCCCTGGCGGCGGCGGTGGTGGCGCTGCCCATCGCCTATCTCAGCGTCCGTTACCCCTCCCTGCTGTCTCGCCTGATCGAGCGGGCGGCCTACCTCGGCTATGCCATTCCACCCCTGACCTTGGCGCTGGCTTTCGTGTTCTTCTCGCTGCGGTCGGCGCCGTGGCTGTATCAGACGCTCACCCTGTTGATCATCGCCTACGTCATCAGTTTCCTGGCCCTGGCCCTGGGCCCGATCCGCGCCGCCCTGTTGCAGGCGCGGCCCAGCCTGGAGGAAGCGGCGCGCTCCCTCGGTTATTCTTCGTTCCAGGCGTTCGTCTGGATCGTGCTGCCCTTGGTGCGCCGGGGCGCGCTCACCGGCATGATCCTGGTGTTCGTGATCGCCATGAAGGAGTTGCCGATCACCTTTCTCCTGGCCCCCACCGGCTACACCACCCTGGCGGTGACGGTGTTCTCCCGGACGTCGGAAGCGATGTTGGCGGAGGCGGCCCCGTTCGCGGCCGCCATCGTGCTGTTTTCCAGTCTTTTCGTTGGCGTGCTGTTGGCGTACGAAGGAAAGCGATGATGTGTGAATGCGAGTCACCGGCATGATGTCCCCCGAAGCTTTGATCCCCGACGTGCTGCTGGCGGTGCGGGAACTGACCAAGCGGTTCCCCGGTGTGCCGCGCCCGGCGGCGGATGCGCTGGACTTCGAAGTGTACCGGGGTGAGATCTTTGCCCTGCTGGGGCCAAGCGGTTGCGGCAAGACCACGACACTTCGCCTGATCGCCGGCTTCGAGCGACCCGACCACGGCCGGGTGATCCTGGATGGCCATGACATCACCGCCAAGCCGCCGGAACGGCGCGGCATCGGCATCGTCTTCCAGGATTACGCCTTGTTTCCGCATTTGAGCGTTTTGGACAACGTGGCGTTTGCGCTGCGCGGGCGCAGCCGGCGTCAACGTCGGGAGCAGGCGCTGACCTGGCTCGAGTTCGTGGGCCTTGCCGATTGCGCCAATCGCCTGCCCCATGCGCTTTCGGGCGGCCAGCAGCAGCGGGTGGCGTTGGCCCGCACGCTCGCGGCCGAACCCGGCATCGTGCTCCTGGACGAGCCGTTCTCCAACCTGGACACGGCGTTGCGGGAGACCACCCGGCTGGAGCTCCGCGCGCTGCTGAAGGCCGCCGGCACCAGTGCCGTCCTGGTTACGCACGACCAGTCGGAAGCGCTCTCCGTCGCCGACCGCATCGCCCTGATGCGCCACGGCAGTATCGAACAGATCGGCACGCCGGAAGCGGTCTATCGCACGCCGCGTACCCGCTTCGCTGCCGAGTTCCTGGGCAAGACCAATCTTGTCACCGGCCAAGCAGCGGGCCCGGTGGCCGACACGGCCGTGGGCCCCGTGGCGCTGAACGAGCGCGCCACCGGTGAGGTGCTGTTGTCGCTGCGACCGGAGCACCTGGACCTGAAGGATGGCCGCGGCAAGCCGGGCGCGGCCACGGTGGTCACGCGGGAGTTCCGTGGCCACGATCTGTTCTACCGCCTCGACATGGACGGACGAACCTTCCTTGCGCTGACCGACTACCGGGTGCTGTTCGAGCCGGGCGATCGGGTGCTGCTGTCGGCGCGGGAGCCGGCGGTGGTGTTGCGCGGCCCCACCCGCGATCGCTTCGCAGCGGTGGCCCCGGAGGAGCGTGCCCGGGCGGCGGAGTAGGTCTGGGCCAGTCCGTCACGAACCCAGTTCGTCACGAAGCCGGGGCGACATCGCGATCGGCGTCACGCTTGGCCTCGGCCGCGCTATGGCTCCAGCGTCATTCGTAATGACTCCACATCCGCAGGACCTTGACTACCCGTTCCTGGTCCAGGACCTGGTAAACGAGGCGGTGCTGAATGTTGATCCGCCGCGAATACGCCCCTGCAAGGTCGCCGACGAGTTTCTCGGCTGGGGGCGGATTTCGGTAGGGATCTTCGGCCAGAATCTCCAGCAGGGCCTGCGCCCTCGCCTTCAAGCCGCTTGACGCCAAGCGCCTGGCATCTTGCGGGGCTTGCCTCGTGTAGACAAGCCGCCAGTTCACCAGTCCAGGGACTCGCTGCAAGCGTCGACCGGTGTCTCAAAACCCGCGCGAACCGATTCGCGCATGCCTGGGACCGACAGCAGGAACAGCGTTTCCTGGATCGCCGCCCAATCCGCTTCCGAGACCAACACTGCATTGTTGCGCTTGCCGGAGATCAGCAGCGGTCGGTGCGATGCCGCCACCTCGTCGATCAGACGATAGAGCTTGGCGCGGGCTTCGCTCGCTGAAACGGGGGTCATAATCGTCTCTCCCAAGCCATCGCAATCCTAGCGTACGCAAAATGGCACGTACGTCAAGCGATACGCCAGTAGCTGGGGACGGCGCATGGGAGACGATCTTGAGTCAGGCCGACATGCAGAACGGTTGCCATGCGCTTATTGTTGAGCGGGGTCAGCGTCGGCCGGTATCACAGCCAAGCCTTGATCGCATTGAAAAGCGCTTGCTTCGCTTCGGTGGGCCGTGTTAAATAGTTTTACACTAATGCGCGGGACAAAAATTTTATTAACGGGGCTTTCTCGTTAAAATTCGTACAGGAGGCGGGGTGATGGCACGTTTGTCGGGGACAGTGGAGCTGGTCGGAGCGGTCGCGGTCCTGGCGGCCGTGGCGGCGGGGCCGGCGTGGGCGATTTCGGACGAGGAAGCGGCGCTGCTCGCCAGCGGCTGCGCCAACTGCCATGCCATGGACGGGCGCGCGTGGCCGGACATTCCGCCCATCGTCGGCAAGCCCGAACGGGTCCTGCAGGCCCAGCTTCTGGCATTCAAGGCGGATCAGGTGCGCAACACCACCATCATGAACCGCATCGCTCCGGGCTATACTGACGAGCAGATCGAGGCGATTGCGCGTCATCTCGCGTCCGTCAACCGCTGAGCCGGAGGCATCGCTCATGACCGTGAAGCTCGATCGCCGCCGGGCGCTCGCCCTCATCGGGGCCGCCGGGACCGCCGCCACCCTTCCCGCCTGGGGCTTTCCCCGCGTCGCCAAGGCCGCATCCGGCCGGGTGGTGGTGGTAGGCGGCGGCTTCGGCGGGGCCACCGCGGCGAAATACGTCAAGCGCTGGAACCCCGACATCGACGTGACCCTGATCGAGCCGGCGGAACGGTTCTATACCTGCCCGTTCAGTAACCTTTACCTGGGCGGCCTGCGCGAGTTCGAGTCCATCGGCCACGACTATGACGAACTCAGGGAAACCTATGGCGTCACGGTGCTCCATACCTGGGCCGATGACGTGGACCCCGAAGCCAAGGTGGTGCGCACCCGCGACGGGGCGGCGATCGCCTACGACAAGCTGGTGCTGTCGCCGGGCGTGGACATGCACTGGGGGGCGCTGGACGGTTACGACGAAACGGCCGCCGAAATGGCGCCGCATGCCTGGAAGGCCGGACCGCAGACCCGGCTGCTGAAAAGCCAGCTGGAGGCGATGGCGGATGGCGGCCTGTTCATCCTCGCGGCGCCCGCCAACCCGTACCGTTGCCCGCCCGGCCCGTACGAGCGGGTGGCGATGATTGCCCACTACTTCAAGACCCATAAGCCGCGGTCCAAGATCCTGTTGCTGGATGCCAAGGACTCGTTCTCCAAGCAGCCGCTGTTCATGGACGGCTGGCAGAGCGAATACGGGGACATGATCGAGTGGGTCAGCCTCTCCAATGACGGCAAGGTCGTGCGGGTGGACGCCGATGCCCTGGAAGTGGAGACCGAGTTCGGCAACCGGCACAAGGCGGACGTGCTGAACGTGGTGCCGCCGCAGAAGGCCGGGTTCATCGCCGAGCGCGCCGGGATCACCGACGCGTCCGGTTGGGTTCCGGTCAAGCCAGCGACGTTCGAATCCGCCATGGTGGACGACATCTACGCCGTGGGTGACGCCACCATAGCCGCACCCATGCCGAAGTCCGGGTTCTGCGCCAACACCCAGGCCAAGGTGGTGGCGGCCGTCATCGTCGCCGAGCTGGCCGGGCGGGAGCCGCCGTCGCCGTCTTGGGCCAACACCTGCTACAGCCTGATCGCACCCGGCTACGGGATCTCGGTCGCCGGGGTCTACCACGTGGCGGACGGCAGGATCGCCGAGGTGGAGGGCGCCGGCGGGGTGAGCCCACGGGAAGCGCCCGCCGCCTTCCGCGAAAGGGAGGCCCGCTTCGGCGCCGCCTGGTATGCCGCGATCAGCAACGACACCTGGGGCACCACCGGGGCTTGACCTGGGCCAGGGCCGGAACGAGGCGCGCCGGCGTCACCGCCGGGACAGCAACTGGCATTAGCGCATGAGTCCACTGCAACAGGCCGTGACGGGTGGCTTCGCCATCGGCGTCGCCTTCGGCGCGCTGGGACTGCTGGTTGGTTTCTGCCTCACGCGGGGGCTTCGAAACTGGCTGGTGGACGGTGACGGCATCAAGATCCGCACCTTCGCGCTGGCTTTGGCCGTCGCCGTCGTTGGGGCGCAGGGGATCGAGGGGCTGGGCCTGGTCAGCTACGGCCGCTCTTTGTACCTGCAGGGGGCGGTGTCCTGGCCACTGCTGGTGATCGGCGGCGCCACGTTCGGCTACGGCATGGTGCTGGCCAACGGCTGCGGCTCCCGGGCGCTGGTCTTGTTGGGCTCCGGCAATCTCAGGTCGTTCGTGGTGCTGGTGTGCATCGGCCTTGCCGGCTATGCGGTGCTGGCGGGTGTGCTGGCGCCGCTCCGGGTGATGGCGTCCGACGTCTCCACCGTGCCCGTGGGCGTGGTGCCGCCAACATTGGCGGGTCTCGTAAGTACCTGGGGACTGGGTGACGCGGTCGCGCGATGGCTGCCGATGGTGGTGGTTGCCACCGTCCTGGCCGCCTTTGCCTTGGGGAGCCGTCCGTTCCGCCGCTCGCGCGGCGACGTGATCGGCGGGATTCTCATCGGTCTCCTGATCCCGCTCGGCTGGCTCGCTACCGGATATCTCGGCAGCGATGATTTCGAGCCGGTCCCGGTCGCATCCCTCACGTTCGTGGCGCCGGTAGGCTCAACCCTGCAGTACATGATGCTGTCGACCGGCATGGCCCTCAGTTTCGGCGTGGCCGCGGTGTTGGGGGTGGTGGCGGGATCGGCGGTAACGGCGGTGCTCAGCGGCCGTTTCCGGCTGGAGGCGTTCAGCAGCCCCGGCCACATGCTCCGATCCATCACCGGCGGGACCCTGATGGGGATCGGCGGGGCACTGGCCATGGGTTGCTCCATCGGCCAAGGGCTGACAGGCATGTCCACCTTGGCGCTGTCGTCCATCGCTGCCTTTGCCAGCATCCTTGCAGGGGCCGCGATCGCGCTCCGCGGCCCATTGCGCGTTCGGGGGATGTAAATCGCTTCGGTTTCCTCCCATCTGTTCGTGGAACTGGAGCCGGAGGTCACGACCATGCCGTTCGCACGTTGGGCTCGGCCGATCCGCCGCCGCGATATCCTCATCGCCGGCGCCGGCGTCGCCGCTTTCGCAACCCTGGGGCCAGCGCGCGCGCTGGCGGCGGCGTGGGATCGACTCCCGGCGGCACGGGCGCTGCTGGGAGACGCTGAGCCGGAAACGGCGGGGATCAACCTGGATCTGCCGCTCATCTCCGAAGACGGATCGTCGGTGACCGTCGGCGTTGCCGTCGACAGCCCGATGACGTCGGTTGACTACGTCCGCTCCATCCACCTGTTCGCCGAACGCAACCCCAGCCCTGAAGTCCTGGCCGCCGACTTCACGCCATTGGTCGGACGGGCGGAACTGACCACCCGGGTGCGGCTCAACGAATCGCAGACGGTGATCGCCATTGCCCGGACCAGCACCGGCCGGGTTCTGGCCGCCGCCCGAAACATTCGCGTCACCATCAGCGGCTGCCTGGTGCGGGCCGATACCTACGATAGCGAAGCCGACCTGAACACCCGGGTGCGGGTGTCGTCCCCTGCCCGCCGGGGCGCGCCCGCGGAGGTGTTGACCCTGATCAATCACCCCATGGAGACAGGGTTGCGGGTGGACGACGCGGGTGATCCCGTCCCGGAGCGGATCATCCGCCGGTTCGACGCGCACTTGAATGGCGAGGCGGTGATGAGCGCGCGGCTCTACCGTTCGCTGGCGGCCAACCCCTACCTCAGGTTCTTCGTGGCCCCGGACGCGCCGGGAAAGCTGCGGCTGACCTGGACCGAGGATACCGGCCGCACCGCCGAGGCCGAGGCACCGGTCCGGCTGGCGTAAGGCCGCATCTTCAGCCCGAGACCGCCGGGCGCGCGCCGAAGATGGCGGTACCAACCCGGACCATGGTGGCGCCGAAACGGATGGCGGTCGGATAATCGGCCGTCATGCCCATGCTGAGTTCCCCGAGGCCGTTGCGCTCGGCGATGCTGTGCAGGAATGCGAAGTGCAGGGCCGGCTCCTCGTCCACCGGCGGGATGCACATCAGGCCGCGGATGGGCAGGCCGAGATCGTCCAGGCAGCCGCGGATGAAGGCATCGGCATCCTTGGGCAGAATGCCGTGCTTCTGCGGCTCCTCGCCGGTGTTGATCTGGATCAGGATGTCGGGCCGTACATCCGACTGCTCCAGAGCCGCGGCCAGGGTTCGGGCCAGGGCCGGACGATCCAGGGTCTCGATCACGTCGAACAGCTCCAATGCGCGTTTGACCTTGTTTCGCTGAAGCGGTCCCAGGAGATGCAGGCGGACATCGGAGACGGCCTGTTTGAGCGGCGGCCACTTGTCCTCCGCCTCCTGCACCCGGTTCTCACCGAATACCCGCTGTCCGGCGGCGATGGCGGCGCGCAGCGCTTCGGGGCCATGGGTCTTGCTGACGGCCACCAGGGTGACGGACGCCGGATCCCGGCCGGCCGCCTCCGCCGCCTTGGCCATTTCCGCCTTGACCGAGGCGAGGTTGGCGGCGATGTCGACGCCCATGCCGGGTTTCGGGTGCACCACTGACCTCCTTTGCAACGCGATCGCGCGATCATGACAACCCTAGCAGACGCGGCCCGCCGCATGAACAGGCCGGACAGGGCGCGCGGGATGCCGCGACTGATCCTGATGACGGATACGCGGCGCCTGCCGGATCCGGTTTTGGTGATCCCCTGCCTGCCGGCGGGCGCGGCAGTAATCCTTCGGCACTATGATGACCCCGAGCGGGCCGGCCTGGCGCTAAGGCTGGCGAGGGCCTGCCGCGAGCATCGCATTCGGCTGCTGATTGCCGGCGACGCGCGCCTTGCCCGTGCCGTCCGGGCGGATGGCCTGCACTTGCCGGAGGCGATGCTGCGCGGTGGGCCAGGCACGTGGCGCTTGCTGCGGCGGCCCGGCTGGCTGGTCACCGCCGCGGCACACGATGAGGCAGCGGTCGCGGCGGCAGCCAAGGCCGGTGTGAGCGCGATCCTGCTGTCACCGGTGTTTGCGACCGCGAGCCATCCGGGAGCGCCAGCTTTGGGCCCGATCCGCTTCGCCCGGCTGGCCCGCCGGAGCCCGATCCCGGTGTACGCCCTCGGCGGGATCGACGCGGCTCAGGCGAGGCGACTGGCGGCAAGCGGTGCGGCCGGGTTTGCTGCCATCAGCGGTCTCACCGGCGGAATGGATCAAGCCCCATCCGCGGCGCGGTCGTCCAGGTCGTAGCCGAACCCCTCGACGAACGGGCGCAACAGCGGGATGACCGGGGCAAGTTCGGGTTCGTAGTTGCGCCAGCGCGCGACCGAGCGGGAATAGATGGGCTGCACCACCTGGTGGTAGCTGGGGGTGGCGATGGCCCGGTCCTTGGCCCGGTCGCGATACGACAGCACGGCATCATCCCAGGGCAAGTCGAGGAAATCCAGAATGCGCCGGGTCTCGGCGGTGAAGTCGGCCACCAGATCCTCGTACCGTGTGGCCAGCACTTGGAGCGGCAGCAGCGCCCGATAATGCTGCCACAGGGCCATCACCTGGGCATAGAGGGTGGCGGTCCCTTCCAGGGTGGCGAAATGCACCATGGCGGGATTGGGTCGGAATGCCTGCATGAAGCCGCTCAGCACCACATCGCATGGATGGCGCAGGGCCAGGATGAAGGGCGATTCCGGGAACAACCGGTGGATCAGGCCGGCGTCAATGATGTCGAGGGGCATCTTGTCCACCAGGATGCGCCCGCCGCGGTCCGGCAGATGGCGCGCCACCTCCCGGAAATAGGCCTCGCGCAGGTCCCGCACCGTTTCGGCATCGAGGCCGGCGAGAGCATCGGGATAGCCGGGCGAACGCGACGCAAGGGCCTGCTTGACCACATCGATGGTCGGCTTCTCCTCCAGGGTGATCAGGGCCGGATGGGCATTCAACACCTGGTCCAGAAGGGTGGTGCCGGATCGCGGGAAACCCACCAGGAATACGGGCGGCGGACCGTCATGCGCCCGGTCGTGGGGCACGGCAGGCGACCAGCCCGCAATCCAGGCTTCGGTGAACCGGTCGTGGAGGCGGGCGATCTCGGCCGGGAATGCACTCGGGTCGACGCTTCGGCCGGCCGGGCTTTCCATGATGATGCGGTTGCCTTCGGCATAACGGCGAAAGGCGTCGCGGTAGGCGCCGAGGCGATCCAGGGTGGTCGCCAGTTCAAAGGCGTGAAATGCGCTTGTATCGGCATCCAGCGGGGCGGTGGGGAGCCTCTCCAGACGGGCCCGGGCCGCCTCCAGACGGCCCAGCCGGCGTTCGCAGCGAGCCGCGATCACTTCGGCCCGGGCATGGCCGGGTGTTTTCGCCAGCACGCCTTCGGCTTCGGCCAGCGCCTCCTCCAGGCGGGAACGCCGTTCCCACAGGGCGGCGAGGGCGGCGCGGATGTCGGCATCGTCGGGTGCGTGGGTGAGGGCCGTGCGCAATGCCCGTTCCGCCGCATCCCGCTGTCCTAGGTCGCCCAGCGCCTCGCCCAACCAGCGATGCGCCTTGGCGTAGCCGGGACGGAGCACCACCGCATGGCGGAATTGGGCAACGGCGGCGGACGAATCACCCAATGCCTGCAACGCCCGGCCCAGGTTGGCATGGGCCTCGGCATAATCGGAACGACAGGCGAGCGCCTGCCGATAGGCGTCCACCGCTTCGGTCAACCGGTTCGACTGCTGCAGGGCGTTGCCCAGGTTGTTGTGGGCTTCGGCATATGCGGGCTTGAGCGCGATGGCCCGGCGCAGATGGACCTCGGCCCGGTCCGGCTGGCGGCTCGCCAACAGCACCGAGCCCAGGGAATTGTGGTAGACGGCATTGTCGGAATCGAGGGCGATCGCCCGGCCGATCAGCTTCGCCGCCCGGACTTGGTCCCCTTTCTGGTAAGCGATCACGCCCAACAGGTGGAGCGCGTCCGCGTGGCGGGGAGCCGAGGCCAGCACCCGCCGGTAGCCGGCGGCAGCCTCATCGAGGCGGCCGGCCTGATGGTGGGCCACGGCCTCGTTGAGGACGGTGGACAGTGCCGCGGAACCGACCGCGACGCGACTTGGCCGGCGGCCGGCTGTCAGCTTGCCGGAGCGCGTGCTCACGGCATGCTCGCGCGGAACCGGGGCAGCGCCCGAGCCACCCGGTCGATCACGTCGTGCCAGTCTCCCGGCGCCCGCTGTCGAAACAGGCGCATGGTCGGGTACCAGGGGCTGGCATCGCGATCGAGCATCCAGCGCCACTCCGGCACATGGGGCAGCAGCAGCCAGACCGGGCGCCCCAGCGCCCCGGCCAGGTGGGCGACCGCCGTGTCCACCGAGATCACCAGGTCCAGATTGGTGACCACCGCGGCGGTTTCGGCAAAATCGGTCAGGTGCGGGGCGAGGTCGGCCAGTCGGGACTCATCCAAACCGAACCTCAGGGCCGGATCACCGTCCACCTGCAAGGCGAAAACGCTCCCCGTCTCGGCGCTCAGCAGCGGATTCAGGTGGCGGGCGGGCATGGAACGGTTGGTTTCGTTGTCATGGCCGGGGTTGCCGCCCCAGACCACGCCGATGCGCGGACGTGGCGACGATGCCAGCCGGTCGGCCCAAGGGTCCAGCCGGTCCGGGGGCGCCGTCAGGTAGGGCACCCGGTCAGGTACAGTCGCAACTGTGGTGCCAAAAAGGCGCGGGAGACTCATCAGCGGAGCATGACAGTCGGCTTCCGGCAGGTCTTCGCCCTTGACCACGAGATGCTGCACCGATGCTGCCGAACCTTCGGTCAGGCACGCGAATAACGGCGCAAGGGGTGCCTGGCATTCCAGGATCACCCGGCCGCCGCAGGCCGCCACCGGCGCGACGTACCGGACGAATTGGATCGCCGATCCCAGGCCCTGCTCCGCATGGATCAGGATGCGGCGACCGGCCAGTGGTTCACCGCCCCAGGCCGGGCAGGCGAAGTCCCGCCGCGGTGTCGTGAAGCCGGCAACACGCCAGCGCCATTCATAGGCAGCGAAACCATCCTCGAGGCGCCCCAGCAGCAGCAGCAGTGTCGCCCGGTTGGCATTCGCCTCGGCATGCTCGGGTGCCAGGGCGAGAGCTTGGTCATAGGCGCGGAGTGCGTCATCGTAGCGACCCTGTTCGTGCAGTACCCGGCCGAGGTTGGCCAGCGCGCCAGGATAGCGGGGGTCACGAGCCAGCGCCTCCCGATAGGCCGTCTCCGCCTCGGCAAGAGCGCCCCGGCGTCGCAGCGCCCCGCCCAGGTTGTTATGGGCGAGGGCATGGTCCGGCTTGGCCGCGATTGCCCGGCGGTACCAAGTCTCGGCGTCCCGGATCTGCCCCTTGCGCATCAGGGCGTTGCCGAGATTGCTGGCAGCGTCGGCATGGTCCGGGTTTAGAGCCAACGCCCGGCGCAAGGCTGCCGCCGCCTCGGCAGGTCGGTCCAGGGCCAGCAGCACCGCCCCGAGGTTGCTGTGATAATCGGGATTCCGCCGGTTGCGGGCGATGGCGCGGGTGATCAGCGCCGCCGCATCCTCATGCCGGCCCTGTTGGTGGGCAATGAGACCCAATAGGTGCAGGGCATCCGGTTCCCGGGGCTGAATTGCCAGAATGTGCCGATAGTGCTCCGCCGCTTCCGCCAGCCGGCCCGCCCGGTGGTGTGCCAACGCTTCCGCCAGCAAGCGGCCGACCGCAGGCGTCACCGGGGATGTCGGTTGGCGGGTCGGCGAACGGACGGGTCGGCGGCTCATGCATGATTGGTACGGGCAACCACCCGCCCGCTGCAAGACCGGCTTGACGACGGGTCCGTCCAGATGGAATGGACATGGCGGACCAGAGCCGGTGCACCGGCGTTGACACGCCGGGAGCGTCAGGATACCAGCAGGAGTGCAGCTCAGTGATGGAGGTTTGACGGAGATGCGACAGCGCACACCGTGGGTTGTGGCGGCGACGGTGGCCCTGTTCACGGGATCGCTTCTGGTGGGTTGTTCCGGGGCGAACGTCGAAAGCGAATACCCGGATCGGCGACGCGGCGATGCCACACCCTACAACCAGCGGGACTCGATCTTCGGCCCCGGCGGTCTGGCGCTAGGCGGCGGCGGCGGCCAGGAGGACGTGCCGGGGGGCACCGGCATCGGGGTCAACGGCTTCCTGTGGCGGGCTTCGCTGGATACCGTCTCGTTCATGCCGGTGACATCGGCGGACCCGTTCGGCGGTGTGATCATTACCGACTGGTACTCGCCGCCGGAAGCTCCTGACGAGCGTTTCAAGATGAATGTGTATATTCTGGGCCGCGCTCTCAGGGCGGATGGCGTACGGGTCGCGGTGTTCAGGCAGGTGGCCGACACCCGCGCGGGCTGGCGCGACGCGCCGCTGGCGGACGAAACGGGGACTGAGATCGAAAACGCGATCCTGACCAAGGCCCGACAGCTGAGGGCCGACGTGCTCAGTAACTAGAAGCACCCCTCGGTTCTGCCAACGGGGCTGATGAGCGTATCGCAGGGCGGCCAAGCGCCCGACTGCAGGGGTGCATTTCCATATGTCGCGGTATTCCTTCAAGGACATCGAAGCCAGGTGGCAGGCGAGGTGGGAGTCGGAGCAGTGCTTCGCCGCGACCGAAGAGCCGTCGCGTCCGAAATATTATGTTCTCGAAATGTTTCCCTATCCGTCGGGCCGGATTCACATGGGCCACGTGCGCAACTACACCATGGGGGACGTGGTCGCCCGGTTCATGCGCGCGCGCGGCTACAATGTCCTTCATCCCATGGGCTGGGACGCGTTCGGGCTTCCGGCCGAAAACGCGGCGATCGAACGCGGCATCGACCCGTCCGAATGGACCTACGGCAACATCGACACGATGCGGCGCCAGCTCAAGGCACTGGGGCTGTCCCTGGACTGGTCGCGCGAGTTCGCCACCTGTGATGAGAGTTATTATCATCAACAGCAGAAGCTGTTTCTGGCGCTGCTGCGGAACGGTCTCGCCTATCGCCGGGAATCCTGGGTCAACTGGGACCCGGTCGACCACACCGTGCTCGCCAACGAGCAGGTGGTCGACGGGCGCGGCTGGCGCTCCGGCGCCTTGATCGAGCGGCGCAAGCTGAACCAGTGGTTCTTTCGCACCACCGCCTTTTCGGACTCCCTGTTGGAGGCATTGCAAACGCTGGACCGGTGGCCGGAGCGGGTCAAGCTGATGCAGCAGAACTGGATCGGGCGGTCCGAGGGCGCTTGCGTCCTGTTCCGGCTCAAGGGGCGTGACGACCGGCTGGAAGTATTCACCACCCGGCCGGACACTTTGTTCGGTGCGTCGTTCTGCGCGATTTCCCCCAACCATCCCATCACACAGGCGCTGGCCGAAAGCGACCCGCGACTGGCGGACTTCATCGCCCGCTGCAATCGCCTCGGCACCAGCGAGGAAGCCATCGAGACGGCGGAGAAGGAAGGCATCGACACCGGCCTTCGCGCGCTGCACCCGTTCGATCCGGACTGGGAGTTGCCGGTCTATGCGGCGAATTTCGTGTTGATGGAATACGGCACCGGGGCGATCTTCGGTTGTCCCGCCCATGACCAGCGGGATCTGGAGTTCGCCCGCAAATACGGGCTGCCGGTTGTTCCGGTGGTGGCACCGGACGGCAGCGATCCGGCCACGTTCAGCATCGGCGACGAGGCCTACACCGGTGACGGCCGCCTGATCCATTCCCGGTTCCTGGATGGCTTGGCCGTACCGGAGGCCAAGGCGACGGTGACGCAGCGGCTGGAGGCTGCAGGTGACGGTGCCGGCACTGTCAGCTACCGGCTCAGGGACTGGGGCATCTCCCGCCAGCGCTACTGGGGCTGTCCGATCCCGGTGGTGCATTGCGAGCGGTGCGGCGTGGTGCCGGTGCCGGAAGATGCTTTACCGGTGGTGCTGCCGCGGGACGTGCGGTTCGACGTGCCGGGCAATCCGCTCGATCATCACGAAACCTGGAAACACGTTCCCTGCCCGGCGTGCGGCGGGCCGGCGCTGCGGGAAACCGACACGATGGACACCTTCGTGGACTCGTCGTGGTATTTCGTGCGGTTCTGCTCTCCCCATGCCGACGCGCCGGTGGTCGGCAGCGCGGCCGCATACTGGCTGCCGGTGGACCAGTACATCGGCGGCATCGAGCACGCGATCCTGCACCTGCTGTACGCCCGCTTCTTCACGCGGGCGATGGCGGCGACTGGATATCTCGACCTCGAGGAACCGTTCGCGGGCCTGTTCACCCAGGGGATGGTGTGCCACGAGACCTACCGGGACGAGGCCGGCAAGTGGCTGTTCCCCACGGAAGTGACCATGAACGACGCGGGACAGGCCGTGCACGCCGCCAGCGGGCGCCCGGTTACCGTGGGGCGATCGGAATCCATGAGCAAGTCCAAGCGCAACGTCGTGGACCCGGAGACGATCATCGCCACGTACGGCGCCGACACGGCCCGCCTGTTCATGCTGTCGGACACCCCGCCGGATCGTGACTTGGACTGGTCCGACGCCGGTGTGGAGGGGGCTTGGCGGTTCGTCAACCGGCTGTGGCGCATGGTTGCGGAGACCGAGCTCCCGATGGCGGCTCGGGACGCGCCCGCACCGGAAGGGTTCGACCCGTCAGGGCCGGGGGCGGCTCAGGAAACGCTGCGGGCCGTGCACAAGGCCATCAATGACGTTACTGCCGATCTGGAGCGGTTCGGCTTCAATCGGGCCGTGGCCCGTGTTCGGGAGCTGACCAATGCGGTGGCGGTCCTGTCCGAGGCGGACCCGGCGGCCGCCTGGGTCCGCCGGCAGGCGTTCGAGACGCTAACCCAGCTGATCGGGCCGATGATGCCGCACCTCGGCGAGGCCCTCTGGGAGGCGTTGGGGCACGAGACGACGCTGGCAACAGCGGCTTGGCCGACGGCTGATCCGGCGCTGGTCGTTGACGATACCGTCACCATTGCGGTGCAAGTGAACGGCAAGCTGCGCGGCACCCTGGAGCTGCCCCGGGACGCGGAGGAGGGTGACGTGCGCTCGGCGGTACTGAGTTTGCCGGTGGTGGCGGAGTTCGTGGCCGGACGTACACCCCGTCGGGTGGTTGTCGTGCGAAACCGGATCGTCAATGTGGTGGTCTAGGCTGCGGCGCCTCGGAGCCACAGGCGCGCCGGCGCTGGTTGCCGTGCTTGTTCTCGGGGCTTGCGGCTTCCAGCCCATGCACGCGCCGGGAACGCCGGCCAGCCAGAAGCTTGCGGCCGGCTTGGCCGATACGGAAGTGGGGCTGATCGCCGACCGCCCGGGTCAGATGCTGCGAGAGGAGCTGCGCCATCAGCTCGGGATTACCCGTTCCGAGGCTCCGGCGCGTTACCGCGTCGATGTTGTCCTGAACGAGACGGTCTCTGAGGTTGCCCTGCAGCGTACCGGTCTCGCCACCCGGGCCGACCTGGCGCTCACTGCTGACATGACATTGACGGATCTTGCAACAGGGTCGTCGGTGTTGCGTCACCGGGCGTCGACCATCAGCAGCTTCAACCTCGCCGAAGCGCGGTTTTCAACCTTGGCCGCCGAAGAGGGCGCGCGCCGGCGCGCGATCCTGCGGCTCGCCCACGACATCCGGCTGCGCCTCAGTGCGTTCTTCAGTGGCCGGGAGGCCGTGGCCAGCGACGGGCACACGGGTTGAAGCTGCCCGCAGCCCGGATCGAAGGCTTCCTCGACCGGCCGGACCCGGCGAAGGCGGCAGCCCTCGTGTTCGGGCCGGACTACGGGCTGGTGCGGGAACGCGCCGATCGCCTGGTGAACGCCGTGGCGGCGGCTGAGGACCCCTTCTGCCGGACGGAGCTGCCGGCAGCGGCGTTGCGTGCCGATCCGAGCCGTCTGGCCGACGAGGCGGCAGCCTACTCGTTCTCCGGCGGTCGGCGGGTGGTTCGGGTGCGCGATGCCACCGATGCGATAGCGCCGACGTTCTCCAACTGGCTTGCGACGAATCCTGCCGGTGCCCTCGTTGTGGCTGAGGGCGGAGAGTTGACCAAGCGATCCAGCCTGCGCACCGCGTTCGAGAAGGCCGACAATGCCGTGGCCATTGCCTGCTATGGCGATGATCCGGGCGCGGTCGAGGCAACCGCGCGGGCGATGCTCGCGGCGCACGATCTGGTCCCCGACGCGGACGCCCTGGCGCTGCTGACGGCACGTCTCGGCAATGACCACGGCGTGACCCGGCGGGAGCTAGAGAAGCTGGTCGTCTATATGGGCGGGCCCGGTCGCGTCGGCGTGGAGGATGTCCAATCGGCGGTGGGGGACGCCACGGCCGCCTCGCTGCATACGGTGATCGAGGCCGCTTGCCTCGGCGACAGCGCCAGCTTGGAGACCGCCTTCCAGCGCCTGGTGGCGGAGGGTGCGGTCGGACCGCCCTCGGTGGTGCGGGCGGTGGGGCGCCATCTGATGCGGCTGCTGCACGCACAGGGGTTGATGCAGGCCGGGATGCCGGCGGACAAGGCTCTGATGTCATTGCGGCCGCCGGTGTTCCGGGCCGAGCAGGCGGGGTTTCGGCAGCAGATGGCTCTATGGCCACGCCACCGTCTCGGCCAAGCGCTCAGCCTGGCGACGGAAGCGGAAATCCAGTGCAAGTCCACGGGACTGCCGGCGGAGGCCGTGTGCGCCCGGTTGCTGATGCGGCTCGCAGCCGGGGCCGGGGCCGGCAGCCGGCCCGGAGGTCGGCGCCGTCAGCCCTAATCCGAGCGAACATTCGCAGGCCACAAGGGCTCGTCGGCGAGAGACGCAATGTCGTCGGAGCCAAGCCCTCTTTCGATTTCCGCTTCGACCTCGATGAGGTCTTCCAGCATCTCGCTGGGTCGGGGGGGCGGCGCGTCATCCGGTGTTTCCGGTGCCACGGCGCGGCCCTGGTTCAGGCGGTGCAGGATGTCGTCCAGTTGCGCCAATGAGCGGTAGTGCAGAACCAGTGCGCCGCCACGCCGACGCAGCTTGATTTCCACGTTGAGGCCCAAGCGTTCGCTGAGGTCCCGTTCGATGGCGCGGGTGTCCGGGTCCTTGTCGACGCGTTGGGGGCGGGCGGCGTCACCGCCGTTGGCCTTGACCATGGCTTCGGTCTGGCGAACGTTCAGACCACGCTTGACGATCTTCTCGGCCAGCGCCACGGCGTCAGGCACCCCGACCAAGGCTCGGGCATGACCGGCGGTGAGGGCGCCCTGGTCGAGAAGCGCGCGCACGCGCTCCGGCAAGCCCAGAAGCCGCAACATGTTGGCCACGTGGCTGCGGCTCTTGCCGACGCTGCGGGCCAGGTCTTCCTGGGTATGGTCGAATTCGTCCAGCAGGCGGCGATACCCCTCGGCCTCATCCAGGGCAGAGAGATCCTGACGCTGCAGGTTCTCCACCAGGGCGATCTCGCACGCGGCGCGGTCGTCCAGATCCTTGATGACCACCGGCACGTCGTCGAGCTGTGCCATTTGGGCAGCGCGCCATCGGCGTTCACCGGCGATGATCTCGTACGCATTGGCGTCGTCGGGATGGCGGCGGACCAGGATCGGCTGGAGGATGCCCTTGTCGGCGATCGAGGCGGCCAGCGTCGACAGGTCATCGTCGGGCATGGTGCGCCGCGGCTGGAACCGGCCCGGGTACAGCATCTCGATGGGTACGGTCTTGGCGGAGCGAACCCGGTCCAGTTGAGCCAGTGCCGCTTCATCATCGCCAAGAAGGGCGGACAGGCCCTTGCCAAGGCCGCGCTTGCGCAGTTCCGACGTCATGTTGTTACGACCTCGCGGGCTTTCTCGCGCCGCAGAAGTTCATTGGCGAGATGGAGATAGGCGCGGGACCCCGAACAATTCACATCGTAGATCAGCACGGGCCGGCCATGAGACGGGGCTTCGGAAATACGGACGTTGCGCGGGATCACGGTGTCGTAGACCTTGTCGCCGAAATACTGGCGGACGTCATCCGCCACCAGGGTCGAAAGATTGTTGCGACGATCGAACATGGTGAGCACGATCCCGTGAATCTCCAGGCGGGGATTGAGGGCCTGACGTACCCGCTCGATGGTGCGCATGAGATGGCTGATGCCTTCCAGGGCGAAGAACTCACATTGCAGCGGGATCAGGACCGAATCGGCCGCGACCAGGGCGTTGATCGTCAGCAGACCCAGAGCCGGCGGGCAATCAATCAGCACGTAGTCATAACTGGCGGCCGCCCGCCGCAGCGCCTTGCGCAGGAAAAACTCCCGGCGTTGCAGCCCCACCAGTTCGATCTCGGCGCCTGACAGATCGACACCCGATGGCACCAGGCGGAGATTGGGAACTTCGGTCTCGATCACCGCATCGGCAAGGGACGCGGCGCCGATGAGAACCTGATAGATGGTGGCGCGACGTCCAGCCCGCTCCACCCCAAGGCCGGTGCTGGCATTGCCCTGCGGGTCGAGGTCCACCACCAGGACACGGCGGTCGATTGCCGCCAGCGCCGTGCCAAGGTTGATCGCGGTCGTGGTCTTGCCGACCCCGCCCTTCTGATTGGCGACGGCAATGGTGCGGGGGGCCAAACGATCCAGGAGCTCAGGGGTCATGCCGGCGACGCAACGCCTTGACGATCAGGATGGCGCCCTCAGAGTCGGTCAGGCTGGGGCGCTGCTGGGCGTGCATGATCCAGGATTCCGAGGCCGTCGTCAATTCGCTTGCCAAGGCGCGCCCCTTCAGAAAGATACCGGAGCCGTGGCGTCGCAAAAACGGTGCGGCATAGCCCAGCAGACGGGGCAGCGGCGCGCAGGCCCGGGCCGTGACCACGTCACCGGTGAGCCCGGTCAACGACTCAAGGCGCTGGGAATGAACGGTGAGGGCGGTCCCGGTTTCCCGCGCCGCCTCGCGCAGAAAGGCACACTTGCGCTGGTCGCTTTCCACCAGATGCACCTCAGCATTGGCGATGATGGCGAGAACCAGCCCCGGGAATCCGGCACCGGTCCCGAGATCGATCACCACCGGCCGACCGGGCGGCAGCAGCGGGACGATCTGCGCCGAATCCAGAACGTGGCGCCGCCATGGGTCGTCCAGGGTTGCCCGGCCGACCAGGTTCATGCGCCTTTGCCAAGCGACGAGCAGGTCCAGGTGCCGCTGCAGACGCAGCAGGGTATGGTCGCTGAGAGCCATGGCGCGCTGCACGTCTGCGGAAGCGAGGGGATGTTTCACGTGAAACAGGGCCAGCCGTTCTTCACCGGGCGGGGTCTGCCGCACCGGCCTCGCCTTGGCGCCGTTGCAACACCCGGATCACCGTAGCAATCGCAGCCGGCGTGACTCCGGCGATGCGTCCGGCGGCGCCGACCGATGCCGGTTTCACCCGTCCCAGCTTTTCGCGGACTTCCGACGACAACCCCGGCACCGCCTGAAAGTCCAGCCCGTCCGGGATGGTCATCTCTTCATAGCGCCGCGCCGCCGCGATCTCCGCCGCCTGTCGCTCCAGATAGCCGGCATAGGTCGCATCGTTCACCACACTCTCCACCGCCGCGTCGCCGACGTCCGCCAGCGCGGGCCACACCCGACGCAGCGTTTCCAGCGCCGCCACCCCCCGCACCAGAAGATCCAGCGCCGACCAGCGACCCCGGTCACCCGATACTGTTATACCCGCCGTCATCAGCTCTCCCGCGGACGCCTTCGCCTGAACCAATGCCGCCGCAGCTCCGGCAATCGCAGCCTCCGATGCCGCGAATGCCCGCTCTCGCCGGGACCCCACCAGACCCGCCTCGATCCCTTTCGGTGTCAACCGCCGGTCCGCATTGTCCGCCCGCAGCATCAGGCGATATTCCGCCCGCGACGTAAACATGCGGTACGGTTCCACCGTGCCCCGGGTCACGAGATCGTCCACCATCACGCCGATGTATGCCTCATCCCGGCCGAGCACGAACGCCGACCCGCCTCCGGCCCGCCGACCGGCGTTCGCGCCCGCAACCAGGCCCTGGCCCGCGGCTTCCTCGTACCCGGTGGTGCCCGTGATCTGTCCCGCCAGAAACAACCCCGGAATGTCACGAACCTCCAGGGTTGGGCGCAGCGCCCTTGGATCCACGTAGTCGTATTCCACGGCGTAGCCCGGCCTAGTCAGCCGCGCCGTCTCCAGCCCGGGAATCGTTGCGACCAGGGCCCGTTGGACATCCTCCGGCAGCGACGTGGAGATCCCGTTGGGATAAACCACATGCGTCTCCAGACCCTCCGGTTCCAGAAAGATCTGGTGGCGGTTCCGGTCGGCGAAGCGCACGACCTTGTCTTCGATCGACGGACAGTACCGAGGACCGCGACTCGTGATCTGGCCTGAGTACATCGGTGCCCGATGCAGATTGTTGCGGATGAGCGCGTGGCTCCCCGATGTGGTCCCGGTGATCGCACAGGCGACCCGGGGGCCCCGGATCACCTCGGTCAGGAACGAGAACGGCTGCGGTGGATCGTCTCCGTGCTGCGCCTCAAGTTCGTCCCAACGGATCGTCCGCCCATCCAGTCGTGGCGGCGTCCCGGTCTTCAGCCGTCCTATGGGCAGCCCTGTTCCCCGGAGCCATGTGCTCAAGTGCTGCGCCGGCGCCTCTCCATAGCGGCCGGCCGCCATTCGCCGCTCACCGATGTGGATCACCCCGCCGAGGAATGTCCCTGTGGCCAGCACCACGGCACCGGCGTTCAGGGTGCTTCCATCCGCCAGCCCCACTCCTGAGACCTTGCCATCGGCGGCCCGATCGATCCTCCACACTGAGCCAAAGCGGACAGTCACGCCGGCTTCGCTCTCAAGGAGCAGCCGCATGGCGGCTCGATAACGCGTGCGGTCGGCCTGGGCCCGCGGGCCCCGAACCGCGGGCCCCTTGCTCCGATTCAGAACGCGGAACTGGATCCCGGCCTGATCGATGGCACGCGCCATCAGACCGTCAAGGGCGTCGATTTCTCGCACCATCTGGCCCTTGGCCAAGCCTCCGATGGCCGGATTGCACGACATCGCGCCGATATCGGTGGCCTGTTGCGTCACCAGAAGCGTGCGCGCGCCCAAACGCGTCGCCGCAGCGGCCGCTTCGCATCCTGCGTGCCCACCCCCGATGACCACCACGTCCCAGAACCGGCTTTCGCGCGGCCCCACCGGCACCGCCGCTGTTTCACGTGAAACATCACTTCCCAATGCAGAACTCCCGAAACACGGCGTCGAGCACGTCTTCAACATCCACCGCCCCGGTGAGCCGCCCCAGCGCCCGCGCCGCCAGCCGTAGATCTTCCACCACCAGTTCCTCGGCCTGGCCCGCCCCTGCCCGCAGCAAACCCTCGCGACAGGCCTGCAGCGCCTCGCGATGCCGCGCGCGGGTCAACGCCACATCCGCCCCGCCGGCGTAGCGCTCCCGCACCGCCACCTCCAGCATCTGCCTCAGCGCTTCCAGGCCCTGATCCGTCACCACGGACGCCGCCACCAGGGTCCGCTCTCCCAACCTCCAGGGGCCGCTTCCTGCTACCCGGTCAACTTTGCTCAGCACCCCCAGGGCATTCGCATCCCACAATCCCGCCGTCCGCGCATCCACCACGGGCCATCGCGCTCCATCGAACACCAGCAGCCGAATGTCCGCCTCCCGTGCCGCCTCCTCGCTCCGCCGCACTCCCTCCCGCTCCACCGCCTCCACGGTTTCGCGAATTCCGGCTGTATCGCGCAGAATCACCGGACACCCGGCCATTTCCACCCGCACCTCGACCACATCTCGCGTCGTCCCCGGCGCCGCCGCCACAATCGCCGCATCCCGCCCCGCAAGCCCGTTGAGAAGAGACGATTTCCCGGCGTTAGGCGCGCCCAGGATCGCCACCCGGATCCCCTCCCGCACCCGCTCTCCCCGCTGCGCCTCCCCCAGATGCCTTGAGATCTCACCCGCAAGCTGGCCCGCCGCCTCCTGCGCTCGCGTCAGAAGCCCGCTCGGGATTTCCTCCTCACTGAAGTCAATCGCCGCCTCCAGGTCGGCCATCCCGCTGATCAGGCTGTCCCGCCACCCCTCGCACAGCTTGGCCAAGCGCCCATCCGCCTGCCGCAGGGCCTGGCGGCGCTGTTCCGGAGTCTCCGCCGCAATCAGGTCGGCAAGACCTTCCGCCGCGGTCAGATCGAACTTGCCGTTCTCGAACGCCCGGCGGGAGAATTCCCCCGCCTCCGCCGTCCGTACGCCGGTCACTGCCGACAACGCGTTCATGACCTCCTGCAGGATCGCGCGCCCGCCGTGCAGTTGGAGTTCCAGCACGTCCTCTCCGGTGAAGCTGCCCGGACCCGGGAACCAGATCGCCAACCCCCGGTCCAGCAGCTCCCCGTCCGCCGCCCGCACCGCCACCCGTGTCGCGCGTCGCGGAACCAGCGAGGTCCGCCCGGTCAGACGCTCCAGACACAGTCCGGCGCCGACACCCGATACCCGAATTACAGCGACACTGGCCCGCCCCTGGCCCGAGGCCAGGGCAAAGATCGTATCAGGAAAAACCGTCTGAAGCCCGTCGCCGAGGCCGGTCACCGACACCCCCAGCAAGGACCATCGCGGGTGAAGCCCGCATCAGTCCCTTGGCCCGTCCTCATCCCGCGACTGCGGCAACAACAACCGAGCCACCCGTTCTCCCCCGAGCACATGTCTCGACAGCACTTCATCCACATCTGCCCGGCTGTCCACCCGATACCAGACTCCCTCCGGGTAAATAACCACGGTCGGGCCCAACTCGCACCGATCCAGGCAGCCGGCGGCATTGATCCGCACCTCCGTCAGCCCGAGCGCTTTCGCCCGCGCTTTCATATAGTCTCTCAGCTTGACCGATCCGCGCGCAGCGCAGGACCCTCGCGGGTGCCCTGCCGGCCGCTCGTTCACGCAGCAGAACACGTGGCATCGATAGTACACTGCCAACCTCGTCCCGCCGGTGGCTGTCAGCTCCCCTTGTCTACCGGCTCATCCTCGCCCTGCGCTCCGGTCATGCGCGACCAGATGAACTTTTGCCACTGCTCAAGGCTCTGCATGCTCGCCGGCAGCCACATCCGGACCAGCGCGTCCGGCTCCATCGCCGACAGCGCCTTCTTCATGCGACCTTCGATCTCATCCATCAGGGCTTTCTGCATCGGCTTGACGTCGGGAAGCCCCAGCAACGTCCGCGCCTCTTCGGGGGTGCAGTCCACATCCACATGAATCTTCATCGTTTTCGCCTTGTCCCTGCTACCCTGCTGACGTTGATGCCGGCCCGGTTTCCAACAGCCCTCCGCTCGGCCCCGCCTGCCGGGTGGGGCTTCGGGGCTTGTTGCCTGACCGCGGCGGCCCAAACTAAGCGACAGGCGACAGCGGCGCAACGACCCTGTTGTCACCCCATCTGCCCGCAACCCCAGCCGCGAGGCCGCCATGACCCGCAACATGCTCGCCGCCGAAACCAGCCCCTACCTCCTTCAGCACAAGGACAACCCGGTACACTGGCGCCCCTGGGGCCCTGCCGCACTGCAAGAAGCGCGCGACACCAACAAGCCCATTCTCCTTTCGGTCGGTTATGCCGCCTGTCACTGGTGCCACGTGATGGCGCACGAGAGCTTCGAAAATACCGAAATCGCCGATCTGATGAATGAGCACTTTATCAACGTCAAAGTGGATCGCGAGGAGCGTCCCGACGTGGATACCGTCTATCAGTCAGCGCTCGCCTTGACCGGCCAGCAGGGTGGCTGGCCCTTGACCATGTTTCTCACGCACCATGGCGAACCCTTCTGGGGCGGCACCTATTTTCCACCAACGCCGCGTTGGGGCCGCCCCGGTTTCGCCCAAGTCCTCGGCGCCATCGCCGAGGTCTATCGCACCCAGCCCGACCAAGTGGCCACCAACGTCACCGCCTTGCGCGACGGTCTGGAGCGGCTCTCCAAGCCCCCGGTCGGTCCCGGGCTCAATCCCGCCTTGATCCAAGAAGTGGCCCGGCGCGCCGTTCGCATGATCGATCCCGTTACCGGCGGTACGTCCGGGGCCCCCAAGTTCCCTCAGCCGGTCTTCTTTCAGTTCCTGTGGCGTGCCCACCACCGCTCCGGCGATACCGACCTCGCCCAGGCTGTCACCACGACCCTCGACAACATGTGTCAGTCCGGCATTTACGACCATGTCGGCGGCGGCTTCGCCCGCTATGCCACAGACGAGGCCTGGCTGGTCCCACACTTTGAAAAGATGCTTTACGACAACGCCCTTCTCGTCGACCTCCTGACCGAAGTCTGGCGCTCCACCCGCAGCCGTCTGTATCGAACCCGCGTCGACGAGACGGTGAATTGGGTGCTCCGCGACCTCCGTGCCGACGGCCCCGACGGCCTGTTCGCCTTCGCCAGCGCCTACGACGCCGACAGCGAAGGGGTTGAAGGCAAGTACTACGTCTGGACCGAGTCCGAGATCGACGCCCTCCTGAAGGCAGACGCACCTGTGTTCAAACAGGCCTTCGATGTCACCCCCACCGGCAACTGGGAAGGCCTCACCATTCTCAACCGCCGCCATAGCCTCGCCCTTGCCGACGAGGCGACGGAAGCCCGCCTTCGCCAGAACCTTGACACCCTGCTCGCGACCCGGGCCCATCGCGTCCCACCGCTGCGGGACGACAAGGTCCTGGCGGACTGGAACGCCTTCATGATCCACGCCCTGGTCCGCGCCGCCGCCACCTTCGGCCGCCCCGACTGGCTCGATGCCGCGCGCACCGCCTTCTCCTTCATCGTCACCCTGATGGCCGAGGACGATCGTCTACAGCACACCTGGTGTGCCGGCGGCGCCCGGCACCCCGGCACCCTCGACGATTACGCCGCCCTTGCCCGAGCGGCCCTGAGCCTGTTCGAAGCGACCGGCGATCCCGCCTACCGCACCTGGGCGGAGACCTGGGTCGCCACCGCCGACCGGCATTTCTGGGATTCGGTCGACGGCGGCTATTTTCTCGCAGCCGACGATGTCACCGAACTTCTCACCCGACCCAAGACGATCGTCGACCACGCCACACCGTCCGGCAACGGCCTGATGGTCGACGTTTTGGCGCGGCTTTATCTGCTGACCGGCAACACCGCCTACCGCGACCGATACGATACCCTGATCACCCTGTTTTCCAGCAATAATCTTCAGTATCTGGTGGGTGTCCCCGGACTGCTCATGTCCTATGCCGTGCTGCAGGACGCCCTGCAGGTCGTCATTGTGGGCGATCCGGATGACCCTCGCACCCGGTCACTGCAGGACGCCGCCTGGAGCGCGCCCGAGGCAGACGCCCTGATCCATCCGGTGATGCCCCACACAGCCCTGCCCCCGGAACATCCCGCAGCCGGCAAAGGCCTGATCGACGGCAGCCCTGCCGCGTACGTCTGTCGCGGATCCACGTGCGGCCTTCCGGTTACCGATCCGACAACCTTGAGCGCCGCTCTGGCCGCGCGGTAGACTGCACCCATGATCACGTCAACCATCCACACGCCGATTGGGCCCCTCCGTCTCGACGCTTCGGAGGGTGCCCTTGTCGGCCTATCCTGGATACGCGGCCCATCCGCCCCCGCTGCCGAGGATCCTCCCTCCGATCCCCTGATCGCCGCAGTGTCGGCGCAACTTCAGGCCTACTTTGCGGGGCAGTTGACCGACTTTCGCTTCGCCTTGCGACCGCGCGGCAGCCCGTTCCAGCACCGCATCTGGGCCTTGCTGCGCACGATCCCGTTCGGGACCACCCTCTCCTATGCCGCCCTTGCCGCCCGCGCCGATACCGCTCCTCGCGCCGCCGCGGCCGCCTGTGCGGCCAACCCCATCCCCATCGTGATTCCATGCCACCGTGTCATCGCGGCCTCCGGTGCCCTTGCCGGCTATTCCGGCGGTGACGGCATTGCCACCAAACGATTCCTTCTGAACCTGGAGCAGGCACCACGCCACCCGGTTCCAATTCCGGCCACGGCCGCACAGGGTGACCCTGCCGCGTGGACCCCCGTGCCATGACGGAGGCCGTCCGCATTCATGCCCATGGGGGACCTGAGGAACTCGTGTTCGAGGCCGTCACCGTTCCCGAACCCATGTCCGGGCAGGTTCGACTCAGACAAACCGCCATCGGCCTCAACTTCATCGACGTTTACCACCGCACCGGCCTCTATCCCGTACCCGCGTTGCCGGCCATTCTCGGGATGGAGGCGGCCGGTGTGGTGGAGGCCGTCGGTCCCGATGTGAGCGGACTGGCCCCAGGGGACCGGGTTGCCTACGCGGGCATTCTCGGCGCCTACACCCGACACCGGGTCATCGCCGCCGATCGCCTGGTACATCTCTCGCCCTCGATCTCTGATGAGGTCGCAGCGGCCATGATGCTGAAGGGGATGACGGCGCAATACCTCCTGCGCCGTACCTACCGGGTCCAGGCCGGCGATCCCATCCTTGTTCACGCCGCCGCCGGCGGGGTCGGCCTTCTTCTCTGCCAGTGGGCCCGCCACCTCGGCGCCACCGTCATCGGAACGGTCGGTACCGAAGCCAAGGCGGACCTCGCCCGCGCCAACGGTTGCCATCATCCCATCGTCTACACACGGGAATCGTTCGTGGACCGGGTGCGTGACCTCACCGGCGGCGAGGGGGTGGCCGTGGTCTACGACTCCGTGGGCAAGGATACGTTCGATGAGTCCCTGGACTGCCTGCGACCCCTAGGCATGATGGTCACCTTCGGCAACGCTTCCGGCCCAGTGCCGCCCGTCGAGCCCGCCCGCTTGTCCGCCAAGGGCTCCCTGTTCCTGACCCGGCCGACACTGATGACCTACATCGCCAAGCCAAGCGACCTCCAGGCCACGGCGCGCGAACTGCTCGACGTCGTCACCACGGGCCACGTCCGTATCCTCGTCGGCGCGACCTATCGGTTAGCGGAAACGCCCCAGGCCCATCGCGATCTGGAAAACCGTCTCACGACCGGATCAACGGTTCTGCTGCCCTGATGCCCGGGGCCCCAGCTTCCGGCCGCACCCTACCGCAGCCACAGAGCCTCAGGCGTTCATAGAGTCGAAGAATTCGGCGTTGTTCTTCGACTGACGAAGCTTCTCCAGCAGGAACTCCATCGAGTCGACGATCCCCATCGGCATCAGAACCCGTCGCAGCACCCACATCTTGGACAGGGTCGGCTTGTCCACCAGGAGTTCCTCTTTCCGTGTGCCGGATCGCGTGATGTCGATGCTGGGCCAGGTGCGCTTGTCGGCCAGCTTCCGATCCAGGATGATTTCGCAGTTCCCGGTACCCTTGAACTCCTCGAAGATCACTTCATCCATCCGCGAGCCCGTGTCGATCAGTGCCGTGGAAATGATGGTCAGCGAGCCACCTTCCTCGATATTGCGGGCCGCCCCGAAAAATCGTTTCGGACGTTGCAACGCGTTGGCATCCACACCGCCGGTCAGTACTTTCCCGGATGACGGCACCACGGTGTTGTAGGCCCGTGCCAACCGAGTGATGGAATCGAGCAGGATCACCACGTCCCGCTTGTGCTCTACCAGTCGTTTGGCCTTTTCGATCACCATTTCCGCCACCTGTACGTGGCGCGCGGCCGGTTCGTCGAAGGTGGAACTCACCACCTCTCCCTTGACCGAGCGCGCCATGTCGGTCACCTCCTCCGGGCGTTCATCGATCAGCAGAACGATCAGGTAACAGTCCGGATGGTTCGCTGCGATCGACTGCGCCACATTCTGCAACATGACCGTCTTACCGGTCCTCGGTGGCGCCACGACCAGGGCGCGCTGCCCTTTGCCGATCGGGGTAATCAAGTCGATAACCCGAGAGGTGAGGTCCTTTGTGACCGCAGACGGCAGTTCCATGACGAACCGCTTCTCGGGATAAAGCGGCGTCAGATTGTCAAAGTTGATGCGATGACGCACCTCCACCGGATTGGCGAAGTTGATGGCATTGACCTTCAGCAAGGCGAAATACCGCTCTCCGTCCTTCGGCGAGCGGATTTCCCCCTCCACCGTATCCCCTGTTCTCAGACCGAAGCGCCGGATTTGACTCGGGGACACGTAGATGTCATCCGGCCCCGGCAGATAGTTCGCTTCCGGAGACCGCAAGAAGCCGAAGCCGTCCTGCAACACCTCCAGAACACCATCGCCAAAAATCGGGACATCGTTCTCCGCGAGCTGTTTGAGAATAGCGAACATCATCTCCTGCTTACGCAGGGAGCTCGCATTCTCGATTTTCAGATCTTCTGCATAGGACAGAAGGTCAGCCGGCGGTTTCTCTTTAAGTTCCTTGAGATTCATCTTCGTTTCCTACGGCGCTCACGCATCACCCGCCCGAACCGCGCCGACGCATCACGATTTTGTGCCCGAAGAACACACATGCCCACAAGGAGAGACGTGGGACCCGTCGACAAACATCGGATCCCGTTTAACGTGCATGGAACGCCTAGATTGACCGGAAAGAATTGCGCAAACCTTGCGAACACTCGAATTGATGCGACGTCACCAAAAATGTCAAACCAAAACCGACAGGATCCCTGCCGTCAAAACGGCTTCACAACTGCAAGCACCACGATCAAGATCAACAGCACGGTCGGCACTTCGTTCATCACGCGATAGAACCGTTCCGAATGCCGGTTGGCATCGGCATCGAACTCCCGACGCCAGCGCGCCAACATCATGTGAAATGCCAGCAACAAGCCAACCAGAAGAAGCTTGGCATGCATCCAGCCGAATAACAGTGCATCGATCTGCCAGATCAAAATCGCCCCGCTGGCGACTGTCACCAGCATCGCCGGGTTCATGATGATGCGGAGAAGCTTCCGCTCCATGACCTTGAAAGTGCTGGCGGCATCCGAGGCGGGCGCCTGCTGCGTGTGGTACACATAGAGACGTGGCAGGTAGAACAGGCCCGCCATCCACGCGGTGAACGCCACGATATGCAGCACCTTGAGCCAGAGATAGCTATCCACAGGAACCCTCGCCACTGGCAGTTCAACAGCGGTCAACGGGGGAAGCCGCGCAGATGCAGCGCGTTGCAGACTTGGGACAGAGCCGGCCACCCAGATTGGAGGCCGGCTCAGCGTCCCTTTTCACAGCATTCTCAACCAAGCCGGCAAGCCCGTCAATAAACTCCGTTGCGGTGCCCACGGCCGGGACCCGGACATAGGCGGGAACACCGCTCGCTTCCGCCACCTTGGCATACGTAAGGTCGAGTTCCACCAGAGTTTCCGAATGTTCTGACACGAACGCGATCGGCACCATCACCACCGGAACCCCGTCACTGCCGGCCCGCCGCACTTCCCCCTCGGTATCAGGGCCGATCCATTCCAGCGGTCCCACCCGGCTCTGGTAACAGATCGTATAATCCAGGTCCGCCCTGTCCAGCTGCCGCACCACGGCCGCAACCGTTCGTTCCACCTGCCATTGATACGGATCGCCGCTCGCGATAACCCGTTTCGGCAGACCATGCGCCGAGAACAGCACGCGCGGATGGCCCGCCGCGCTCGCGTTGGACAGCGCCTCCCCGATCAACCTCGCCTGCGCTGCAATCAGTCCCGCCTCTTCGGGGTAGCAGCAGACCGTGTGTTCAGGCGCGTCCAGCCCTACCGCCCGCTTTGACCGGGCCCAATCGCCCAGTGATGAACCCGAAGTCGTGGTCGAAAACTGAGGATACAATGGCAACAGAACCACGTGCTCCGGCTGCCAGTCCTTCACCAGCGCCGCCGTCTCTCCACTCATCGGATGCCAGTAGCGCATGCAGACGAACACCCGCGCCTCGTGACCGCGTGCCGCTAGCACCGCCGTCAGGGCCTCACCCTGCGCCTCCGTCAGCCGCTTCAGGGGTGAGCCTCCGCCCAACTCCGCATAAATCTCCTGCGCCTCGGGAGTGCGGCGCCGCGCAATCAGCCAAGCCAACGGTAACCGCAACGGCGCCGGCAAGCCGATGATGGCCGGATCCTTGAACAGGTTGAACAGAAACGGCCGCACCGCATCGGGTCGATCGGGGCCACCAAGGTTGAAGAGAACCACCGCAAGTCGCATCAGCCGACTCCTGCCGAGCCCGACCAGGTGCGAACCCGCTCCGCCAGCCGGGCCACATGCTCCGGCGGAGTTTCCGGCAGGACCCCGTGACCCAGGTTGAACACGTAGCGTCCCTGCCCCAAGGTCGACAGCAGCCGATCGATCTCCCGATCCATCGCGGTGCCGCCCACCACAAGCAGTTGATTATCCAAGCACCCCTGCACCAGTACCACCGCTTGCAGGGTTTCAGCGGCCCACCGTGCCGGTACACCCGCATCCAGGCTCACGCCGTCCACGCCGGTCTCGATCGCGTAAGCGTGGTAAAGGAGGCCGCCGCCCCGGGGAAAACCGATGATGGGCACTTCCGGCCAAGCCTCTTTGAGACGGCGCACGATCCGTGCGGTCGGTTCGATCACCCATCGTCGCAGCTGCTGTTCGGACAACAGCCCGGCCCAGCTGTCGAACAGTTGGACCACGTCCGCGCCGGCCTTGATTTGGGCACCCAGGTGCCGGACAACCGCATCCTCCAGCAAAGCCATGAGGCCACCGAACCCCTCCGGGTCCGCATAAGCCCACCGACGCGCGGTCCGCGCTTCGCTTCCCCCCTGACCCTCGACCATGTAGCAGGCCAGGGTCCAAGGTGCTCCCGCAAACCCGATCAGCGATCGCTCCGAGGCCAGCGCCCGGCGCAAACCTGCGATTCCAGTGTAGACCGGCTCCAGCCGCTCTTCCAGGCGGGCACTCTCCAGGCCTATCACGTCGTGAGGCGTACCGACAGGCGTGAGGCGCGGTCCCACGCCCTCCAGGAATCGTACTTCCATGCCCAACGCATGCGGCACCACCAGGATATCGCTGAACACGATCGCTGCATCCATTCCGAACCGCCGGATTGGCTGCAATGCGGCCTCCGTGGTCAGCGATGGTGTGTAGCAAAAAGTCAGGAAGTCCGGCGCCTCCGCGCGAAGCGCCCGGTATTCGGGCAGGTACCGTCCCGCCTGGCGCATCAGCCAGAACGGTGGCCGTGGCTGAGACACTCCGGCGAACGCGTCCCGCACGCCGCTCATGCTCGGTTGGCTCGGTTGTATCGACGATGCGTTGCCCTCGGGCAAGCGATCCACATCTCTACCCATCAACCCTTAAGACTCTCTTTTAGGTGGTAACAGTAGTTGGTCGGCTGAATCGTGGGGATTAACGGTTATCCGAATGTCGTCCTCGGCATTTCGGAGCCGCACCAAGCCGAAACAGCGCGCTGGGGACGATACGGGAGCAACGTCACCAAATCCATGGCAGAAGGGGCTCGACAGTCTATGCCGGGAACGCCAAAACCGGGGAAAACTTTGCGCGAGCGAGCTATGGTCCCCGCTTTGCCCAGGTTTCCCGAGCGAGCCCCACAGACGCACGACCCTGTGGACGGCTTGCAGCATTGGGAGGCGAATAAAATGAGATTTGAAAGCGGCACCAGTTGCCCACAATCGGTCCACAACGCGGCGTGGCCAAAAATATGTTACGACCCGCATCGGGCCTTGGATCGCCGGGGCGCATGATCGGGTCGACCGACACGGCAGGGTGAGCACGGAATGTCGACGCCGTTGATCCTGGCTTCCGCCAGCAGCGCGCGCCAGCGCATGCTCCAGCAAGCTGGCGTGGCCTTTTGTGCCGACCCGGCGGCGATCGACGAGGGCGCGATCAAGACGCGTCTGCTCGCCTCTGGCATGGGTCCGGCCAGTGTTGCCATTGCCCTCGCGGAAGCCAAGGCGATGGTTGTGTCAGCACGGCATCCCGGTGCCATGGTGATCGGTGCGGATCAAGTGTTGGTGTGCGGTGATCGGCTCCTGGACAAGCCGGTGGACCGGGATACGGCGGCCGGCACCTTGGCGCTGTTGCGCGGACGGTCGCATCGCCTTGTCAGCGCCGTGGCGCTTGTCCGGGAGGCTGCTGTGGTGTGGCACTACGCGGAGGTCGCACGTCTTACCATGCGCGCGTTTTCGGACAGCGTTCTGCAGCGTTACCTCGACGCCGAAGGATCGGCGGTGACCGATACCGTCGGCGCCTATGCCGTGGAGGCACGGGGCCTGCAGTTGATGGCCCGCATCGATGGCGACCATTTTACGATCCTGGGTTTGCCGTTGCTGCCTCTGCTGGCCCAACTCCGCCGCCTTGGTCTGGCCGAGGCATGATACCGACGGGCAGCGGCCGGGTTGCCGGGGTCATGGGCTGGCCGATCGGTCACAGCCTGTCACCGCGCATCCACGGCTATTGGCTGGCACAATACGATGTGGACGGTGTTTACGTTCCACTGCCGGTTCGCCCGGACCGCGTCGCATCGGCTCTCGCCGCCCTGGTGACGCTGGGCTTTCGTGGCGCCAACGTGACGATCCCCTACAAGGAAGTCGTGATCCCCGGCCTGGACGCCGTGTCGGACACTGCGCGCGCCATCGGTGCCGTCAATACGGTGGTGGTCCAGGACGACGGGCGGTTATACGGGACCAACACCGATGCTTACGGCTTCATGGAAGCGTTGCGGCAGGGTGCACCGCACTGGCACGCCACGGCAGGCCCGGCCTTGGTGCTGGGCGCCGGCGGGGCCGCGCGCGCCGTGGCGCATGCCCTGTTGACCGGCGGCATGCCGCTGGTCCGTGTGGCCAACCGTGACCGCGCCCGGGCCGACCGGCTGGCCGCCGATATCGGCGGTGCGATCCAGACGGTGGATTGGGCCACCCGCGCCGGTGCGGCCGGGGATGTGGCCGTTCTGGTCAATGCGACAAGTCTCGGCATGACCGGACAGCCACCGCTGGACATGCCCCTGGAGGCGCTGAATTCGTCTGCCGTGGTCGTGGATATTGTCTACCGGCCGCTGGAGACGCCGCTGCTCAAGGCGGCGCAAGGCCGCGGCCATGTCACGGTGGATGGTCTCGGCATGCTGCTGCATCAGGCTCGCCCTGGTTTCGCCGCATGGTTCGGCGTCGACCCGGCGGTCACCCCGGCGCTTCGCGCCTTCGTGCTGGCTGAGATGCGCGCCTGATGTTCATTCTCGGGCTAACGGGCTCCATCGCCATGGGCAAGTCCACGGCCGCCGCCATGTTCCGCCGGCTTGGCGTTCCCGTGTTCGATGCCGACCGGACGGTGCATGACTTGCTCGGCCCCAATGGCGAAGCTCACGAGGCTGTCGCTGCCGCCTTTCCGGACGCGGTCGTCGGCGGTCGTTTGGACCGGGCGGCGATCGGACGGCATGTCTTCAATGATCCCGCCGCGTTGCGGCGACTGGAGCGGCTCCTGCATCCGCGGGTCCGAGGTCACCAGTGCCGGTTCCTGAACATCATGGCCCGCCGACGCGTGCCGTTGGTCGTGCTGGATATCCCGCTGTTATTCGAAACCGGCGGCGAGAAAAGCTGCGATGCGGTGGCGGTGGTATCCGCTCCGTGGTTCGTCCAGGAACAGCGGATTCTGGCGAGACCGGGTATGGATCGCCGGCGTCTGCGCGCCACGTTGGCGCGCCAGATGCCCGATGGGGAGAAACGGCGCCGAGCGGACTTTGTCATTCCGACCGGCCTCGGCAAGGCCGAAACCATGCGCTGCATCCGTGCCATCGTGGACCGGTGCCGGGTGAAGCCTGGCCGCCGGCGGCCAAGCTTCGCTGCGCATTGACATCAGGACCGGACCTGTCAGAAGGATCACGTCATGCGAGAAATCGTTCTGGATACCGAAACCACCGGCCTCAGCCCCGCGGACGGCCACCGCATCATCGAGATTGGTTGCGTCGAGTTGTACAACCACGTGGCCACCGGGGCGGTCTTCCAGACCTACATCAACCCGGAACGGAGTGTCCCTGAAGAGGCACGACGGGTGCATGGCATCGACGACGCCATGCTGGCCGACAAACCGTTGTTTAGCGATATTGTGGAGAGTTTTCTCGGCTTCCTGTCGGACTCACCGCTGGTCATTCACAATGCCGAGTTCGATCTCCGGTTCCTGAATGCGGAACTCGCCCGGCTCGAACGGCCGCCTCTGGCGCGCGATCGGGCCGTCGACACGGTGACCATGGCCCGACAGAAGTTCTTTGGCGCCGGTGCCAGTCTCGACGCTCTGTGCCGACGGTTCGGCATCGATCTCTCGGGGCGCGACCTGCATGGGGCGCTCAAGGATGCGCAACTGCTGGCAGAGGTTTACCTGCAGCTCCGGGGCGGTCGCCAACCGGACCTGCGGCTCGTTCGAGCCGCAGCCACAAGGCGCACGGCCGGCGTTAAGGTTGTCCGGACACCGGTGGTGATCCCAGCCAACGAGGACGAATCCAGGGCGCACGACGCCTGCATCGACAAACTGACCGATCCGCTGTGGCGGCAGACGCTCTCGTGAGTAACGCCAGCCACGTCAACCGGCGAGGCGCCACCACAGCGCCCGCTCAGGCAACGCTGCCGCCTTGGTCACCGCCTGCCGCCGCCTGCTGTTGGTCCTGTTGTTGCTGGGCATGACGCTGGTACATGGCCACGAAATCAATCGGCCCCAGCATCAGCGGCAGGAATCCGCCTTCCCGAGTGGTATTGGCAAGGATATGTCGGGCGAACGGAAACAGGATACGCGGACATTCGATCAGCAAAACAGGGCGCAGATGCTCCTGCGGCACGTTCAACGTAAAGACACCACCGTAGGATAATTCAGTGAGAAAGGCCGTGGATTCAGCTAATTTGCATTCAGCCCGGGTCACCAAGACGACTTCATAAGCATTATCCCCAAGCGGGGTTGCCTGAACATTGACATTGACGTTTATATCAGGCTGCCGGTTTTGCATTTCCTTAAATATACCGGGGGCACTTGGGGCCTCGAAGGAAAGATCTTTTATATATTGCGCGTTTATAGTCAATGGCGGCTGTGCCGGGGCTCCATCACCGGTGCCGGGCGCGGCGGCGGCGCCTTCACCGTTGCCGGAGGTCGTCTCAGGGGTGTTGGCCATGATGAATCCCAATTCTGACTTGATTGCTTAGGGTTCGGAAACTGATGCCTGTCGCTATCATGGATCAGTTTGGGGCACAACCCGTTCACGGGTCGTGAAGACGCGGGCCCCGGACCCGCAGGCCTACTGCCCTCGTTCAGGCCGGTCCTTGCGCCATGGTGAGGGGTCATCGTCGGAAGCCGCTTGCGACGACGCTGGTGGCCGCGGCGGCCGGTCGGGCTCCGATTTGGCGTGCTCCGAGCCGCCCTCCCGGTCTTCGTCGGGGCTGATTTCGGCATACTCGCCCTCGATGATGATACCGCTGCCTCGCCGCCGCGATCGGTCGGCGCCCGCGCCGTCGGATGGTCTGTCTTGCGACGGCCATCGCTTGATGCGGCCCGTTGCATTCAGCCGGCTTTCCATGGTGTTTCGCAGCCAGCGTCGCAGCACCGGCACCAGAAGCAGAAAACCGACCGCGTCGGTGATGAAGCCCGGCACGATCAGACAGGCCCCGGCCAAAACCAGGCAAGCGCCATCGAACATCGCCGCCATCGGGAAGCGATTGGCTTCCAGCTCGCGCTGGGCGCTGATCAGAATGGCAACGCCTTGCAGACGCACCAGGGAGACCCCCACGACCGCAGTCAAAACGACGAAGCCCACGGTCGGCCAGGCGCCGATGGTTTCCCCGATGCGGATCAGAACCACCAGTTCGGCGATGGGGACGAGTATGAACACGACGATGAGCATGATTGCCATGGTTGCTCCCCGGAATGCGGCGGACTATCTCACGATTGGTGGGGCGCGCGTGCCATCACACTGAACCGTGGCTGGACCTGATAAGGTTGACCCGGTACGGTGCTACTTTGATGATCTAACCGAGCGACGGCGCCGGGTCGAGCCGTCCCGGCCATGCAGACGGTTTGTGATGGGTGGTGAACTCCAGTTTCTCGATATAATCCTTTTCGCGCTGGTGGCCGCGTTTTTGGTCCTGCGTTTGCGCAGCGTGCTGGGCCGACGTGACGGACATCAGCCTCAGACCCACGATCCGTTCAAGCCGACGCGCGAACGCGCGTCCGATGACGAGAAGGTGGTCCGGCTGCCGGATCGAAGTGATCGCCCTTCCGATCGGCGCGATTCCGATGCGGAGCCGGCTTTCGAGGAGGCTTCACCCTTGGAGTCCGGACTCACCCAAATCCGGGTCGCTGACCCAAGCTTCGAACCGGATGAGTTCCTGTCCGGTTCCCGGATCGCATTCGAGATGATCTTGAGCGCATTCGCCGCCGGGGATTCGCAATCGCTTAGGCCATTGCTGAGCCAGGAGGTGTTCCAGAATTTCGCCGAAACCATTCACGAGCGCGAACGCGCCGGGGAGACCATGGAAACCAACCTCGTTGGCATCCGTTCGGCGGAAATCGTTGAAGCGTACATGGCCGGTCGGACCGCTCACGTGACCGTCAAATTCGTGAGCGAACAGATCAGCGTGGTCCGCGATCAGAACGATGAGGTGGTGGAGGGTGATCCGGAACAGGTGACTGAGGTCACCGACACGTGGACGTTCGCACGCGATACGCGCAGCCGCGATCCCAACTGGATCCTCGTCGCCACCGGTTCCCCCGAATAATTCAGTGCGCCGTCCAGCCTTACGGTTGGTGTGTTCGGTCATGGTCGTGGTCGGCGCCGCTCTGGTTGCCGCCTGTACCAGCGATTCCACAAGGACCGACGTGTCGTCGGATGGGCGGGTGAGCTTTGCAAGCCTGGCCAGCTGGTCGGAAGAGGACCACCGGGCAGCTCTGGATACCTTCCTGATTTCGTGCGAGCGGCTGATGCGTATGCCCGCCGAAAGGCCCACGCCGCTCGCCGGACCGGGCGGGCGCATGGGCGACTGGCAGGCGGCGTGTTCGGCAGGGCAGAAGCTTGGGGGACCGGACCGGCGGGCCGCACGCGATTTCTTCGAAACCACGTTCCAGCCTGTCGTGGTGGCGACGGAGAGTGCGGAAGGCGGGCTGTTCACCGGGTACTACGAACCGGAACTGCAAGGATCAAGGCGTTCGGTGGGCCGCTATCGCTATCCGCTGTACGGTGTCCCGGATGACCTGGTGACCTTGGAGCTGGGCGACGGGTCAGCGACAGCCAACGCTCAGGCTCGGACGATCGGGCGGGTGCACCAGGGATCCTTTGTCCCATACCATGACCGCGCAGCCATCCAACGGGGCGCACTCGATGGCCGGGGGCTCGAGTTGGTGTGGGTGGACGATCCCGTCGATGCCTTTTTTCTGCACATTCAGGGTTCCGGTCGGGTGGTTCTGGAGGATGGCACCGTGCTGCGCGTAGGCTTCGCCGGGCGCAACGGCCACCCCTATGTGCCCATTGGCCGGGTCCTCGTGGATCGTGGCGACTTGCCCCGTGACCTGGTTTCCATGCAGTCCATCCGGGCCTGGCTGAAGGCGAATCCGGATCAGGCGGAGGCGGTGATGGCCGCGAACCCGTCATACATATTTTTTGCCATCGTCAACGAAGCCGGCGCGGGAGACGGTCCGCGCGGTGCGCTGGGAGTGGCGCTGACTGCGGAGCGCAGCCTTGCCGTCGATCCCTCAATCGTCCCGCTCGGAGCGCCGGTGTGGGTCGAGACGGTGGACCCGCTGGATGAGGTGACACCGTGGCACCGGTTGATGGTGGCCCAGGATACCGGCACCGCCATCAAAGGACCCGGCCGCGGCGACGTCTTCTGGGGTTCGGGCGCGCTTGCCGCCGAGCGCGCCGGGCGGATGCGCGCGCGGGGCCGCATGGTGTTGCTGGTGCCGCGCGCGGCAGCGCCGAGCACTTGAGAGGCCGGGTCTCCATCCGGTCCTTGCCTTCGCTCTCCCGGATGGCCATTGTCTGCTAATGGCTGAGCCGCAAATGAAAGTCGCTTTGTTCGTCACCTGCCTCGTCGACTTGATACGGCCGTCGGTCGGCATGGCAGCCGTGAAGCTGTTGCGGGATGCCGGGTGCGAGGTGGTGGTACCGGCGGCGCAGACATGCTGCGGGCAACCGGCAGTCAACTCCGGCGATCGGGCCGATGCGGTTGCCATCGCCAAGCGCGTCATCGACGCATTCTCATCGTTTTCCCATGTGGTTGTGCCGTCCGGCTCATGCGCTGGCACGATCAAGGTGCACTATCCCGAGTTGTTCCAGGATGATCCGGTGATGGCGCGTCGGGCGCGGGACTTGGCCGATCGGACGTTTGAACTCACCACTTTCCTTGCCGACGTCCTCAAAGTCGGCGCCATCGCCGGGCGCTTCGATGCCGAGGCGGCCTATCACGATTCCTGTTCCGGCCTGCGGGAACTCGGCATTCGGGAGCAGCCGCGTGCCCTGCTTGCCGGCATTGCAGGCCTGGAACTCCAAGAACTCAAGGGCGCGGCAACCTGTTGTGGCTTCGGAGGCCTGTTCTGCGTCAAGTATCCGGATATCTCCGAGAAAATGGTCGACGCCAAGGTGGATGATATTTTGGCCTCCGGCGCCGATGCCGTGCTGGGCGGCGATCTGGGATGCCTGATGAACATCGCCGGACGACTGTCACGCCGCGGTGTGCCGATGAATGTCCGTCACGTGGCCGAAGTGCTGGCGGATATGACAGCCGATGTACCGCCGGTGGGTGGCCGCGAGGCGCGCGGCTCGGCCTGACGACGCGGCGGCGCCGGCCAATAACACTAATCGGGAGGCGTTGACCATGCAGTCCACAGCCCGTGCCTTCACCGCGAATGCCCGCCAAGCGCTGGATGACGCCAAGCTCCAGGTCGCACTTGCCCGTTTCCCCGAAGGCTTTCCAGTGAAGCGACGCCTGGCGGTGGAGCGCCTGCCGGAATTCGAGGCGCTGCGCGACGACGCGAAGGAAATCAAGGATCACGTCCTGGCCCATCTCGACTACTACCTCGAGCGGTTCGAGGCCAAGGTTGCCGAACGCGGCGGTCAGGTGCACTGGTGTTCGGATGCGGAAGAGGCCCGAACGCTGTTGGTAAAGTTGTGCCGGGATGCCGGCGCCACCACCATCACCAAAGCCAAGTCGATGATCGGGGAGGAGATCGGCGTCAACGACTGCCTTGAAGAAGCCGGATTCAAGCCGGTGGAGACCGATCTGGGCGAGTACATCATCCAGCTCCGCCACGAACCGCCCAGTCATATCATCGCGCCGGCGGTGCATTTGTCCAAGGACCAGGTGGCCGAGGCATTTAGGGCGGCGCACAAGGACCTGCCGGACGACCGGCCTCTGAATGAGCCCCAGGAAATGCTGGACGAGGCGCGGGCAGTTCTCCGCAGAGCCTTTCTGTCGTCCTCGGTCGGCATCACCGGCGCGAACATGCTGGTGGCCGAGACCGGATCCATCGTCCTCGTGACCAACGAGGGCAACGCAGACCTTACCCAGACCATTCCGCCGGTCCAGATCGTCATCGCCAGTATCGAGAAGATTGTGCCCACGCTCGAGGACGCTGCCACGGTGCTGCGGGTGCTGGCACGCTCGGCCACCGGACAGGACCTCTCGGTCTATACGACATTCACCACCGGGCCGCGCCGGTCTGGCGATCTGGATGGGCCGCAGCACTTTCATGTCATTCTGCTGGACAATGGGCGAACCCGGATGCTCGGTGGCGAATTCCGCGAGATGCTGCGCTGCATCCGCTGCGGCGCCTGCATCAACCATTGCCCGGTCTACGGTGCGATCGGGGGTCATGCCTATGGTTGGGTCTATTCCGGACCCATGGGGGCCGTGCTGATCCCCAACTTGATCGGCGTCGACGAGGCCAAGGACCTGCCCAACGCATCGACCCTGTGCGGGCGCTGCGAAGAGGTCTGCCCGATGCGGATCCCGCTGCCGCGACTGCTCCGAAAGCTGCGCGATCAGCAATTCGAAGCGGGTCAGGTGCCGCCGTTGTTCCGCTACGGGCTCCGCTGGTGGGCGCGATTGGCCCGATGGCCGGCTCTGTATCGTTTGGCGACGGGTGCGGGCGTGGCCACGCTCGGCCGCCTGGGCCGGCGCAAGGGGCGCTTCCGCAAGATGCCATTTGCCGGAGGCTGGACCAACGCGCGGGACCTGCCTGCACCGCAAGGTCGGACGTTCCAGCAGTGGTGGTCGGCCGAGAAGGGCGTGCGGCAATGATCAGCGGGCGCGAGCGCACCCTTTCAGCGATCCGCGACGCCCTTGGCCGTGGCGCGCTGGGCCCGGACGAGAAGGCGAAGCTGGAACGGCGGTTGCGCTATCCCCGGGCCAACGTCGTGCCGGCCCGCGGCCAGTGCGACAGCCGCGAAGGGCTGGTCGCCACGTTCATTGCCGAGGCCGAGCGCGTCAACGCCACTGTCGAGCGGCTCTGCAGCGGGGACGATATCGCACCCGCGGTGGCTGATTTCCTGCGTGCCCATAACCTGCCCCAGCGGGTTCGTGTTGCCGGTGACGCGGTCTTCAAGGACGTGCGCTGGTCCGATGCCGGCGGCCTCGAGGCCGAGGCCGGGCCGGCCGCGGCGGACGACAGCGCCAGTGTCACCGGCGCCTACGCCGGGATCGCGGAAACCGGCACGCTGATGCTGCTGTCGGGGCCGGATTCCCCGACGTTGCTCAACTTCCTGCCGCCCAATCACATCATCGTGCTGCCCGAAGGATCGGTGGTCGGCACCTACGAGGATGCGTGGCACCGCCTGCGTGCGGAAGTCGGCACTGGCATTGCCATGCCCCGCGTAATCACCTGGATCACCGGCCCCTCGCGCACCGCAGATATCGAGCAGACGCTGCTGCTGGGCGCACATGGTCCCCGGCGTCTGCATGTCCTTCTGGTCGATGGCGCGACGTCGGCCGCTTGATCCGGACGGGCTGCCCATCCCGGCCGACCATGATCTTTGGCGGCGGGTCGCGCAGACGGTCCGACCATTGCCGCGCCGCGCCGCGCCGTTCCCGTCTGAGGCGGCGGAAGCGCCGCCGGCGGCAGTGGACCCATCCGAACAACCGGCGAAGGACGATTTGTCTCGATCCCAGGCACCGACGTCGCTGCATGGTGCCGCCCCGTCCAAGGTGTTGCCGACCCCGAAAGGCGAACTCACCCACGGACTTGCCGGCGACCTGGATCGCCGCACCCTGGTACGGCTGCGCAAGGGCCAGATGCCGGTGGAGGGGGAGATTGACCTGCATGGCCACACCCAGGAAAAAGCCCACCGCCATCTGAATCAGTTTCTTGCCTCGGCGCAGATGCAGGGACGCCGCTGCGTCCTGGTAATCACCGGCAAGGGAACGCGGTCGGAGGAGGCAGCAGGGGTGCTGCGCACCGCGGTCCCGCGCTGGCTCAACGAGCCGGCCAACCGCGACCGCGTCCTGGCGTTCGCCTACGCAACTCCGGCGCACGGCGGACAGGGAGCCGTCTACGTGCTGCTGCGCCGGCTCCGCAAGAAAGCGTGACGCCGTTCTGGGTCAGGGTACGGGCGCTGCGCCGGGCGCGTGGCATCCCGCTCACCCGCATGGCAGGGGACCTGGGCGTTTCCGCAGCGTACCTCTCGGCACTGGAGCACGGCCGCCGCGGCCGGCCCACCGCCGGTCTGGTGATGCAGGTTTGCGGGTATTTCGACCTGATCTGGGATGATGCGGAGGCGCTCAAACGCCTGGCCCGGCTCTCCCATCCTCGGGTCGTCATCGACACATCCAACCTCGGCCCCGAGGCCACGGAACTGGCCAACCTGCTGCGGGATCGGATCGGCCAGCGGGATCCCGCCACGCTCAGCCGGGCGTTGGCGTTGATCGATCCTGAGGCGTCCGGCGGCCGCAGCGGCGAAAGCGAGGCGCCGACAGCGCCGGCCGCTACAGGATGAACTTGGCCAGATCCGCTTTCTTGGCGAGTTCACCCACGCGTGTGCGAACCTCGTCGGCGTCGATGACCACCGTCTCGCCGCTCCGTTCCGATGCGGTGAAGCTGACCTCTTCCATAAGCTTTTCCATCACCGTCTGCAGCCGACGGGCGCCGATGTTTTCGACCCCGGCATTGATCTCGGCGGCAAGATCGGCGATCGCGTGGACCGCCTCCTCGGTAATCTCCAGAGTAAGGTCTTCCACGCCCATAAGAGCCTTGTACTGCTTCAACAGGCTCGCCTCGGGCTCGGTCAGGATACGGACGAAGTCATCGCGATTGAGCGCCCGGAGTTCCACGCGGATCGGCAGTCGCCCCTGCAACTCCGGCAGCATGTCAGAGGGTTTGGCGATGTGGAACGCGCCGGACGCGATAAACAGGATGTGATCGGTCTTGACCGATCCCCGTTTGGTGGGGACGATGGTGCCTTCGATCAGCGGCAGAAGGTCGCGTTGCACACCTTCCCGGCTGACATCGGCGGTCCCTGCGCGCTGTTCGGATCGGCCGGTGATCTTGTCGATCTCGTCCAGGAAGACGATACCGTTGTTCTCGACCGTGTCGATGGCTTCCTTGACCACCCGATCTTCATCGAGAAGCTTGTCCGCTTCTTCCGCAATCAGAATGCCGTGCGAATCCGCGACGGTCATCTTCTTGCGTTTTTTCGGGGCGCCACCGAACGCCTTCCCCAGCATCTCGCTGAGGTTGAGCATACCCATCTGAGCCCCCGGCATGCCGGGGATGTCGAAGGTGGGCAGGTTCATGGCGCCGGCATCGGTGACCTGGATCTCGATCTCCTTGTCGTCCAACTCGCCCGCACGCAGCAACCTGCGGAATTTCTCCCGTGTCTCCCGCGCCGCGCCGTCCCCCACCAGGGCGGTGATGACCCGTTCTTCCGCCGCCAGCTCGGCCTGGGCGGTCACCTCCTTGCGCTGGCGTTCGCGCACCATGTGAACGGCGTTCTCGAGGAGATCGCGGATGATCTGTTCCACATCCCGGCCGACGTATCCCACCTCCGTGAACTTCGTCGCCTCCACTTTCAGGAACGGCGCCTGCGCCAGGTTGGCCAGCCGCCGGGCAATCTCGGTCTTGCCGACGCCGGTGGGGCCGATCATCAGGATGTTCTTGGGCAGCACCTCCTGCCGCATACCGTCTTCCAGCTGCTGGCGCCGCCAGCGGTTGCGCAGCGCAATGGCCACCGCGCGCTTGGCCTCGTGCTGGCCGATGATATAGCGATCCAGTTCGGAGACGATTTCCCGGGGGGTGAAACTGCTCATAAGCTCTCGATGACAATGTTGGCGTTGGTGTAGATGCAGATGTCCGACGCGATGGTCATGGCCTTCCGCGCAATTGCCTCGGCATCGATGTCGTCGCGGTCGATCAGGGCGCGCGCGGCCGCCAGGGCGTAGTTGCCGCCGGAGCCTATGCCGATCAAGCCGCCCTCAGGCTCCAGCACGTCGCCGGTGCCGGTCAGGACAAGGGTCACGTCCTTGTCGGCCACGGCCATCATGGCTTCCAGCCGGCGCAGGTAGCGGTCCGTGCGCCAGTCCTTGGCGAGTTCGACGCAGGCGCGGGGAAGCTGCTGCGGGTACTGTTCGAGCTTACCTTCCAGGCGCTCGAACAGGGTGAGCGCATCCGCGGTGGCGCCGGCAAACCCGGCGATCACCGATCCATCCACAAGCCGGCGCACCTTGCGGGCATTGGCCTTGACGATGGTCTGACCCAGACTCACCTGCCCGTCGCCGGCGATGACAACGCGACCCTGCTTGCGCACGGCCAGCACGGTGGTGCCATGCCAAGTGGGATGTTGCTGTTCCAAGGGCTTGTACTCGATTTTGCGACGGAACGCGCCGGCGGCGTTCCTGTGAACCGTTGGCGATTTAGGCTGTGGTGCGGGTTCGGTCAACCCCGGAGCCCAGCGGCCGAGCGCGGTGCGGCCCCGGAACGCGGCCCGCCTGCAGCTTCGTCAGCGGATGTAGGTCGGAAGAACGGTTTCCAGCGGCGTGGGGGTGATGCCGAGGGTCTGCAGGGTCGGGTGGCGGCCGCTGACCACGTTATCGCTGCGGAGCAAGGCCACCTGGTCCCGGGTCAGGGGCGGTTTAGGCAGCTTCTCGAAGAAGAACGCTTCGACCTCGGCAATGGCGAACGGCAGCGGCAGGAGCAGGCGGCGGACACGCATCTGCGCAAGCAGGAGTTCGAGCAACTCGCGGAACGTATATACCTGGGGGCCACCCAGCTCATAGGTTTCTCCCGCCGTCAATGGGTCGGAGAGAATACGGACGTAGGCTTCGGCCACATCATCGACAAAGACCGGCTGGAACCGGGTACGGCCGCCGCCGATCAGCGGCAGGGCCGGGGAGATCGAGGCCATACTGGCGAATTTGTTGAAGAAGTCGTCCTCCCGGCCGAACACGATGCTCGGGCGGACGATGCTGGCGGTGGGCAAGGCTCGCTTCACTGCGGCCTCCCCGGCGGCCTTGCTGCGACCGTAGGCGGCGGCGGAGTCGGGATCGGCACCGATGGCCGACATGTGAAGAAGGCGCCCGGCACCCGCCCGCACGGCGGCATCAGCCACCCGGCCCGCACCTTCCTCATGCACGCCCTGGAATGTCTGCTCTCCTTTTTCATACAGGATACCGACGAGGTTGATGACTGCGTCGGCGCCGCTGACCGCGGCATCGACGGTGATCTGGTCGCGCACATCGGCCACGGCCGTCTCCAGACCATCGGCGACGTGCGGCGGCAGACGATCCCGGACGCGTTCAGGCTGGCGGTCGGCGATGCGGACGGTGGTCCCCGCTTCCACCAGACGCTGCACCAAGCGCCGGCCGATGAAGCCTGAACCGCCGAAAATGGTCACCCGCTTCGGCAAGGTGGCATCCGGTGCTTGCGTCATGAGGGTCTACCTTTCCCGTCTGGCCGTCCTTCACCAAGCGTGCCCCAGGGAACAGCCTGCCTTCCCTGACTTCGATGACATGGTGGCAGGCCACGGCCAATACCAGCGGCGGTTCCCGGCAAGACCGTGAGCGCCGCCAACCACACAGCGGAGGGCGGGAAGCACGCACCTGCCACGGTACAACCACTCAGTTGGGAGTGACCACGCCCGGTTCCGACCCGGTTGTGCCGAACGGGTTCAGGGCGTTGCCAGGTGTGGACAAACCGTTTGCCGGTGTATCGCCGTGGTGGCCGCCGCCGTCGGCGAGGTCGGCCGGCACGGGGGCTGGGCCTGGCGTCGGGCTTGGGGTCGGGCCTGGGGCCGGGAACGGGATCGGCTCCTGCACGCCTGCCGGTAGCAGCGCCGACCCGCTCATTGCGCGCCGCACGGCTTGCGCCAGGGAGCGGATCTCGGGTCCCGACCGACTGGCGACGACCGCGGCCGCGAGCGGCCCGTCCAGCCAATACGCCAACGCCACATCGCCGTTCTCCGCCACCTGCAGCGGCGCTTCGTCCTGCTGCCAGCGGGGGCGCAGGAACAGCCTGAGACCGGCCCCATCGGCGGCCTGGTAGCTCAGCCGCACCATGGCCACGCCGTTTTGCCGGACGGCCCGGACGTCCTTCAGTGTGTAGCCGAGGCCGGACAGATCGGGAGCCCGGAGCATCAGAGAGAGCTGCCTCGACAGCCATTCCAGAGGTTGCTCCGTCGCATTCCCCGGGGTGCCCGTGGGCGTTGCGGCGACCAAGCCATCGACTTGGTCCCAAAGCCCGTCGGCGCTCCACGCCGCCTGCGGAAGGGGAGCGTCCCACGCACGGCCCAGCACCCAGCCGCCGGCCATTCCCGCCAGCACAAGCGTCAGCGCCGCGGCAACCCGTCCGATTGACCGCGTTGACGACGGCGATCGCGGCCGTGTCTCCAGGGCTCCCGTCAGACGCGAGGGAAGCGGCTCCGCGGTCCGATGTGCGTACGCCTCACGCAAGGCATCGGTCTGCGCCCGGTAGGCGTGGGCCCGCGCGGCCAGCGCCGGATCGGCCGCCAGGAGTGCCTCCATCCGGGCCCGGGCCGCCGGATCGTTGTCCAACTGTCCGTCGGCATAAGCCAGGATCTCAAGCGCATCAGATGAGTCGGTTGGCGTCGGATGGCGCATGTCATTTCACCCGCCGCAGCACCGCGGATTGCGGAAGCGGTTCATGCAGGGTCCTCAAGGTGTCGCGCGCCCGCGCCAGCCGCGAGCGCAAGGTGCCGATGGGGATGCCGAGCACGCCGGCGGCTTCGTCATAAGCCAGACCCTCGATGGCCGTCAGCGCCAGTGCAGCCCGCTGCTCCGCCGGCAGCCGTGCCATCGCTTCGGCGATGTCGTGACAGGCGAGCCGATGCTCCTGCGCGGCGGGAGCGCTCGGCAGTGCGGGCGACTGCTCCAGAGTGAGAGTGCGCCGGTCGCGGTTTCGTCGTGCGCTCTGATTCACGAACACAGAATAGAGGATGCGATAAAGCCAGCTTCGGATGCTGCCGTGACGACGCCATTGATGACGCTTGCGGATCGCTCGTTCCAGGCAGTCCTGGACCAGATCATCAGCCTGCTCCGGATCGTTGATCAGAGCCAGGGCATAGCGCCTGAGTCTCGGAATCTCCCGCGCCATCAACCACTTCACGTCGTCCACGTTGCCCCTCCCTGGGCTGCTTTCGGCTACAGACACCGTTCGACCGCTGCGGGTTCCCAATAAAGCGAACCGGCCTGGGAAATACGGCGACAATGTGCCGATTTCGAGGTGGTTTCGCCACACACTGGAAAAACCGGGTGCGGCAATGGAACCGACTTGGCGCTCGTCCTGTCCCATGGGTCAATCGGTTGCCGCCCACGCCAGCGACCGATCCTCCGCAGGCCGCCCCAGCCCAGCCGGTGCAGCCGCGCGGTGCCCCGCAAACCAAACCGATGGAGCCTTCATGACCTATCCCCGTAACATCATGCTCGCGATCCTGGCCCTTGTGGTCGCCCTCGGCCTCGGTACCGTGCCGGCCATGGCGCAGGACTACGGTGCCTCGGTCGAGGCCAATTACTCCGAGGAGGAACTGCGTTCCTATGCGGCTGCCGCCATCGAGGTGCAACGCATTAACGAGACGTTTCAGCCGCAGCTCCAGGCGGCCGAGACCCCTGAGGAAGTCCAGGCGGTACGCGAGCAGGCAACCGGCCAGATGGTCGAAGCGGTTGAGGACGAAGGTCTCAGCGTCGACCGCTACAACCAGATTTTCCAGGCGGCGCAGGCCGATCCCGAGGTGGCGGAGCAGATTTCCCGGTACGTTCAGGAGATGCAATGACCGGCACTGTCTGATCCCTGTCGTCACCCGCCCGCGGACCCTCGGGTTCGCGGGTGTCTTCAACGATCGAGCGGGCTCAAGCCCCGGCGGGGACGGCGCCCTTGCCGGGGGCGACGCGGCGGTAGGACAGGGCCTCCGCCACATGCACCCGGGTGACCCCGGGCCCGCCTTCAAGATCGGCCAGGGTGCGGGCGACCCGGAGCACCCGGTGATACCCGCGGGCGGTGAGACCCATCCGCTCGACGGCCTTGGACAGCAAGGCCCGCCCGCCCGCGTCGGGTGCCGCCACCCGTTCCAGCAGTTCACCGTCGGCCTCGGCATTGGTGCGGATCGGTGTCCCGGCGCTCCCGTCGCGGTAGCGTTCGCGCTGGATCGCCCGGGCGGCGGCGATCCGGGCCGCCACGTCGGCCGAACGTTCCGCCGGCGGCGGCAGGGCGAGGTCGGCGGGACTCACCGCCGGCACGTCCACATTCAGATCGATGCGGTCCAGCAGCGGACCGGACAGCCGGGACTGGTATTCCTGGGCGCAGCGCGGTGCCCGACCGCAGGCCCGTGAAGGATCATCCAGATAGCCACAGCGGCACGGGTTCATCGCCGCCACCAGCTGCACCCGGGCGGGATAAGTAACGTGGGCGTTGGCCCGGGCGACGGTGGTGTGTCCGGTCTCCAGCGGCTGACGCAAGGCTTCCAGGGCGGCGCGGTGGAATTCCGGCAGTTCGTCCAGGAACAGCACACCGAGGTGGGCCAGTGACACTTCACCGGGCCGCGCGCGCAGGCCGCCGCCGACCAGGGAGGCGACCGAGGCCGAATGGTGCGGATCCCGGAACGGACGACGGCGGGTGATACCGCCGTCCCTGAGGCTGCCGGCGAGGCTGTGGATCATGCTGACCTCCAGCGCCTCGGCCGGCTCCAGCGGCGGCAAAAGCCCTGGCAGGCGCTGCGCCAGCATCGACTTGCCCGACCCGGGCGGGCCCACCATGAGCATGTTATGTGATCCTGCCGCCGCGATCTCCAGCGTGCGCTTGGCGGTCTCCTGCCCCTTGATGTCCGACAGGTCGGGATGAGCGCCTGCGTCGGCCACCAGCCGCGGTTCGGGCGGGCTCAGCACCTGGGTACCCTTGAAGTGGTTGACGACGGCCAGCAGCGTTGGCGCCGCCACGATGGGAATGCCGGCGGCCCAGGCCGCCTCCCCGCCCTGCTCGGCCGGACAGACCAGCCCTTGCTCCTTGGCGCTGGCGTGGAGGGCGGCCGGCAGCACCCCGGCCACCCGGCGGAGCGCTCCGTCCAGGCCGAGTTCGCCCAGCGCCACCATCTCCCCGATCTCCTCCCCCGGCAGAACACCCATGGCGGCCAGCAGGGCGAGGCCGATGGGCAGGTCGAAGTGGCTGCCCTCCTTGATCACGTCGGCCGGGGCGAGGTTGACAATGATGCGTTTGGGCGGCAAGGCAAGGCCCATGGCACCGAGCGCGCCCCGCACCCGCTCGCGGCTTTCGCCCACCGCCTTGTCGGCCAAGCCGACGACGACGAAAGCGGGCAAGCCGCCCGTCATCTGTACCTGCACGTCCACATCCAGGACATCGATGCCCTGGAACGCCACCGTGCCCACACGCGCCACCATGCAACCGCACCCCGCTCCGGTTCGCTTCATGCGCGAGTTTACGCCGCAGTGGCGGCGCGGGCCACCCCTGTTTCGGGCGCCGAACCGGTTACGGATGAGCGCGGTCAGTCGACCAGGATAACGGTGTCGCCGACGTGGATGGCTCCGCCCTCGATCACGCGGGCGCAAATCCCGGCCTGTTCCCCCAGGGCTTCTCCCATGCGCGGCTCGGTGATTTCCACCAGGTAGGCGCAGGGCAGGCGCTGCTGCTGATATTCCAGCAGGGCTTCACCCACGCGGAAGCGCCGATTCACGAGCAGGGCATGGTCGAGGCCGCGGGTGACGATGTTGCGGCGATGCTCGCCGTGCAGAACCCTGACCCCGAACTCGGCCGTAATCCGATCCAGGTGCTCGCCCGCAATCAGGGTGACCTGGCAGTCATCGTGGAAGCTGCCGGTGCCGCGGCCGTAGCGATCCCGGTCGAGACCGCGCTCTGCGACGGCTGTTGCCGTGTCGACAGCATGCATGGCTGTGCCACTCGCCTGAGCACAGAAGATCTGTTCGACCGCGCCCGCCGAGCGCGCTTCATTCTCCGGCGCCGATGCCGGAAAGTCCGTCTGATGCATGCTTTATGCCCTCCCTGCCGGTGATCCACGGGAGCGAAACTAGCAGACCCTGGGCGCAAAGGGCATCAGCCAAGCGACCGGATCGCCTGGCGCAGGAGGGTGCGTGGCGGCCAATGCGCTTGTCCAAGGCAGTCACGCCATCGCGGGCAAGGGCAGATACCGGTGGGCCTTAACCTGGGCGAATGACCTGGACGTGTCGGACGCGTTAGATAGGGTCCGACCCACGATGAAGTGCGGCGATCCGGGCCTTCATACAGTTACGATAAAATTACAGGGCTCCAGGCGGAGGTTGCGATGAGGAAATCGGTCATGTTATGCGCGGCTGTTGCTGGCGTCACCCTGATGAGCACGGCCGCCCAGGGTCAGCGCGGCGTGGGCGATCCCGAAGGCGTCGCGCGCATGGCGGAACGGCCGCCGGTCGAGGCGATGTCCGGGACGGTCACCGACATGAAGATCGGCCGCTGTATGGCCACAACGGGGCGGGCCGACACAGGCCTGCATCTTCTGGTCGAAACACCGGAGATCGAGCGGCTCGACCTGCATCTTGGCCCAGCCGACGTGTTGGCGCACGTGATCGAGCAGGTCGAGATCGGCGAGACCATCGGTTTCGAAGCTTTCAGGACCGACGCCATGCCCGAGAATGCTTACGTCGCCAAGACGCTGACCCTCGATGACAAGACCATTCACTTGCGCGATGACGGCCTCCGACCCAGCTGGGCGCAGACGCGTGGCGGCTTCCGTGGCGGCATGCGGCGCGGCACGGGCGACAGGCCGGAACGCCCCGGGCCGTGCTGGTGGTGAGGCCTGGCTGATGACGCCACTGTCGGCGGTCCCTCTCCCAGCAGTTGCGCCGGTGTCAAGGCGAGGTGCGGTCAGGCGGCGGTCAGGTGTTGCACGCTGAACAGGCGGGCGGGATCCGTCCAGACCTCAGTGACGGTCCAGCCGGCGCGGGCAGCCAGGGCGGCGAAGCAGTCCAGGCCGTACTTGTATGAGTTTTCCGTGTGGATGGTCTCGCCGGCTTCGAAGAGGAAGGTGCGGCCATTGATGCGGACCCGCTGTGCCCGCCGGCTGGCCAGGTGCATCTCCACTCGTTTTTCAGGGGCATTGTAAAAGGCCCGGTGGTGAAAGGCATCGACGGCGAAGTCGCCCCCGAGCTCCCGGTTGATCCGGCGAAGCAGGTTGAGGTTGAACGCGGCGGTGACCCCACTCGCGTCATCGTAAGCGGCTTCAAGGATGGCGGCCGGCTTTTCCAGGTCGACACCGATGATAAGCCCGGCGCCGGGCCCAAGCGCCGCCGCCAGCCGGCGCAGAAACGTTTCCGCCTGACCCGGCGTCAGGTTGCCGATGGTGGATCCGGGAAAGAACGCGACCCGACGCCCTTCCGGCACCAGACCGTCAAGCCGCAGCGGATCGCAGAAATCCGCCACGAGGGGAATGACGGGAACGGCGGGATAATCCTGGGCCAGTGCCGCGCACGCGGCGATCAGGTGTTCGCCTGAGATGTCCACGGCAACGAAGGCGGCGAGCCCCGGGGCGGCGTCGAGCAGGTGACGCACCTTGGTGGTAGACCCGGCCCCCAGTTCGATCAGGATCGGGCTATCCGAAAGCGTAGCGGCGATGGCGGCGCGGTTTTCAGCCAGGATGGCGACCTCGGTTCGAGTTGGATAGTATTCGTCCAGATCGCAAATCCGATCGAATAGCCGAGACCCCTCCTGGTCGTAAAAGTATTTGGCGGGGATCGCCTTGGGCACCGCGGCGAGACCCGCCAGTACGTCGTTGAGAAAAGCGGCAGGGGCATCGGAAGGCCGGCGCACGGCAGACAGGGCGAGGGCTTGATTCGCTGTCGTGTCCATGGCTCAAGCGTCCTCGGCCAGGCGCACGCCAGCAAATGCCCAGCGTTGATGCGGATAGAAGAAATTGCGGTAGGTTGCGCGGATGTGGCCGTCCGGGGTGACACAGGCCCCGCCGCGCAGTACCATCTGGTTGCACATGAACTTGCCATTGTATTCCCCGACCGCGCCGGGAGCGGGTCGGAAACCGGGATACGGGGCGTAGGCGCTGGCAGTCCATTCCCAGACGTCGCCGAACATCTGTGAGGGTCGGCCGGTTTCTCGGCTGCTATCCGGATCGGCAGGAGCCGGACGCAGAAGGCCGCTGCCCAAGGTGTTGCCGGCCGGGGCGAGGCCGTCGGCGGCAACCTCCCATTCCGCTTCCGAGGGCAGGCGCTTGCCGGCCCATCGGGCGAACGCATCGGCCTCGTAGTAGCTGACGTGGCAGACGGGCGCAGCCGGGTGCAGCCGCCGGCGTCCGGCCAGGGTCATCGCGGTCCAACCGTCCGCCGACCGGTCCCAGTAGAGCGGCGCCTGCCAGCCCTGCTGCTGCACCGTGGCCCAGCCGTCGGAGAGCCAGAACTCGGCGCGGCGGTAACCGCCGTCGTCGATGAAGGCCTGCCACTGGCCGTTGGTGACGGCGTGCAAGGCCAGACGGAACGGCCGGAGCAGTACTTCGTGGCGTGGTCCTTCGTTGTCGAAGGCGAAGCCGGTGCCGTCGTCGCCGATGGCGAAAATGCCGCCTGGATGGTCGAACCAAGCGCGATCTTGGGCACCGGCCGCCGGGTAAGGCTTGAAGGCCTGGTAGGCCGGCTCCAGCGGGTTACAGGAGAACAGGTTCAGGATGTCCATCAGCAGCAGTTCCTGGTGCTGCTGCTCATGGTGGATCCCCAGTTCCACCAGCGGCGCGACCGCTGTCGCGGTACGCTCATCGGCACCGTTCAGCAGCCGCACCATGGCCTCGGTCACATGCGTGCGGTAAGCGGCCACCTCCGCCACCGTGGGCCGGGTGATCAGGCCGCGTTCGGGGCGGGGATGCCGGGAACCGGCCGCCTCATAATAGGAATTGAACAGGTAGGCGAAGGCAGGATGGTAGGAGGTATAGCCGGGCAGGTGAGGGCCTAGCAGGAAGGTCTCGAAGAACCAGCTAACGTGGGCCAGATGCCACTTGGCCGGGCTGCAGTCCGGCATGGACTGGACCACTTGGTCCTCAGGCGCCAGCGCTGCGGCCAGGACCTCGGTTTGCCGCCGTGTCGCGCTGAAGCGATCGGCGAGCTCGGTGCGATCGGTTGTCGGCTGTTGTTGTGGCCTGGTGGCGAGCCTGGTCATCGCATTCTCCTCTGGCTCAGCGGCCAACGGATGCGGTGGGATGGAATGGGGTCCCCCCCAAGGGCGATCAACACCCCTTAAGCTGCAACCGTTCCCGGGCCGCACCATAGTCTGCCGTGAATCTGGATCAACCCCTCGTCCCGACGGTACGGGCTCACGGTTTGCGGCGGATCAGAATGTTGCTCTGGCGGTGGCGCGCTTGATCCGGATGGCACCGGCCATCATCATCGCGGCACGGGACGCAATCGGCAGGGAGCGAACGGCATGGACGACGCAACACGCAATCGGATCACATTTACCGGCGCCGACGGGACAAGCCAGCTCGCCGCTCGCCTCGACCGGCCGCAGGGGCCGCCGATCGCATGCGCCCTGTTCGCTCACTGCTTCACCTGCGGCAAGGACATCTTCGCCGCTTCCCGGATCGCGGCGGGGCTGACCCGCCACGGCATCGCGGTTCTCCGGTTCGATTTCACCGGCCTTGGCGCGAGCGAGGGGGAGTTTGCCAACACCAACTTCTCGTCCAACCTGGGCGACCTCGTGGCAGCCGCGGACTGGATGCGAGAGACCATAGAGGCCCCCAAGATTCTGATCGGCCATAGCCTCGGTGGGGCGGCGGTATTGGCGGCGGCCGAGCGCATCCCGGAGGCGGTGGCCGTGGCGACGATCGCGGCACCGGCGGACCCCGGCCACGTGCAACACCTGTTCTCCGGGTCCCTGGAGGTGATCCAGAGCACCGGCGAGGCCGAGGTGCGGCTGGCCGGGCGGCCGTTTCGCATCCGCAAGACGTTCCTCGATGACATTGCGAGCCACCGGCTGGAAACGGCGATCGGCGGCCTCGGGCGGGCCTTGCTGGTGTTTCACGCACCCAACGACAAGATCGTCAGCATCGATAACGCGAGCCGCATCTTCATTGCGGCCAAACATCCCAAGAGCTTCGTTTCCCTGGATGACGCCGACCATTTGCTGGCCCGGCGGGAGGATGCGATTTACGTTGCCAACGTGATCGCCGCGTGGGCCGGGCGCTACGTGGGCGCCGTGGAGCCGATCCCCGAGACCACGGCTCAGATGTCGCCCAAGGCCGGAGCGGCGGCCAAGTCCGGGGGGCCGCTACCGGTGACGGTAGCGGAGACGGGCCAGGGGCGGTTCCAGCAGATGATTATCGTGGGCGACCACCATCGCCTGTTCGCCGACGAGCCGGCGGCGTTCGGCGGTACCGACACGGGACCGTCGCCCTATGACCTTCTGGTGGCGGGGCTTGGGGCCTGCACCACCATGACCATCCGGATGTATGCCGAGCATAAAAGCCTCCCGCTGGAACGGGTGGCGGTAACCCTGACTCACCAGAAAATTCATGCGAGCGACTGCGCCGACTGCGAGACCCGGGACGGCAAGGTGGACCACATCCACCGGGAGATCACGCTCCAGGGCGACCTCGACGAGGCCACCCGCGCCCGCCTGTTGGAAATTGCCGATCGCTGCCCGGTCCACCGGACACTGCATTCGGAGGTGTGGATCGAGACCAGCCTGAAGCAGTGACGCCCACCGCTCTGGCGCCCTTGCACGTACAGGCGTGGCAGGTCCGACCCGGTTGCGGGGCCTTGCATCCGGCCGGGGCTTCGCCGATATCCGATCACCGGCCGCGCCTGCCGTGAGAGCCGACCGGCTCCAGCCTTTCTCCGGCCGGATCCGTGTGAAATGCGTACGCGCCACCTGTTTTCGGATACCCCGTCAGTCGATTTCGTCGGCAAGCGGCTCATTGCCTATGGCCTCTCACTGTTGGTCCTGGCCGTCGGCGCGCTTTCCCTGGGGCTGCAGGGCCTCAATCTTGGCATCGATTTCGATGGCGGGGTGCTGATGGAGGTTCGGAGCGTGCCGCCGGTGGACGTCGCCACGGTTCGGAGCCGGATCGCGCCGCTCGACCTCGGTGAGGTCGCGATCCAGGACCTGGATGCCGCGGGCGACGTCCTGATCCGGATTGAACGCCCCAAGGGTGGCGAGAGCGCCTATAGCGCCACGGTTGCCCAGGTTCGTCAGGCCTTGGGTACAGGATTCGAGGTGCGCCGTGTCGATGTGGTCGGGCCCAGCGTCGGGCGAGAGTTCTTTATCGCCGGTATCACTGCCACCCTGGCTGCCGTCATGTCGATCACGGTGTACGTCGTGCTTCGCTTCGAATGGCAGTTCGGCGTGGCCGCCCTCATGGCCACCTTCCACGACGTGTTGGCCACTGTGGGGCTGCTATCGATCCTGCGCCTCGATTTCGACCTGACGGCGGTGGCGGCGCTGCTCACGCTTGCCGGCTATTCCATCAACGACACCATCGTCGTGTTCGACCGCATCCGCGAGACACTGCGCCGCTACAAGCGGATGCCGATGGCTGACGTTGTCAACGTCAGCGTCAATGCCACGCTCAAACGCACGGTCCTGACCAGTGGGATGACCTTGGCCGCCTTGCTGCCGCTGGCGCTCATGGGTGGGCCGGCACTCACGACGTTTTCGTTAACGATGGTCTTCGGCATCGTCATCGGCACATTTTCGTCCGTGTACGTGGCGGGGGCACTGTTGCTGCACCTGCCGCCGGTCCGCCCGGACGCCATCGGCGGAAATCTCGATGCACCGGGGGATGCGCCCCCAGCAAACCTTAATGCGCCAAGTGCCGGCGCCGGCGAACCGGCACCGCCGCGCGGAACGCTCTGATGGGCAGCGGAGCCATCGGCGCGCGTGGGTTGCGCCCGGCCGGATTTGTCCGACAGCCTCAGGCAGCGAGCTTGAGACGCAGCTGCTGCCAGACGTCCTGCATGGCGATCAGCAGACGGTCCATGGCGTCGTCGTCGTGCAGCGGGGTCGGTGTGAACCGGAGGCGTTCGGACCCGCGTGCCACGGTGGGGTAGTTGATCGGCTGAACATAAATGGCGTGGTCGCGCATCAGCAGATCACTGGCCTGCTTGCACAGCACCGGGTCGCCCACCAGCACCGGCACAATGTGGGACTGCGACGGCAGCACCGGCAAGCCGGCATCGGCGAAGCGCCGCTTCAGCGTGGCCGCCCGTTCCTGATGGCGGACCCGTACCTCGTGGTGGCCTTTGAGGTAGCGCACGCTGGCAAGGGCCCCCGCGGCCACCGCCGGCGGCATCGCCGAGGAGAAGATGAAGCCGGTGCCATAGGACCGCACGAAATCGCACATCGCCGCCGAGCCGGCGATGTAGCCGCCGACCACGCCGAAGGCCTTGGCCAGCGTGCCCTGGATCACGGTGAGGCGGTGCATGACGCCGTCCCGTTCGGCGACGCCGCCGCCACGTTCTCCATAGAGGCCCACGGCGTGCACCTCGTCCAGGAAGGTCATGGCGTTGTAGCGGTCGGCAATGTCGCAGAAGGCTTCGATCGGGGCAATGTCGCCACCCATGGAATAAACGGATTCAAATGCGATCAGCTTGGGGCGCGCAAGCGGCTCAGCCGCCAGGATCTGCTCGAGGTGGTTCACGTCGTTGTGGCGGAACACCCGTTTCTCCGCCCGGGAGTGGATGATCCCCTCGATCATCGAATTGTGGTTCTCGGAGTCCGAGAGCACCAGGATGTCCGGTATTTGCCGGCAAATGGTGTTGAGCGCCGTCATATTGGCGATCCATCCGGAGCCGAACAGCAGTGCCGCCTCGGTGCCGTGCAACTCGGACAGCTCCCGTTCCAGCAGCACATGGTAGTGATTGGTGCCGGAGATGTTACGGGTACCGCCGGCTCCGGCGCCGCATTCATCAATGGCGCAGTGCATCGCCGCCAGCACCGCCGGATGCTGACCCATGCCCAGGTAATCGTTGGAACACCAAACCGTGATCTCGCGCGGTCCCAGGGGGCCGTGGTTCACCGCCTTTGGGAAGCGGCCGGCCTGGCGTTCAAGGTCGGCAAAGATGCGGTAGCGGCCCTCGCGCTTGAGTGCGCCGATGCGCTCGGCAAAAAAGCTCTCGTAGTTCATCAGGGTCCTTATCTTTCGGGTCTTCGTCGGACACCCTTACCTAACATAGGGCATGACCGGCCCTGTTGCCTGTTGGCGATGCGGCACGACAACCGCTCGCGTCCCCTCTCACCAGTCACACGACTGTAGCCTCACGGTTGGTCTCAGGCTAGAGATTTGGGTGTGTTACGGCACGATCCAAGCAGCAATGGCATGGCGCCGCGACGGCCCGTTTGCTGCCGGTCCGGTACGGCCGGCGCCGACCACGCAGGGTGCGGCAGGAGGGTTGATTTTGCCACCGCCGACCGTTAGTTGACGCAGTGCAGACCCCATCGTCTAGAGGCCTAGGACGTCACCCTTTCAAGGTGAAAACACGGGTTCGAGTCCCGTTGGGGTCGCCAAGCCGGCGCCGAGGGGTCGGTTTGTCAGCTTTGACCTTTGGCATTGACAGGCTCGATCAGGCCGGCGTCGTCATTGCGCGGATCGCCGACGCGCGTGGACACCGGATAGCATGTCATCCGATCCGCCGGGAGGGGACGGAGCAGGCTGCGCAGGGTGTCGACATCGTCACTGCCCAGCCAGATGTCATGGTCGGCGGGCTCGAGGATCACCGGCATGCGGTCGTGGATCGGACGGGCACGGTCGTTCGCATCCGTGACGATGATGGTGAAACTCTCGACCGCCTCATCTGTTTTTTCCCACCGCTCCCACAACCCGGCAAAGGCGAACAGGGGGCCTTCGGCGGAGACGAACCGCCAGGGCTGTTTGCCGGCGTGGGTGGTCTGCCACTCATAGTATCCGGTTGCAGGGACGAGGCAGCGACGACGGCGAAACGCGGAACGGAATGCCGGCTTCCGGTGCACCGTTTCGGCCCGGGCGTTGATGGTGCGATAGCCGATCTTGACGTCCTCTGCCCAGAACGGGACCAAGCCCCAGCGCAGCATCGCCAGTTCCCGGTCGCCGTCGGGGTCGAGCCGGAGCACCGGCGCATCCTGGCTCGGCGCGATGTTGTAGCGAGGCGGGAAATCGGGCACGGAGTCGGCGGCGCGAAACCAAGCCGCGACGTCGCGCGGCGTCTCATAAAGATCGTAGCGTCCGCACATTCCAACAGTTCAGCCATTCGCCGGGCCGAAATCAAGCCCCCGGGGACCGGTCGACGTCGGTTTGGCCGTGGGCATCGATGGCCGCGGCGGGCCGCAGGTACAGGATGTTGCCGCCCGGGAACGGACCAAGGTCGACACGGCGGTAGCCGGCCTCTTCGGCAAACCGGATCAGGGGAACTTCAGTGAAGTATTCCGGGCGCGTGGGCTCGTATGCGCCGACCAGAACGGCAGCAGGACGGTGTTCGGTCAGGAAATCCTCGATGGTGTCCATGGATACGACATTGAATTGCGCGCGCTGCTCCGCCGTCATGAAATTGCCCGAGCGATAGAAGAACGGGCCCGATGCGAGTTCGTTGAAGATGGAGAAGCCCGCCTCGAGGGGCAGGATTGGCGCCAGGGTTGCGATCCGCGTTGCCGGGTCATCGAACCCGGCTATCCGCATCTGTCGGCGCAGTTCCGCCGCACCGCGATGCACGGCAACCCCGGTCCATTGATCACGATCGAACATCTTGGGGAGATGTACCGTCAGACGCGCGGTGGGCATCGTGAGCACGGCGACCAGGGCTGTCGCAACAAGCGTCGATGTCGCATATCGACGAGCCGAGGCATCAAGCGTACCGAACGCGGCAGCCCCCAGGACGATTGCCATCACCATCTGCGGAATAAGATACTGTGGCCACATCGGCGTGACCTGGAATGACATCACGGTCGCTCCTATGAAGGCGAGGATCGCGAGTCCGAATGCCGGGCGACGCAATTGGACCTGTCTATCGCGAAATCCGGGCGTCATTGCCGCAGCGATCACGGCTGCCGAGGTACACACCATGATAATGACGTTCGGTCCTTGGGCCCAAATTCTTTGAGCATATGCAAGTTTTTCTTTGAGCGTCATGGCATAGACGCCAACCGACCCTTCGGCAGATCTTCTGAATTCAATCTGTGATTCGAAATAGTATAAGTTGTTGAACATGAATGACTCAAAATCGCGAACGACGTAAAAAAGGGTCGGGAAGCCGGCGATCAGCCCGCCAGCGGCAAAAGGTAACAATATGTTCATCAGGTTGTTTGCGAGCGGACGTCGAAAAGCAAGAATCATCACAATGAGTGATGTGGCAATCACAATGAAAATATAGCTGACGCGAAAACCTGCGGCTAAGGAAATAAGAGACCCTGAAACAAAGTATAAAGCCGGACGCCAACGATGAGCTTCATTCGCGAATAGTAAAAAATAAACACCAAGAAGGCAAACGCCAATAGGAATGATTTGTGTGCTATTTACATATGTCGATAGAAAAATAATTGTTGGGCTGGTTAGGAATAATATTGCGGACAGCCAGCCGACACAACTACTATTGGCATACTTTTGTGCAATCAGCCAAATTGTAAAAACTGATAATGTTCCGAAAATAATTTGAATAATTCGGCCCGTTAAAAAGTATTGATCGGTTCCTGTAAGTTTGTAGATGAAATTATATAGAATGGGTAAGTTCGGTAAGTGATTGTACGTAAATTCGGTATATATTCTGTATTGGTCAAAAATAACGCTCGCCGCTATATACGTCTGCTCATCATGATGGAGGCTGCCAGTCAGAAACATCGCAACAGTCGATGCACCGACAAGCAAGGTGAGAGCTGCGAATAGAATGGTTAATGAAATTGGTGTCTTGCCCTCAGGAAAGTCTCCCCGGATTCGATTGCAGGCCTCTTTATGAACATTCTTCTTATTGAAAAACATGATAAAATGCACTGTATAGTTGCGCCGGTCGGGATCGGTGGTTTGTTTCGGAGTAAATCTTTTACATGGTCAGGGCGCACCGCAAGTGTTTAGGTCAAGCGGTCAGACCAATGCTAGTCGTGCTCGCCGGGTACGATGATTTGCGTCTCCTGGTCGACCGTGATGCGGCGGTCGGAGCGATCGATCCCGACCGCGTGCGGGAAGGGGCCGCGGAAGGGGTCCAGCGTCGCCGGCGGGCCTGAAGGGTCGCAGCGCGGGCGGAGAACGCCACAGTCCCAGCGGAAACCGGCCGGGACGCCGCTGCCGACGCCTCCCCGATCATAGATGCACAGGCACAGTTTCGGGCCGAAGCAGGCGCTGATCCCGAGGGTTTGCCGGGTACAGTTGACCGGCTGCGCGGTATCGGCGGCGATCACTCGGGTATCGTGAACCAGCACAGCCGCCATCGCCACGACTGCGGTCACAAGGGCAACTGTACGAAACCGTCGGATCACGGCGAAGGCTCTCCTCGGTCGATGTTCCCAAGCCCGCTTCTCGCAGAGGTCAGTGTCGGATGGCGATCTTGTGGAAACGTTAACCGATGCGGCGTCGTTCGGCCATATCCCGCTCTCAATGCGGGCCGACCACCGCCGCAGGACCGCCGGGCCGTCCAAGCGCGTAACGCGGCCCGTCGATCGCAGTCGACGGCAACCGTCCGTCGGCCCCCGAGCGTCGTGGCCGGGCGTTACGGATTGACGAACGCGCGACAGGTTGTAAGAACACGGCCAAACTTCGCTTGGGAGCCCTGTGATGCGAGTCCTGTTGATGACGAACGAGTATCCGCCGCACATCTACGGTGGCGCGGGGGTGCATGTGGAGTACCTGTCACGGGAACTCGCCAAGATCGCTGCGGTGGAGGTGCGGAGTTTTCACGACCAAGCCTCGGTCGAGGGCGGCATCACGGTGCGCGGCACCAAGATCGAGGCCTCGCAGTTCGCCGGCTGTCCGGTCCCGTTCGTCTCGCCGCTCCGGGCGTTGGCGACCTGCCTGGCCTTCAACGGCCAGGGCATCGAAGCGGATGTGGTGCACTGCCACACTTGGTATGCGCAATTCGGCGGCATTCTGGCCAAGCAGCTCTATGGCACGCCGCTGGTGCTCACCACCCACTCCCTGGAACCGCTCCGGCCCTGGAAGCGGGAGCAGATCGGCCGCGGCTACGACCTCTCCACCTGGATGGAGCGAACGGCGATCCAGATGGCCGATGCCGTGATCGCAGTGTCTTCCGCGACTCGCGACGACGTCCTGCGCCTGTTCGATATTCCGGCCGAACGGGTACACATGATTTTCAACGGCATCGACACCGAGGAATACAAGCCGGTCAATCGCCCCGACGTGCTGCGCTCGCTCGGCATCGACCCGGACCGGCCGTTCGTGCTGTTCGTCGGGCGGATGACCCGTCAGAAAGGCCTTTACTTTCTCCTGCGCGCCGCTGAGCACATCGACCCCGCCATTCAGATCGTGCTGTGCGCGGGTGAATCCGACACGCCGTCGCTGCAGACGGAACTGGAGAACATGGTCGATGACCTGCGCGCCCGCCGGCCCGGGGTCATCTGGATTCCGGAGATGGTCAGCCGGCGCACCACGGTTGCGCTGTACTCGCATGCCGCCGTGTTCTGCTGCCCGTCGATCTACGAGCCGTTCGGGATCATCAACCTGGAGGCCATGGCCTGCGGCACGCCGGTGGTGGCGACGGCCGTGGGCGGCATCCCCGAGGTGGTGGCCGACGGTGAGACCGGCTTCCTGGTGGACGCCAGGCTGGCGTCCGCCCCGCCTCACGATCCCACCGATCCGGAGGGGTTGGCCGCCGATCTCGCCGCCGCGATCAATCGACTGGGGGGCCATGCCGATCTGTGCCGGCGTATGGGCGAGGCCGGGCGCAGGCGCGTCCTGGCGCGGTTCGGCTGGGACAAAATCGCCAAACAGACGTTAGACCTGTATCGTACGCTGTTACCGGCGGCCGTCGATTGAGCGGTGGCACCGCCAAGCCAGCGTGCCCAGTGTCAGCATCCCGCTGTCTGATCAAAGCTTCAGGGGAACGATTGAAAGGGGAAGAACAACATGAGCACGTCACCCGCGGAGGGGCTTCGCATTTACAACCTGTTTCCGCTTCTGGCCGGCAGCATGGACGACTGGCAGAAGCACCTCGATCGCATTCAGGGCATGGGCTTCAACACTGTCTTCGTCAATCCTTTCCATGCCGTGGGGGAATCGGGCAGCCTGTATGCCGTCAAGGACTACTATCGCCTCAATTCCACCTTTCGCGGCAAGTCCCGACGCTCCACCGATGAGTTGATCAAGCGTTTCGTCAAGGCCTGCGACGAGCGCGACCTGATGGTGATGATGGATCTGGTCATCAACCACACGGCTATCGATTCGCCGATGACCGAACATCACGCGGCATGGTTCGTGCGCAACCCCGACGGATCTGTAGCCAACCCGTATGCCATCGATCCCGCAGACACATCAAAGAAGACGGTCTGGTACGATCTGGCGGAAATCGATTTCAGCGACCGCCCGGAGCGCCAGGAGATCATGGATTACTTCGTCAAGGTGGTGCGCTACTACGCCGGTCTCGGCGTAAGAGGCTTCCGCTGTGACGCCGCTTACAAGGTGCCCAACGTCGTCTGGCGGGCGCTATTCGAGGCCACGCGCAAGGACTTTGCCGACACTGTGTTCATGGCCGAGAGCCTGGGCGCATTGCTGGAGCAGGTGGAGCAGCTGCGCTCGGCTGGGTTCGACTACCTGATGAACAGCTCCAAGTGGTGGGACTTCCGGTCCGACTGGCTGCTGGAGCAGTACGAGAAATTCCGCTCCATTGCTCCGTCCGTGTCATTCCCGGAAACCCACGATACGGAGCGTCTGGCGACAGAACTGGCTGAGCACGGACTCAAAGACCCCAAGGTGGTCGAGCGCGCGTATCGCCAAGCCTACGTCTTCGCCGCCGCATTCTCCACCGGGGTGATGGTGCCGATGGGCTTCGAATACGGTTTCCGCAAGAAGCTGCACGTGGTGAAGACCACCCCGGACGACTGGGAGACTCCGGCGTTCGACCTGACCCGGTTCATCGCCGAAGTGAATAGTCTGAAGGCCGCGGTGCCGGTCCTGAACGAGGAGGGGCCGCAGCGTCACATCCGCCTCGACGGCGACCGCGCCGTTTGCTTGCTTCGGCGCAGCGATACCGGCGGCGACTGGGCCGTGACCTTGATCAACCCCGATCGGTGGAACGAGGTGACCGTGCACGTCCACGGTCTCGACGGTGACATCACCGGAGGGCGGGAGTTGACCCCGGGGGCGAAGGGGGAACCGGTTCCGGCCGGTAAGGAGGTGACATTGGCGCCCGGAGAGGTAAGAGTGTTCGCACGCTGACGCGCCTCGGGACGGCGCGCCTGACAAGAAAACGGGAGGGGCTGATGACGGCAAAGGATTCGGGGAAGGATTCGGGGACGGGAACCAGCAAGGGCAACCCGGGGCCAGTCACCCCGGCGAAAGCCGAGGCAGGGGACGCAAGCCCGCCAGCGGCGACCGGCGGCGCTGGTGCCAAGCCATCGACCGGGACGGCACCGCCGTCCCCGGCGGCGAGCCCGAAGGCATCGGCAGCCGCGCCATCGGCGCCCGAGAGCCCGGTGCCTTCGGCCGACACGGGGCCGGCCAGCACGGGGCCGGCCAGCCCCGCCACCAACCCCCCATCAAAATCCCCCGGCACAGAAACGCCTCCTCTCCGTGCGGGCGGTTCGTCTGACCAGCCGGAGATGCCGTCGCAACCGGCGGCGCCCGGCCCCGCAACGATCAATCGGGATGAGCCCGTATCGCCCGCGCCTGCTGCGCCGCCCAAGGCCGATATCGCCGACGATGCGGCGCCGCATCGCCACCATAAGGATGAATCGGCCCGGGGGCAGGCGCACCGCCTGTTCCTGCCGCTGGCGGAGCGGGCGCGAAGCCGCTCCATCGTCATCCAGAATGTGCAGCCGCAGGTGGATTGCGGCCGCTATCCCGTCAAGCGGGAAGTGGGCGACACCCTCACCGTCACCGCCGAGATCTTCCGCGAAGGGCACGACAAGCTGTCGGCGGTCGTCCTCTATCGCCGCGGCAACGAGGCTGAGTGGCGTGAAGCCCCGATGCAGGAGGTCAATTTCGGCCTGGCGGAATGGAGCGGCAGCATCGTCCTTTACGAGAACGCGCGCTACCTTTTCACCGTCGAGGCCTGGACGGACCTGTTCGCCTCCTGGTGCGACGAGATGGAAAAGAAGCTTGGCGCAGGACAAAACGTGCACCTGGAGCTGGTGGAAGGTCGAGAACTGGTGGAGGAAGCCGCAGCGCGGGCGCAAGGTGACGACGCCAAGCGGCTGCAGGCGGTTCTGGATGCGTTCAAGGGGCTCGACGACGGGGCCCGCGCCTCGCTGCTTCTGGGCCAGGACGTCCGGGCGATGATGGCACGCTGGCCCGATCGGTCCACGGCGATTCGCTATGACCACGAACTGGAGGTGATGGTGGACCGCCTCCAGGCCCGATATGCGGCCTGGTACGAGATGTTTCCGCGCTCGCAGGGCCGCGAAGCCGGACGCAGCGCCACCTTTGCCGACTGCGAGGCGCGTCTGCCGGAGGTGCGGCGGTTGGGCTTCGACGTGGTTTACTTCGTGCCGATCCATCCCATCGGGCGCACCTTCCGCAAAGGCCGCAACAACACCCTCAACGCGGGCCCGGACGATCCCGGTAGTCCCTACGCCATCGGTGGGCCCGAAGGCGGACACACGGCCATTCACCCCGAACTCGGCACACTGGAAGATTTCCGCAAGTTTGTCGCCGCCTGCCACGCGCAAGGTATGGAAGTGGCCCTCGATTTCGCGGTGCAGTGTTCTCCCGACCACCCCTGGATCAAGGAGCACCCGGAATGGTTCCTGTTCCGGGCCGACGGCTCGATCAAATACGCGGAAAATCCACCGAAGAAATATCAGGACATCGTCAACGTTAACTTCTATTGCGCGGAATGGCAGTCTCTGTGGGAAGAACTTCTCTTTGTGGTCAATTTCTGGATTGACCAGGGCGTAAAGATATTTCGGGTGGACAACCCGCACACTAAGCCGGTGCCGTTCTGGGAGTGGCTGATTCGCGAAGTTCAGGAAAAGCATCCTGATGTAATTTTTCTCGCCGAAGCCTTCACCAGGCCGCCGATGCTGAAGATGATGGCCAAGATCGGTTTCACGCAGTCCTACACATATTTCACTTGGCGTCATGGCAAGGAGGAACTCACCGAGTATCTGACCGAATTGACCCAGACTGACGTGAAAGAATACCTGCGGCCGAATTTCTTCGCCAGTACGCCGGACATCAACCCGCCTTATCTGCAGACGGGCGGCCGGCCTGCCCACCAGATCCGGCTGGTATTGGCAGCGACGTTATCCAGCGTGTACGGGATTTACAACGGCTTCGAGTTGTGCGAGGCGACACCGGTGCCCGGCAAGGAGGAATATCTCAACTCTGAGAAATACGAATACAAAGTATGGGATTGGGATCGGCCGGGCAACATCAAGGAGTATGTGTCCAGGGTCAACCAGATCCGACGCGATAATCCGGCTTTGCACGAATTGGATAATCTCCGATTCTATCCGTCAACCAACGATAATGTGCTGTTTTATGGTAAGATGACGCCGGACCGACGGAACATGGTCTTTGTTGCGGTTAATCTGGATCCCTTCGTCGCCAACGATGGCTTTGTCGAGTTTCCGCTGGCAGACATGGGGCTGGGGGAGAAGGATCGCTTCATCGCCGAGGAACTGTTCTCATTCCGACGGCTGGAATGGCAAGGCAGCAGCCACTGGATCCGGCTCGACCCGTATGTCAACCCATGCGAAATCTTCCGTATTACGCGAATGGGAGACATTGGCTGGTAAAATCGTCAAAAAAAGACAGGGAGCGCGGTATGTCAGAAGGTGATACCGATGCACTGTGGTACAAGGATGCCATCGTCTATCAGTTACACGTCAAAGCGTTTTTCGATACCACGGGAGACGGAATCGGCGATTTCGCCGGATTGACAAGAAAGCTGGGATACCTGAGTGATCTTGGTGTAACCGCGATCTGGCTGCTCCCATTCTATCCATCGCCGTTACGTGACGACGGATACGACATCGCCGATTACCGCAATATCCACCCCGATTACGGGACGATGCGGGATTTCCGCAACTTCGTGCGGGAGGCCCATCGCCGCGGACTCAAGGTGATCACGGAGCTGGTGATCAACCATACGTCCGACCAGCATCCCTGGTTCCAGCGGGCGCGGCGCGCCAAGGCCGGATCACGTCTACGGGACTACTATGTATGGAGCGATACCGATAGCAAGTATCAGGACACCCGGATCATATTTTGTGACACGGAGGTCTCGAATTGGGCGTGGGATCCCGTTGCCCAAGCCTATTACTGGCACCGCTTCTTTTCGCACCAGCCGGACCTGAACTTTGATAATCCGCGTGTGTTCCAGGAAGTCATCAACGTCATGAAATTCTGGCTCGACGCCGGCGTCGACGGCCTGCGGCTGGATGCGGTGCCCTACCTCTGCGAGCGCGAGGGCACCAGCAACGAAAACCTGTCGGAAACGCACGACGTCATCCGCCGCTTGCGCGCCTGGCTGGACGCGAACTATCCCGACCGCATGTTCCTGGCCGAGGCCAACCAGTGGCCGGAGGACGTCCGGCCTTATTTCGGCGACGGTGATGAATGCCACATGGCCTTTCACTTCCCCCTGATGCCGCGCATCTACATGGCGCTGGCCCGGGAGGACCGCTATCCCATCACCGATATCATGCGCCAGACCCCGGACATCCCGGATACCTGCCAATGGGCCATCTTTCTGCGCAATCACGATGAATTGACGCTGGAGATGGTGTCAGACCGGGAGCGTGATTACCTGTGGCAGTTCTATGCCACGGATCCGCGCGCCCGCATCAATTTGGGCATCCGCCGCCGTCTGGCGCCGCTGCTGGAGCGGGACAGCAGCAAGATCCAACTGCTCAACAGCCTGCTGATGTCCATGCCGGGGACACCGATCGTCTACTACGGCGACGAAATCGGCATGGGCGACAACATCTTTCTGGGCGACCGCAACGGCGTACGGACGCCGATGCAGTGGTCGCCGGACCGCAACGCCGGGTTTTCCACCGCCGACCCGGAGCGCTTGTACCTGCCACCGATCATGGATGCCATTTACGGTTATTATTCGGTCAATGTGGAAGCGCAGCTACGTCGTTCGACCTCGCAGCTTAACTGGATGAAGCGGCTGATCGCGGTGCGCAAGGGGCACCGGTCGTTCGGGCGCGGTGCGCTCACCTTTGTCTACCCCGGCAACCGCAAGGTTCTGGCCTACCTTCGCTCGTACGACGGTGAGACCATCCTGTGCGTCGCCAACATGTCGCGATCGCCGCAGGCGGCGGAGCTGGATCTGTCCAGCCACAAGGGCCGGGTGCCGGTGGAACTGCTGGGCCGGAGCGCATTCCCGCCGATCGGGGATCTGCCCTATTTCATCGTCCTGCCCGGGCACGGCTTCTATTGGTTCCTGCTCGCCGACGAGGCCGAAGCGCCGAAGTGGCACGACGTGTTCGAGGCGGCGCTGCCGGACCTGCGCACCCTGGTGATGCCGCATGGCTGGCAGAGTCTGCTGGCCGGAGGTAACCTGGACATGCTGTGCCAGCGCATCCTGCCCGAATACATGCCGACCCGCCGTTGGTTCGGGGCCAAGGGACAGAGCATTCAGTCGGTGACGCTGACCGACGAAACGGTGGTGCCGGACGGCCGGTTCGGTTTCTTGATGGCTCTGTTCGACGTGGCGTTCCAGGACGGCAGCAACCAGAGGTACCATGTGCCGCTGGCAACGGCATGGGAGACCGCGACCGACGATCCGCTGAGCCGTTTGCAATCCTTCACCCTGGCGCGGGTGCGGACCGGCAACCGTGTCGGCGTACTCTACGACGGGCTGGCCGATGCGCCGTTCACGGCCGCGGTGTTACGGGCCATCCGTAACGGCACGGAAATCGGCACGGCGTCCGGCGGCCGCATCGCTTTCCGCCCGACCAATGCGTTTGCCGCTGTGGAGTTCCCCGAGGACGTGGGGATCGACCGCCTGAGCGGTGAGCAGAGCAACACTTCCATGCGCATCGGTGAGCAGGGCATCCTGAAAGTCTACCGCCGCATCCAGCCGGGGGTGCACCCGGAAATCGAGATGGGACGGTTTCTGACGGATGTGGCCGGCTACGCCAACGCGCCGGCGACCCTGGCCAGCGTCGAGCTGACCGGTGCCGATGGCGAACCCACCGCGCTTGCCATCATGCACGCGTTCGTACGCAATCAGGGCGACGGCTGGGAATTCACCCGCGGCTACCTCGATCGGTTTCTCCGGGACATCGAAGTGGTGCCCGAGGAAGAGCGTGCCGTTGACCAGGAGTCCCAGCACGACCTGTTCCGCAACCTCGCGACGACCCTCGGCACCCGGATCGGCGAGCTGCATTTGGCGCTGGCAGTGGAGACGGACGATCCTGCCTTCCGCACTGAGCCGGCGGGCGCCGATGACTTTCTGGCCTGGGGCGATCTCGTCCGCGAGCAGGCGGACAAGGCGAAATCGGCCCTCGATCGGGCCTCCGCAAGCCAGAACCTCCCGGACGCCGTTCAGGCGCCCGTAGATGGTCTGCTGGCGCGCTGGAGCGAGATTGACGCCGCGATCTCCCGCCTGCAGCCGACCGCCCTCGATGTGCACAAGTCCCGGTTTCACGGAGATCTCCATCTGGGCCAAGTGGTGGTGGTGCGCGAGGACTTCTACGTCCTGGACTTCGAGGGGGAGCCGGTACGACCCTTGTCCGAGCGTCGTGCCAAGCATTCGCCGATGCGTGACGTGGCCGGTATGATCCGGTCGTTCGATTACGCCGGCTGGTCGGTTCTCCTCGATCATGCGCTGGCGTCGCCGGTGACCGAGAGCCTGGAACAGGCGGTGACGACTTGGCAGGCCATGGCGGAAGGGAGCTTCATCACCGCGTACCGGGAAACCGTGGCGGGTTGTCCGACCATTCCCGGGGATGACGACGGATTCCGGCAGCTTCTTGATTTGTTCCAGCTGGAAAAGGCCTTGTATGAGATCTGCTACGAGGCGGCCAACCGGCCTGACTGGCTGAAGATACCGGTGCAAGGGGTGCTTCGGCTGATCGAGCCCTGATCTGACGGGTACCCTCGAAAGCGGACCGGCGCCGACCCCAGTTCTACGGAACCGCTTCGGAGGGCGAATTCGGCTCGGTTCCGCCGCCAGCGCAATCCCCTTCTGGCGCTGGGGCGTCGTTGCGCCTAAAGTACCGGGCCGCCGGCGCGCACGCGCCGGTACAAGGGTCTCATCAGTCGGGACGAGTCATCCGGCTCACGGCCGCCTCAAGCCAGGAAAGAAAGCCCATGGCCATCGCGCAGCTAGCCCAAAACATCGACAGGATCGTTTCCGCGCGTCACCCGGATCCGTTCTCATTTCTGGGGCCGCACCTGGCGGAAAAGGGTCAGGGCTTGGTGATCCGCGCGTACCTGCCGCTCGCCCAGCGGGTTCACGTGATCGATCTGCGTAACGGCAAAGTGATCGCCGAACTGCCCAAACTTCATGATGCCGGCCTCTTCGGCGGGCCGGTAAGCCGGTCGCCGCAGCGCTTTCCTTACCGCTTTCGCATCGAAACCGCGGCGGGCGAGCAAGAGCTGGAAGACCCGTATCGGTTCCCGCCGTTCCTGGGCGAACTGGATGTGTACCTGATCGCCGAGGGCAAGCACCTTCGACTGGACGAGAAGCTGGGGGCGCATGCCATGACCATGGACGGCGTTGCCGGAGCCGGTTTTGCGGTGTGGGCGCCCGGGGCCGGGCGGGTCAGTGTCGTCGGCGACTTCAATAACTGGGATGAGCGCCGTCACCCCATGCGTTTCCGCGTCGAATGCGGGGTGTGGGAGTTGTTCGTACCCGGTGTTCAGGAAGGGACCCTCTACAAATATTCGATCATGAGCAAGAAAGGCGATCTTCTGCCGCTCAAACTCGACCCTTTTGCCTTCTTCTGCGAACAGGCGCCGGGCACGGCCGGCATCGTCACAGATCTCGGCCGCTTCCGCTGGCATGACAACAAATGGATGAAGCAGCGGGGGGCGGCCATCGACCGCGACGCGCCGGTGTCGATCTACGAGGTGCATCTCGGCTCCTGGCGCCGTGATGTGGATGCTGGCAACAGGTATCTCACTTATCGGGAACTGGCCGACACCTTGGTCCCTTACGTAAAAGAAATGGGGTTCACCCATATCGAGCTGCTGCCGATCAGCGAGCATCCGTTCGACGGGTCCTGGGGCTATCAGCCGATCGGTCTGTTCGCGCCCACCAGCCGCTTCGGCCGTCCGGATGAGTTCCGCGAATTCGTCGACCGCTGCCATCTCGCCGGCATTGGGGTCATTGCCGACTGGGTGCCAGGGCATTTCCCGACGGATGCCCATGGGCTTGGCAACTTCGATGGGACCAATCTGTACGAGCATGCCGATCCCCGCCAGGGCCGGCACAAGGACTGGGGTACCCTGATCTACAACTACGGACGCTATGAAGTGGCCGATTACCTCCTAAACAACGCGCTGTTCTGGTTGGAGGAGTACCACGTGGATGCGCTCCGCGTGGATGCGGTCGCCTCGATGCTGTACCTGGACTACAGCCGGCCTGCGGGCGAGTGGGTCCCCAACGCCTACGGCGGCAACGAAAACCTGGAGGCCATCGCATTCCTCCGGCGGATGAACGAGGTCCTGTACGAGCACCAGCCGGACACGGCAACGATCGCTGAAGAATCCACATCATGGCCGATGGTATCCCGCCCGACCTATCTCGGTGGGCTCGGGTTCGGGTACAAGTGGAACATGGGTTGGATGAACGATACGCTGGCCTACATGAGCCGCGATCCTGTCTTCCGCAAATACGTGCATGATCGGCTGACATTCGCTATTCTTTATGCCTTCAGCGAGAACTTCGTTCTGCCGCTGTCCCATGACGAGGTGGTGCACGGAAAGGGTTCGTTGATCCGCAAGATGCCGGGCGATCGCTGGCAGCGCTTCACCAACTTGCGCGTGTACTATGCCTACATGTACACCCATCCCGGCAAGAAACTCCTGTTCATGGGCTGCGAGTTTGCCCAGGAGCGGGAATGGGATCACAATTCAAGCCTGGACTGGCACCTGCTGGACGATCCCAGCCATCAGGGCATTCAGCGCCTGGTTCGAGATCTCAACACCTTGTATCGCGGCGAACGGTCCCTTCACGAACATGACTGCGAACCCGAAGGCTTCGAATGGATCGACTGCACGGATGTGGAAGCCAGCGTGATCTCCTACCTGCGCAAGGGCAAGGATCCCACGGATTTCGCCGTTGTGGTGTGCAACTTTACCCCGGTGGTGCGTGACAGTTATCGCATCGGCGTACCCCGGGCCGGGCGTTACATCGAACGGCTGAATACCGATTCCGCTCTCTATGGCGGCAGCGACGTGGGCAATGCCGGCGCGGTGATGAGCAAGCCGATTGCCTGCCACGGTCGGGAAAACTCCATCGATTTGGTATTGCCGCCGTTGGCGGCCGTGGTACTTCTGCCCGAGTAGGGATCCGAAGGATTCATTGACAGGCTGAGCGTTTCTGGTGCACCGACTCCCCGATGGCCTCGGAGCGACGCCGCCGCGCCTTCCCGTGTCGCCCTGTTCGCAGCCCATCATCCACGTCTATTCATTAGGTATTCATTGGAGAGTTCGTGATGCGCGTATGGCCAGGAAGACCCTATCCGTTGGGCGCCACCTGGACCGGCGAAGGCGTTAACTTCGCACTCTTTTCTCAGAACGCGGAAAAGGTCGAACTGTGCCTGTTCGACCGCAACGGCCGGCGGGAGATCCATCGTATTCGCCTGCCGGAGTACACGGATGAGGTCTGGCACGCCTTCCTGCCCGATGCCAAGCCTGGTCAACTTTACGGCTACCGGGTCTATGGGCCATACGATCCTGCCCGCGGCCATCGGTTCAATCACAACAAACTGCTGCTCGACCCTTATGCCAAGTCCATCGCCGGCAACCTGACTTGGCACGATGCCCATTTCGGCTACCGGGTCGGCGGGAAGCAGGCCGATCTCGGCTTCGACCGCCGCAACAACGCCCGCTGGATGCCCAAATGTCGAGTGATCGACCCGGGCACCTTCGACTGGGCCGGCGACGCGCCGCCGCGCACCGAATGGCACGAAAGCATCATCTACGAGATGCATGTCCGCGGTTTCACCATGCGCCACCCGGAGGTGCCAGAGAAACTGCGCGGCACGTTCGCCGGCCTCGCCGTGCCGGCGGTGGTCGACTATCTCAAAAACCTCGGCATCACCGCAGTGGAACTCTTGCCGGTGCACGCCTTCCTGCAAGACCGTCATCTGGTGGACAAGGGTCTTGCCAATTACTGGGGCTACAATACCCTCGGATTTTTCGCACCGTATCCCGCCTATATTACGAATGGCAGGCTCGATGACTTTAAAAAGTTTGTACAAGCTATGCACCAAGCGGGGATCGAAGTTCTTCTTGATGTAGTCTATAATCACACCGCCGAAGGGAATCAGATGGGGCCTACCCTGTCTTTTCGGGGGATAGATAACGCCTCATACTACCACCTCGTACCCGATAATCGCCGTTATTACATGGATTTCACCGGCTGTGGCAACGCCTTCGACCTGCGCCATCCACGTGTCCTGCAACTGGCGATGGATTCGTTGCGCTACTGGGTCGAGGAAATGCACGTGGACGGGTTCCGTTTCGACCTGGCGACGACCCTGGCCCGGGAGGCGGACGGCCACTTCGACGACCACAGCGGCTTTCTTGACGCATGCCGGCAGGACCCGGTGTTGTCCCGCGTCAAGCTGATCGCGGAGCCGTGGGACGTCGGCGACGGCGGCTACCGCCTCGGCGGCTTCCCGGCCGGCTGGGCCGAATGGAACGACCGCTACCGCGATACCGTGCGCCGGTTCTGGAAGGGCGACGGCGGCTTAATGGGCGACCTCGCCACCCGCATCACCGGCTCCAGCGACCTGTTCGATACCCACGGCCGCCGGCCGTGGGCCTCCGTGAACTTCATTACCGCCCACGACGGCTTCACGCTGGCCGACTTGGTCGCCTACAACGACAAGCACAACGAGGCCAACGGCGAGGACAACCGCGACGGCACCGACAGCAACGAAAGCTGGAACTGCGGCGTCGAGGGGCCGACCGATGACCCTGAGGTGCTCAAGCTGCGCGACCGCCAGCGCCGCAACATGCTGGCGATGCTGCTGCTGTCCCAGGGCTTGCCGATGATCCTGGCTGGCGACGAGTTCGGGCAGACCCAGGGGGGTAACAACAACCCCTACTGCCAGGACAACGAGATCAGTTGGATCGACTGGGACCAGGTCGAACGCGACGCCGGCTTCCTCCAGTTCACCCGGGACCTGATCCGCCTCTGTTACGAGCACATCGTGTTCCACCGCGACCGCTTCTTCCACCGCCGCTTCATCCCCGGCACCGAAATCCAGGACATCATGTGGCTGAAGCCCGACGGCAGCGAGATGCAGGACGAGGACTGGGATGCCGCCGAAGGCTCGTTCCTCGGCTGTCTGCTGCGGGGCGAAGCCGGCGAATACTTTCTGACGGCGCAGGGCGAGCCGCAGCCGGACCAGACCTTCCTGATCATCCTCAACGCCCACCACAAAGGCCTCGACTGGACCCTCCCGGCGATCGAGGTGGGCAATGGCTGGTCGCTGGTGTTTGACACCAGCAACGACGACGGGTTCGCAGCCAACGGCGATTACGACGACGACAGCGCCTATCCCGTCGAGCCACGCTCGTTCGTGCTGCTGGTCCGTCGCGAGCCGGGCTGAATGTAAGCCGACCAGGGGCTTGTGACCGCACGGCCGCCACCCCTGTCGCGCCCAGTCGGTCAGCGGAACCGGATATCCGTCGGGTCCGCCAGCAGCAGGTACAGGCCCGCCGCCAACGCGGCGCCGATCAGCGGCCCCACCACCGGGACCCAGGCGTAGCCCCAGTCGCTGTCCCGCTTGCCGGGGATCGGCAGCAACGCGTGCATGATCCGCGGCGCCAGGTCACGCGCCGGGTTGATCGCATATCCGGTGGTGCCGCCGAGGCTCAGGCCGATCGCCAGCACCAGCAGGCCCACCGGCAGGGCATCCAAGGCACCCAGCCCGAACACCGACACGGCCAGGAACAGCACCGCAAACACCAGTAAAAACGTTCCGATGATCTCGCACAGCAGGTTGCCGACCGGATCGCGGATCGCCGGGCCGGTGCAGAACACCGCGAGCTTGAGGTCAGCATCCTCCGTCTGCTCGAAATGCTTGCGGTAGAACACCCAGACCAGGCCGGAACCGATTGCCGCTCCGGTGAACTGGGCCACGATGTAGAGCGGCACCCGCGCCCACTCGAACTTGCCGGCGATTGCCAAGCCGACGCTGACCGCCGGGTTGATGTGGGCACCGCTGAACGCCGCCACCGTGAATACGGCGACGAACACCCCCATCGCCCAGCCCCAGGCGATGACGATCCATCCCGAATTGTGGCCCTTGGTGCCGGTCAGGACGACGTTGGCAACCACCCCGCTGCCGAGCAGCATCAGGATGGCGGTCCCGATCACCTCCCCGAGAAACGGCGTCATGTCGACGTTTCCTCCCTGTCTTGACTTTGTTCTTGGTTGACGAGGGTTCTTGGTTGACCAGGGGAGGGGCCGGACGGCCCCCCTTGACGGGCATGGTCACAAGGCGCGCGCCAGCATCTCCTTTGGTTGCGGTTCGTCCCTTTGGTGTCGCGAGAAGTACTCGTCCATGCGCGCCTCGGCGGCGTTACCGAACAGGATCCGGCAGGCCTCCAGCAGGCCGGGTGAGGAGCGGATCTCGTCCTCCCGAACCACCAGTGAGATCTTGGAGCGGCGGCGGAGGAAGTCCTCCAGCTTGACGATCATCTCGTGCTGTGACTTGTGATGCAGCTCGCACCTTGTGTACTCGGTCGCCTTGATCAGCACCTCCGCCTGGCTGGGGTCCTCGCGGATGTGCTCCAGCAGATCGAACGCCTCCATTCCGTAACGCCGCCAGTAGCGGCTGCTGAGCTTCTCGGTGGAGGTGGGGTCGGTGTAGCCGTCCAGGTTCATCAGCCGGGCACGGTGCTCGAACTCCTGCCGGAGCGCGTGGGGCGGCTCGCCATACCACTTATGGGCGGGGTAGGGGATCGGGATGCCCATGTGCCCGACCACGTCGGAAACCTCGTCGCCGACGTTGACGCAGTCGGTGAGCTTGCCGCCGAAAATGCTGATGTGCCTTTCGGGATGGTTGATGTCGACGGAGTGCTTGCGGGACAGTTGCAGGAAATCCCGGTCTTCGCCGCCGCTGCCGCCCTTCACGGCGAGGGGGCGTACGCCCCAGCGCTCGGCGATGATGTCTTCCTTGCCGAGCGGCTTGGCCAGCTTCAGGCGCTTGTTGATGTTGTCGAGGATGAACTCCCGGTCCTCGTCGGTGACGTGGGTGAACGGGGAGTCCACCCGGGTGTCGGTGGTGCCGATGCAGGTGCGCGCCCCCATGGGGATGACGAAGAACAGCCGTCCGTCCGAGGCGAAGAACGCCAGCACCCGGCGGTTGGGGGTGAGACGATGGACGATAAGGTGCACGCCCTTGGACAGCGCGTGGCGATGCTCGGTCTTTTGCCCGGTGAGGGCATTGTGCTGGTCGACGAAGGGGCCGCAGGCATTGACCAGCACCTGGGACCGGATCTCGAATTCCTGGCCGTCGATCACGTCGCGGGCGCGGGTGACCCACATGCCTTGATCATCCCGGGATGATCCCTGGGATTCGACGTAGTTGGCGGCGATACAGCCATTATTGAGGGCCGATCGCACGAAGCCGAACACGAACCGCGAGTCGTTGTCGAACAGGTAGGCGTCGGAATACTCGAACCCGCCGTTGCTGGTGCTGACGTCGACGATCGGCTCCTCCCGGGCTATCTGTTCCTTTGAGAGAAGGCGGGGCGTCCGGGTGAAACCGTTGCCGATCAGCCAGTAAAGCCAAGTCCCTGCCCACAACTTCAGGCGGCTGTGGCGGAATCCCTGCGGGATGTTGGTGAAGAAGCGGATCTCCTGGACGATCGACGGGAAGTTGCGGATCAGGTGGTTGCGCGACAGGCACAGCTTCCGCACCAGGGCGAAGTCGAACGTCTCCATGTACTTGATGCCGCCCCAGGCGAGGTTGGAGGATTCCTGGCTGGTGAACCCGGCCCAGTCGCCGCGGTCGATCAGGGCGGTGCGGACCCCCTTGCCGGAGAGGGCGGCGGCCGAGACCGCACCGTTGATGCCGCCGCCGATGACGAGGACATCGTAATCGACCCGGCCCAGCTTGCTGATGTTGCTCTGCCTCAGTTGCATGATTGCGATCTCCGCATCCGGCGCCTGCGACGGGCCTCAGAGCCCGCCGCTGCCGTTGTCCCGGGCCCAGTCCTTGGCCCGATCCACCGCCCGGTGCCATTGGCCGAACAGGTGGTTGCGCTGGTTGTCCAGCATCTTGGGGGCGTAGCGCCGGGACAGCTTCCAGTTGGCGTCGATCTCCTCCCGGCTGGACCAGTATCCGGTGGCGAGACCGGCCAGGTACGCCGCCCCCAGGGCGGTGGTCTCCGCCACCTCCGGTACTTCCACCGGCACGCCCAGGATGTCGGACTGGAACCGCATCAGGAAGCGGTTGGCCGAGGCCCCTCCGTCGGCGCGCAGTTCCTTGAGCGGGATGCCTGAATCGCGGTGCATCGCCTCCACCACGTCGCGGGTCTGGTAGCACATGCTCTCCAGCACGGCACGGGCGATGTGCGCCCGGGTGGTGCCGCGGGTAACCCCGATCAGCAGGCCGCGCGCATAAGGGTCCCAGTGCGGCGCGCCGAGCCCCACCAGCGCTGGAACGAAATAGACCCCATCGTTGCCGCTCAGGCTCTCCGCCAGCGCTTCCGTCTCCGCTGCCGACTTGATGATGCCGAGCCCGTCCCTGAGCCACTGCACCGCCGCACCGGTGATGAAGATCGCTCCCTCCATCGCGTACTCCACCGGCTCCTCGCCGATTCCCCAGGCGATGGTGGTCAGCAGTTTCTCCTTGCTGGTGACCGCCTCGGTGCCGGTGTTCATCAGCACGAACGAGCCGGTGCCGTAGGTGTTCTTGGCCCGGCCCTCGCCGTAACACGCTTGGCCGAACAACGCCGCCTGCTGGTCGCCGGCGATGCCGCTCACCGGGATGCCGTGGGTGCCGAAGAACAGGTCGGGGTCAGTGTGCCCATACACCCAGGAGGACGGCCGCACCTCCGGGAGAATGGCCCGGGGAATGTCGAACAGCTCCAGCAGGTCGTCGTCCCAGGCGAGGTCATGGATGTTGTAGAGCAGGGTGCGCGACGCGTTGGAGTAGTCGGTGACGTGCACCTTGCCGCCCGTGAGGTGCCACACCAGCCAGGAATCGATGGTACCGAAGGCGATCTGCCCGGCCTTGGCGCGGCCGCGCAGTCCGGGCACGTTGTCCAGCAGCCACTTCACCTTGGTGCCGGAGAAGTAGGGGTCGATCACCAGCCCGGTCTTGGCCCGGACCATCTCTTCCAGGCCGCGCTCCTTGATCTGGTCGCAGTACGCGGCGGTGCGGCGGTCCTGCCAGACGATGGCGTTGGCCACCGGTTTGCCGGTGCTGCGGTCCCACAGCACCGTGGTCTCCCGCTGGTTGGTGATGCCGATGGCGGTGAGTTGGCTGCCCTTGATGCCCGAAGCTTCCAGCGCACTGACGATCACGCCGAGGCTGACGTTCCAGATCTCGGCGGCATCGTGCTCGACCCAGCCGGGCTTGGGGTAGTGTTGCTTGAACTCCGAATAGGCGCGGCCTTTGATATTGGCGTTTCGGTCAAAAATCAACACCGTGGACCCGGTGGTTCCTTGATCGATCGAAAGCACATACTCATCAGCCATGAACAGTCCCTCCCTGTTCCGGCGGCTCTCTGTTGGCAATTGGCCGCCTGATTGATTGGCTTGCCGTGCATTCGCACTGTCTGTTCTCACTTCGCCGAGAGCCGATGACGCTCCCTTTTCCTGCCTTGCTCCAAAGGTTATTATAGACCAAACACGCCCCGCGAAGTAAGTCGCAATCGCGCGGTTTGCAACCACGAAGGCCCGGGGATGCCAAGCCATCGGGTCACGATTGAGGGAGGACGCCGATGACCGACCCTGCCGACAGCCGCCAGGGGCATGGGTTCGACCGTCGCGACGTGCTCAAGGGGGCTGCTGCCACCGGTCTGGCCACCGGCTTCGCAGCCGGTCTGCCGATGGAAGCTCTCGCCCAGAGTGATGCCGCCCGCCGGGCCGCGGCGCGGCGCTGGGTGGTGGTGGAGTTCCAGCCCTCCACCCTCTCCGAAGACGCGCAGATGGCGGAGATGGAATTCTTCATCCGCGCTGCCGAGCCGTTCCGGGGACAGCAGTTCTACGTGGTGTCCGAGACTCTCGCCACCCACGAGTACGAGGCGCGGATGCTCGCCCGTGCGTTCCGGGAGATCACCGACGTCTCCGTCATCCACGATGTGATCCGCGAGGGCGAACTGGTGCAGCGGCTGCAGACGCAGATGCGCACCGGCCGCAACTTCTATGACGCCTACGTCAACGACAGCGACCTGATCGGCACCCACTGGCGTTACAGCAAGACCACCCCGATCAGCGACTGGATCGCGGGCGACGGCGCCGCCTTCACCCTACCCACCCTGGAGCTGGAGGACTTCATCGGCCTCGGCTTCACCACCGCGCCGGACGGCAAGGTCTACCAGCTGCCTGATCAGCAGTTCGCCAACCTGTACTGGTTCCGCTACGACTGGTTCCAGCGGGAGGACCTGCGCGAGCAGTTCCGCAACCGCCTTGGCTACGAACTCGGCGTGCCGCTGAACTGGAAGGCCTACGAGGACATCGCCGACTTCTTCACCAACCACGTGCGGTCGATCGACGGCCTCCGGGTGTACGGCCACATGGACTACGGCAAGGCCGACCCGTCGCTGGGCTGGCGCTTCACCGATGCCTGGCTGTCCATGGCCGGGATGGGGGACAAGGGCCTGCCCAACGGCTATCCCGTGGACGAATGGGGCATCCGGGTGGAGGACTGTCACCCGGTCGGCTCCACCGTCGCCCGGGGCGGTGCGCTGAACAGCCCCGCGGCCGTGTATGCGCTGCGCAAATACCTGGAGTGGCTGGACAAGTATGCTCCGCCCGACGCCCGCACCATGACCTTCCTGGACGCGGGCCCGGTGCCGGGCCGGGGCAACATCGCCCAGCAGATCTTCTGGTACACCGCCTTCACCGCCGATCTGCTCCGCGACGGTCTGCCAGTGGTGGACGACGACGGCCGGCCGAAGTGGCGGATGGCACCCTCGCCCCACGGCGCCTACTGGGAGCCCGGCATGAAGCTCGGCTACCAGGACTGCGGCGCCTGGACCCTGCTGGACAGCACCCCGCTGCACCGACGCCAGGCGGCCTGGCTCTATGCCCAGTTCACCACCTGCAAGACCGTCTCCCTCAAGAAGACACTGGTGGGCCTGACCCCGATCCGGCATAGCGACATCGAGTCCGAGGCGATGACCGAGGCGGCACCGCGCCTGGGCGGGCTGGTGGAGTTCTACCGCAGCCCGGCCCGGGTGGCGTGGACCCCCACCGGCACCAACGTCCCCGACTACCCGCACTTGGCGCAGCTCTGGTGGCGCCATATCTCGGGGGCGGTGCACCGCGGCGTCGACCCGCAGACGGTGATGGACAGCCTCGCCATCGCCCAGGACGAGATGATGGGCCGCATCACCGCAGCCGGAGTGCTCACCCGGTGCGAGCCGCGCCTGGCGGAGCCGATCGACCCGGAGATCTGGCTGGCCCGGCCCGGGGCACCCAAGCCGCGCCTGGCCGACGAGGAGGGGCAGGGGCGGACCATCGATTATGACGAACTGATCGGCCGCTGGCGCGACGGCCATGCCATCTGATCGCGCCAAGCCATGACCGGCCGGGAAGACCGCCCTTTCGAGCCCAAGTTCGGCGCCGCCGAGATCGGCGCGCTCGCCCACCTCTATCGGGGCGAAATGTACCGCAGCAAGATCTGGCGCACCCGCCTGGACGCCACCACCAACTGGGCGGTGGTGACGACCGGCATCGCCATGTCGGTGACGTTCGCCACGCCGGACGCCTCGCCTCTGCCGATCGTGCTGGTGAGCCTTCTGGTCTGTGTCTTCCTCCTGTTCGAGGCCCGGCGCTACCGCTTCTTCGATATCTGGCGAGTGCGGATCCGGGTGCTGGAGACCCGGTTCTACGGGCCGATGCTGGAAGGCCGGGGCGTCATTGTGGACGACCGCTGGAACGACATCCTGGCCGACGACTACACCGAGGTCCGCTTCCACATTTCCTTGTGGGAGGCGGTGGGCCGGCGCCTCCGGCGCAACTACAGCTGGATTTTCCTGATCCAGCTGGTGACCTACCTGGGCAAACTGGCGATCCACCCGCAACCGCTCACCACCTGGGATGATCTGTGGCAGCGGGCCGCCATCGGGCCGCTGCCGGGAGAACTGGCGCTGGCCATGGGGGCCGCATTCCATCTGTCGTGGATGGCGGTGGCGCTGATCACCGTCCGCGGTCAGCGGGCCATCGGCCGCGCGTACCGCCCCCGCCACGACCCGCTGCCGGCCCTGGCAGAACGCGCCCGAATGGGGGTGGAGGAGTGAGCCTATCGGTGCAGGCGGGTCCAGATCCGGTGGCGCAGCTTGGCACCGGCGCGGCGCAGGCCCCGCCACAAGTCTGCCGGCGACTGGAACAGCTTGAGCCGCGGGGCTGTCAGGCCCGTGGGCTCGAGAAACAGTCCGACGCTCTGGATATCGGCGCCGGCCACCGAGCGCACCACCACTTCCACCGAGCCGAGGCGCAGGCGGTCGCCCACCTCGGGCTGCGGGAACTCCTGTTCGAACAATCCCTTAAGGGTCATGTCCCGCTGCCGGATCGAGAGCGGCAGGCCATAGGTCTCCGCCAGAGTGCCGATGGTCACGTCGGGATTGAGAACCAGGTCGCCAAAGAACGCGCGGTCATCCTGGGTGATCTCGGGGGTTGGGCCGAACAATTTGTCCAAGAGCGGCACCTGCGACGGCGTCGTGAACAAATAGACCTGATCGCCGGCCCTGAGGCCGCGGGCGGTATGCACCGACAGGATCTCGTTGCCGCGGGCGATCAGGGCCGGACGCGCCCACCGCGGCAGGCGCCGGCCGGAACTCACCGGACTGTTCTCGGCAATGGTGTAGGCCACCAGTTCGTAGACCGCCTGGCCCGGCAACTCGATCTCCATGCGGTTGTCCGGTCCGGGTCGGCGCGGCACGATCAGTCCGAGCCATCGGGCGGTGGGACGGATGGTCCAGCCCTGGACCAGAAGTGACAGCAGCACGATCAGGAACACGACGTCGAAAAGCTTCTGGGCGACCGTGAGGCCCCCCAGCGCCGGTACGATGGCAAGCAGGATCGACACCGCGCCGCGCAAGCCCACCCAGGCGACGAAGGTGATCTCGTTGCCGCTGAACCGGTACGGCAACAGGCACAACCAGATCGCCACCGGCCGGGCGACGAACATCAGTACCGCGGCCAGGATAAGGGCCGGCAGAATGACGGCGGGGAACTGGCTCGGCGTGGCCAGCAGCCCCAAGGTCAGGAACATGATGATCTGAGCAAGCCAGGTGATGCCGTCATGAAAGCGCTTCAGCATCGCAGTGCCCCGCATGCGGGAGTTCCCGGCAAGCAGGCCGGCGATGTAGACCGCGAGGAAGCCACTGCCGTCCACCACGCTTGCCGCGCCGAAGATGAGGAGCGCCGAGGACAAAGACAGGACCGCATAGAGGCCCGCTTCCAGGTTCAGGCGGTTGGAAGCGAATGGAATCAAAAGGCCGCCAATAATGCCGGTGACGGCACCCACGCCCATTTGCTGCGCGAAGGTCAGCAAGATCGGCCAGGAAATGTCGCTGGCGCCGCTGGCAATGAGTTCCACCAGGGCGACGGTCAAGAAGATCGCCATGGGATCGTTGGTGCCGGATTCGATCTCCAGGGTCGATCGCACCCGCTCGCGCACCGTGATCCCGCCAATGCGCAACAAAAAGAAGACGGCGGCGGCGTCGGTGGAGCTGACCACCGCCCCGATCAGCAATGCTTCCAGCCAGCTGAGACCGAGCAACCACCGGGCCACGAGCCCCACCACGGCCGCGGTCAGGATCACGCCCAAGGTGGCGGCCGTGATCGCCGGCCACGCGGCGATGCGGTAGCTTCGCATCGGGGTCTCGAACCCGCTTTCGAACAGGATGACGGCAAGTGCCACGCTGCCGATCAGGTAGGCGGCCTGGAGATCGTCGAAGACGATGCCGAGGCCGTCCTCGCCGACAAGCAGCCCCAGTCCCAGGAACACCAGAAGCAGAGGCGCGCCCAGGCGGAAGGCGAGCTGACTGGACAGCACGCAGACGATCAGCAGCAGGGCACCGATCAGGATGGCGAGCGGGATGAAGTCCATCGGCTTTGCCCGGTCGCTCCTTTCCTTTCGGCCTCGGTCGCTTCAGGCCACCCTTTTAGGGCACAGGAGCGCCGCCTCTCCACGGGATTCCGAAGATGCAAGGTTGAGGCCGTCACCGCAACGCCGGCGAGGCCGATGCTCTCGGGATTGCGCTGTGCGCTTTAACCGGCGGGGCGCGCGGCCCCGGGCCGGAGCGATCAACTCCGGGCACGTGCCGTCGGGTGGTTGGCCTCGCTACAAGCCAGCATCCCGCCGCCGCACCCGGACATAACGCGGCCTTCACATTTGGCGGCAAACCGCTAATTATCGGGGACCATTCGTCGATGTCACCCTGCGGTCATCGCCGCCAACCGAGAGGTCCCTCCATGAAAGTTGCCTTCGCTCCCCTCAGTGTGCCGGAAACTGGTTCCCTTGTCGTCGGTGTGCTGGATGGCCGCGTCCTGTTGCCGTCCGCGCGCGCGGTTGACGACCAGCTTGGCGGCACCCTGAACCGGGCTATCGACGCGAGCCGGTTTCAGGGGCGCAAGGACCAGAGCTTGATGGTCCTGGCACCCGGTGGGAGCCGGCTGGACCGGGTGCTGCTGCTGGGGCTCGGCAAGCCTGGCGAGATGGATGCACTGAGCCTGCAAGGTGCCGGCGGACGGATCTACGCGGCGCTGGCCAAAGAGGGCATGGATGCGGCCACCGTGCTGGTGGATCCGGTCGAGGGCTGTTCCCTGTCAGCGGCCGACATGGCGACCGAGATCGCCGAGGGGCTGACGCTTCGATCCTACCGCTTTGCCAAATATCTCACCCGGGAGAAGGAGGAGGACAAACCCGGCCTGCGTCACGTGACGCTTGCCTGTTCTGAGCCGGACCAGGCGCGAGCCCGCTATGACAGCCGGGAGAAGGTTGTGGAGGGGGTCTTCTTCACCCGCGATCTGGTGTCGGAACCCGGCAACGTGGTCTATCCCGAGACCCTGGCAGCAGCCGCCAAGTCCCTGACCAAGCTCGGCGTCAAGGTGGAGGTTCTGGGCGAAGCACAGATGCGCAAGCTCGGCATGAATGCGCTGCTGGGCGTGGGGCAGGGCAGCGAGCGGGAAGCGCAGCTGGTCATCATGCAGTGGAACGGCACCGGCAAGCCAAAAAAGGGCGAAAAGGCGCCGGACGATGCCGGTCCGTTGGCCTTCATCGGTAAGGGTGTGACCTTCGATACGGGCGGCATCTCCATCAAGCCATCCGCCGGGATGGAAGAGATGAAATACGACATGGCCGGGGCCGGCACGGTGATCGGACTGATGGCGGCGGTGGCCGGGCGCAAGGCCAAGGTCAACGTGGTCGGCGTCGTCGGCCTGGTCGAGAACATGCCCTCGGGCAAAGCGCAACGGCCTGGGGATATCGTCACCTCCATGTCAGGCCAGACCATCGAGGTGCTGAATACCGATGCGGAAGGGCGTCTCGTCCTTGCCGATGCGTTGTGGTACACGAAGGAACGGTTCCACCCGCGCTTCATGGTCAATCTGGCCACGCTTACCGGCGCCATCCTGATCGCGCTGGGGCGCGAACGCGCAGGCCTGTTTTCCAACGACGAGGAACTGGCAGGCCGGCTCATCGCCGCCGGCGATCAGGTGAACGAACCGGTGTGGCGGATGCCGTTGGGCGAGGCTTACGATAAGCTGATCAAGTCCGACGCGGCCGACATGAAGAACATCGGCAACCGCTATGGTGGCAGCATCACCGCGGCCCAGTTCCTGAAGCGGTTCGTGGCGGACACGCCCTGGGCGCACCTTGATATCGCCG
>REEP01000001.1 GCA_007695045.1 Rhodospirillales bacterium | reverse complement strand
GCGGAACATCGCGAGCGCGGTCCTCCCGGTCGTCGCCGGCGACTGGTTCGAGCTTGCGGTCTTCGTCAGCGCCTCGGGCGAGCTCCGAAGCCTGGAGCGCACCTGGTTCGCCCTCGAGGTGGTGGAGACGGAGGACGCGGCCGATCCGCCGGCGGACTTCGCCTTCGCGAAGGCGGGCGCGCCCGTGGCCTCGGAGGTGCTGCTGCGCACGGTCGTGACCCGGCGCTCGCGGCTCCAGGTCGATCTTGCCGGCAGCCAGGGCATGGCCGGGGTCGCGGCCACCGCACAGACGGACCTCGACGTCCAGCACAGCGGCGCGAGCATTGGCACCATCCGCTTCGCGGCGAGCGCCTCGACCGCCACCTTCATCGCCGCGAGCGAGACCGTCCTCGAACCGGGCGACCTCCTCGAGGTGATCGCGCCCGCGAGCCCCGACGCTACGCTCGCCGACATCGCGATCACGCTGGCCGGGACGCTGGTGATCTGACCAACGGCTGAAGGGCCACGGCAGTGGAACAGAAATACGACAGCGGCAGGCTGGTCAGTCTGCCGAGCGACGAGTTCGAGGCGTTGCTCGAACGCGCCGCCGAGACCGGCGCCCGCCGTGCGCTGCAAGAGGTCGGGCTGCAAGGCGAGGACGCCGCCCTCGACATCCGCGACCTACGCTCGCTCATCGAGTGCATCCGCTTCGTCAGGCGCACCGCGGTCCAGACGGCGGTGCGCCTGATCACCACCGGCATCCTGCTCGCGCTCCTCGCCGGCATCGCCATCAAGCTGAAGCTGTTCGGCGACGGCCCCTGACCGGCGCTTCCGATCGTCCACCCACCAGCCCGCCGCTCGGCGGGTTTTTTTGTACCCGGAGACCACCCATGACGACGAGCTACTTCAACCACTGGCGTGACGTGCCAGCGGTCCGCTGGCGCTGGAAGAACTTCTCGCCCGCCGAGATCGCCTGCCGCGGCACCGGTAGCTTGCGCATCCACGAGGAGGCGCTCGACAAGCTCCAAGCCCTTCGCGACCGGCTGGGCAAGCCGTTGATCGTCCGCTCGGCCTACCGCAGCCCGACGCACAACCGCGCTGTCGGCGGAGCGCCGCGCTCCAAACACCTCGACGGCACGGCCTTCGACATCGCCATGACGAACCACGACCCGGTCGCCTTCGAAGAGGCGGCGCGGGCGATCGGCTTCAAGGGCTTCGGCTTCTACCCGCGTTCGGGCTTCATGCACATCGATCTCGGGCCCGCGCGCATGTGGGGCGAGCGCTTCCCGGTCCGCGAGGCGGCCTTTGCGGTGGAGACGCCGCCTGCGCGCGAGGTGCTGGCCGAAAGCCGCACTATGAAGGGCGGCGGTGCAGCTGGTGTCGCCACAGTGGGCGCGGCTGGCGTCGAGGTGGCGCAGAACGCCCTGGCCGAAACGCAGTCGGCTATCCTGCCGCTCGTGCCCTATCTCGACACGCTGCGCTGGCTGTTCATTGCCGTGGCGCTCGCCGGCATTGCGGTCGCCATCTACGCCCGCATCGACGACTGGAAGCGGGGACAGCGATGATCGGCGCGCTGCTCGGCGGAATCGCCGCCAACCCATGGGCCCGCGCCGCGCTGCGGTATGGCGTCCTCGCCCTCACCGTCTTCCTGTTCCTGCTGTCGATCCGCCGCGCCGGCGAGCGCGCCGGGCGGCTGGCGGAACGTCTCGAAACCATGGAGAAGGCCAATGACGTGCAGCGCCGGATGCTGGATGCCGCGGTTCACCGCCCTCGCGATCGCGGCGAGCTTGCTGACCGCCTGCGCGACGGCAGGTTCTGAACCGCGCGTAGTCGCGGTCTGTCCGCCCGTGGTCGAGTATAGCCGCGAGTTCCAGACGCGCGCGGCCGACGAGCTCGATCTCCTGCCGGCGGGATCGGCGATCGGCGGGATGCTGAGCGACTACGCCGTCATGCGGGACCAGGCACGGGCGTGTCGCGCTGGATAGGCATTCCCGTTGCAGGGCGATCCGGGTTTATCCTGGCACTCGATAGGTCGGATGCCTGCGGCGCCAGTCGCGATAGGCTTCGAGATCGCGGTCGGCATCATGGGGCTGCAGGCGATTGCCCTGCTCGTCGATCACCCCGGTCTCGATCTCGGCGGCGACGCAGTGCCAGTAGCGATCGACCGCAGTTGGAAGCGCGCTCGTGGCTATCCCCGCCGCTCGCAACTGACGCTCGCACAAATCGCGCGCGACGGCTTCGATGTTGCTCCAGGCTGCGTGCATGCATTCACGATAGCAACGAACTCGCCCCAACGCGACTGGCTCGTTCAGCTTCAAGGCCAGATCGATTCCCCAATGGAAGAGCCGACCTCGCGAGTGTAGGGAGCTTGCTCGCCGCCTGCGCAACGGCCTGTTTCGTACGGAGCCGCCGTCGCCCTCGTCCGACAAGGGCACGGCGCTGCGATTGGAGACGCAGGAGCGTGGGCTTGCTTTGGAGGTGAGCCTGAGCATGCGCTTGGCGGACCTTACCGCATCGGTTGCGATCGTGTCCCATGAGGTGGTGTAGCTGGCGGTTGGGCCAGGGTGATGTCCGGCT
>REEP01000118.1 GCA_007695045.1 Rhodospirillales bacterium | reverse complement strand
TGGAGCGCGACCTCATCCGCGAGCGCACCCGCGCCGGCCTCGAGGCCGCCAAGGCGCGCGGCCGCCAGGGTGGCCGGCCGGCCAAGCTCACCGCCGACCAGGTCGCTTACGCTCGCAAGCTGGCCAAGACCGAGAGCATCAGGGACATCGCCAGAAGCTTCGGGGTGTCCCGCACCACCCTGTACCGCGCCCTGGCGTAGAAGGCATGATTGCAGTACCGGCGTGGCTGGCGGGCCCCACAGATACAATTGGCAGCGCTGTCGATAGGGCCGACGAAGGCCTGTGTATCGCGACAACCATTGTTCGGGAACATTTTCGATTGAGGCAATACGCCGGCCAAGTTGGTTGTCGCTGATCAGTCTTTGGTGGATGACGGCGGTTCATCCCCGCGCGGGCGGGGAACGCCTGCACGGCACCGTGCTGCCGGTGGACGATCCCGGTTCATCCCCGCGCGGGCGGGGAACGCCAGGTGCTGGACCGTCCGACAATTTCGCACGGCGGTTCATCCCCGCGCGGGCGGGGAACGCGTAGTCGCGACAAGGCGTTGATGTCTCAACGCCGGTTCATCCCCGCGCGGGCGGGGAACGCCCATCCTTGGTTTCGGCCATCGGCCAGCCTCGCGGTTCATCCCCGCGCGGGCGGGGAACGCGACCGCGATACCGTGACGACCTGGGCTCAGCGCGGTTCATCCCCGCGCGGGCGGGGAACGCCTCCATCCGTCCGCGCTTTCGCACAGGACCAGCGGTTCATCCCCGCGCGGGCGGGGAACGCCTGGCCAGCAGTGCCGGGTCGCTCTCATCCGCCGGTTCATCCCCGCGCGGGCGGGGAACGCCAATGTGACACGGGGAGGCCTCGTAAGAGACACGGTTCATCCCCGCGCGGGCGGGGAACGCCACCCAAGGCAGCAATCTTCGGAGTCATGAACCGGTTCATCCCCGCGCGGGCGGGGAACGCGGATGTACACGTCCCCCGGCCGGCCGCCCCAGCGGTTCATCCCCGCGCGGGCGGGGAACGCGGTGGCGCATCTTCTTTTCCGGCGGCTCCCAACGGTTCATCCCCGCGCGGGCGGGGAACGCGCCCAAGGTGGGGTCCGGCCAGCCGGGCAGCCCGGTTCATCCCCGCGCGGGCGGGGAACGCGGCGTGCGCCTGCTCGCGGTAAGTTTTCGTCGCGGTTCATCCCCGCGCGGGCGGGGAACGCTGCGCATCCGGCAGCCGGCCCTCCACATACGCCGGTTCATCCCCGCGCGGGCGGGGAACGCCAAGAGTTGGTTGAAAGCGGGGTAAGTTTGTCCGGTTCATCCCCGCGCGGGCGGGGAACGCGTGGCCCAAGCGTAGACCTTTTCGCCGTACTCCGGTTCATCCCCGCGCGGGCGGGGAACGCGTTGAAAAAAACGCCCGGGAAGGTTATTCGGCGGTTCATCCCCGCGCGGGCGGGGAACGCTCGCTCTTGGCGCATCAGAACGGCCTGGCCGCCGGTTCATCCCCGCGCGGGCGGGGAACGCCAATGTGACACGGGGAGGCCTCGTAAGCGAGACGGTTCATCCCCGCGCGGGCGGGGAACGCGTGTTGGTGGGTCCGAACGGGCCGGCGAACGCCGGTTCATCCCCGCGCGGGCGGGGAACGCCCGTAGTCCTGGCCGCGCATCTTGAGCGTGACCGGTTCATCCCCGCGCGGGCGGGGAACGCTAAGACCCGTGGGCGATGGTCGGCCACTCGGCCGGTTCATCCCCGCGCGGGCGGGGAACGCCTCGGCCCGAAAATTGGTGATCGCGGTACCGTCCGGTTCATCCCCGCGCGGGCGGGGAACGCATCGCCGCCACCGCCCGCTCGATCACCAGGTCCGGTTCATCCCCGCGCGGGCGGGGAACGCCCACGCTTGGTGGCGCGATCGTATCCAGCGGCCGGTTCATCCCCGCGCGGGCGGGGAACGCGTCAGAGTCCCAGGCAGCGCGAGCGGTTAACCCGGTTCATCCCCGCGCGGGCGGGGAACGCCTCCCGTGACTGGGCATCGTCCGGGAACATTTCGGTTCATCCCCGCGCGGGCGGGGAACGCGTACTCCCCCCAAATGGCGCGGATTTCATCCACGGTTCATCCCCGCGCGGGCGGGGAACGCGATCCAGTACGTCAAGGCGGCGGGTGCTGCTGCGGTTCATCCCCGCGCGGGCGGGGAACGCGGTTGGCCGAAACCGAAACCCGGTGTGCCGCTCGGTTCATCCCCGCGCGGGCGGGGAACGCTTCTGATGCCTCTCCTTCAGCCCAAATACTCCCGGTTCATCCCCGCGCGGGCGGGGAACGCGCGCGTCCTCACACGCGCTCCATACCTCACGACGGTTCATCCCCGCGCGGGCGGGGAACGCCTCGGCATGGCCGACTGGATCGGTCCAGAAGTGCGGTTCATCCCCGCGCGGGCGGGGAACGCAACCGAAGGAATTTGAAGTATGACCAATAAGCCGGTTCATCCCCGCGCGGGCGGGGAACGCCGTGTACGCGAAGCCTCGCGCGCGCGCACTCACGGTTCATCCCCGCGCGGGCGGGGAACGCACCCCCAACATCCACTGGCCGACGGGGTGCGTCGGTTCATCCCCGCGCGGGCGGGGAACGCGTGTTTGGTCTGTAGTTTTTCTCCCGCAGCGCCGGTTCATCCCCGCGCGGGCGGGGAACGCTGGGGATGTTCTGATGCAGAAGACCGTTGCGGCGGTTCATCCCCGCGCGGGCGGGGAACGCTGTGGTTGTGGTTGTGGTTGTGGGGGGCATTGCGGTTCATCCCCGCGCGGGCGGGGAACGCGAACCGTCGGCGAGGAGACAGGAGAGCACATCGGTTCATCCCCGCGCGGGCGGGGAACGCCTTCTTGCCTAGCGCCGTCACCATCCTCGACCCGGTTCATCCCCGCGCGGGCGGGGAACGCTTCGCATACGTTCCTACGATTTGGCAGATGTGCGGTTCATCCCCGCGCGGGCGGGGAACGCTACAAGCCCGAATACGCCCAGAAGCTCATCGACGGTTCATCCCCGCGCGGGCGGGGAACGCGATGTTGTTGACCCGCTCGGCGCGAAATTCGCCGGTTCATCCCCGCGCGGGCGGGGAACGCAATGCCACGATGTGGCCGGGTGGCGCGGGAAACGGTTCATCCCCGCGCGGGCGGGGAACGCTCTTGCCGGAAGGCGTTGTATTCATTCCGTCTTCACAATGTCAAACAGCGCACCGAAGTTCGGCGAATGTTCTCGGCGGGTATCAGGTGCTGGTGGAATCCTCAGGCGACGGCAGGAATGAGACCAAGCGAAAGCCGTCGAAATCCACCGGGATGCGGCGGTTGGCACCGCAGGTCTCGAACTCGAAACCGGCATCGTTGGGCGCGGCCCAGGCGATGACGCCGTTGCCGTCCTCGATTCCTTCGATTACCTGGCGCCAGATCCGCTCCCGTGTCCGCCTCGAATAGTTGCCGACGTAGACTCCGGCGCGCACCTCCAAGAGCCAGACGGCCAGCCGGCCGCGCAGCCGCGGGGGTGCATTCTCAACCACGATGACCAGCATCGCCACTCGGCTCCGGATCGTCGAAGGCGAGGGGCTGGGCGTCGTCCGGCGCCTCCGGCCGCATCAAGCCGCCCGCTTCAAGGACCTCCTCAATGGTAGGGATGATCCGTTCCAGCAGCTTGGTCCGCCGAAAGACGTCGCGACATTCGCGGCGGACGCCACTTTCCAGGGGAACACCGAGTTTGCCCTTCTCCGCTCGGCCGGCGGTACGGAAGGCGGCCGGTACGACCGTCTCGAACTTGAAGATGTCAGCGATGTCGTAAACGAACGACAAGGGCTTACCGGTATGCAGAAAGCCGACCGCCGGGGCATAGCCGGCGGCCAGCACGGCGCCTTCGGTGATACCGTAGAGGCAGGCGGTGGCGGCGCTCAGGCAGCGATTCACCGGGTCCGCTGCATGCCAATCTTGGCGGTCGTAGTTTCTCCGGTCCCAGCGCACACCGTGTTGACGAGCGATGGTCTCGTAGAGCTTGCGAACGCGGGCCCCCTCAATGCCGCGCAATTGCTCCACAGAGCGTCGTTCCGGGGCGGTCTCGCCGAACCGCAAGTCGAACATCTTGCGGACCACCTTTAGGCGGGCGGCCTCGTCGAGCGCCAGCCTTGCTTGCCACAGCAGACGGTCAGACCGGGCACCGCCGGGCTGCCCCGACGCATAGAGACGAACGCCCGCTTCGCCGACCCAGACCAGCAAGGTTCCGGCACGAGCCGCCAGAGCAACAGCGGCATGGCTGACCCGGGTTCCCGGCTCCAGCATGATGCAAACGAAGCCACCGACGGGAATGTGCGTCCGCACCCCCTTGGCGTCGACCACCACGAAGGCCCCGTCGATGACGTCGATCTGTCCCTTTTCGACGAACACGATCGACGAGCGGTCCTTGATGGGGATCGGTTTCGGCGGTGTGAGACCTGGAAGAGCCGGCATGCGCTCACACCCGTCGGATGAGCATCAGACCGCAGCCGAAGGCCTTGCCCTTGCCGAAGCCCCGATACAGACCCCGCAGAAATACCTCGGGATCCAGCACTTCGAGGATGCCGTCGAAGTCGAGCACCGAGAACTCGATCGCCGTTCCCCGCCGACCTCGCGTCCCTGCGCTCGCGCGAGGCAGCCGCATCCGGTGGTATCCATCGACACACACCGCGGTGGGCATCGGCAGCCGGAAACCATTCCGCTCGCCCTGACGCACCAGCCAGGCACGGCCGGCGTCCGTGATCGCTTCGAGCCTTCGTTCGGCGCGAGCACCGTCGAGCGTCCGGAGAAGGTCCATGGCGACGTCGTGACGCCGCTGCCGGCGCCGTCCGTCGACATCACACGACCGTGTAACGACTGGATTGGCCCGCAACGAGAAGCCGAGCCGATCACCCGGAGAGAGGGTCGGGGCGAACGCCTTCGGTGGATCCAGGTCGAACAGACTGATCCGGTCGTCGGGGGGCCGTTCCGAGAGGATGAAGAACGTGCCGCGGCCATGTCGGGCGCCGCCCGGCGCGACTTCCCGCCACAGGAAGTCGCGCCGACGATCCGGGCCGTCGGCGAACAGGGTCCACACCAAGCGGTGGCCGATATGGACACGCGCATCGTCATCCGCCGGCATGAGGACGGGCGCGAGGGCCGCCACGTCCGGGTCGCGACGCAGCCGGGCGCGCGACAGGTAGTAGGCAGTCATCCACCGCCTCCCTGCTTGCCCGAGGTGCCGCCGGTCGCGACCGCCGCCACTTCCTGCCTAAGCCCGAACTGCCAGCGCCGACGGCTGAGGATTGCGTCGCGGCGGCTGATGATGCGGTCGTCGCGGACCGCTTCGCCGAGCCAACTTCGGGCGTCGACGTCCGCGTAGATCGGCCCATCGGGCGCCGCCCCACGGCCGAGGCGCTTGGCTTTGTCGGCGCTTTCGTACGCAGCGAAAGCGTCAGCCAGCGTCGCCGCGTCCAGCACCATGGGAAACGGCGGCCGACCGAGCGGGCAGCTCTTGCGGCCGAAATACAGCGTGAACACAGGCGTCCGCAGCGCGCGTTCAAGAGCGCTGAGGGAAAAACGCAGAGGCTCGCCGGACCTCCCCCACAGCGCCACAACCGAATGCACATCGCCTCGGTATTCGCGCTGCGTGACCGTGGTGCCGAGATCGGGCTCCTCGAGCTCGTCCCGGCGTGTCGCCCAGCGGCGTCCCTTGCGCGCCGGCGGGACCTGCACGGTGTGGTAGTCGGCGATGGCGAACGACCCACGCACCAACCGCACGGCGCAGCCATAATCCCTGGCGAGCGTGGCGTGGACCTGTTCATCCGAGCGATCAATGCCAAGTGCCGCGGCGAGCAGGCCGAGCACGGCCGACTTCGCCAGCCGGTCGGCGCCGTAACGTCGCTCGCCGACCGCGAGGTCGCCCATGGCGGCGATCGGCGCCTGCAGGGTGAACATCAAGACCGTCGGCATGGCCTCAGCTCCGGGCGAAAGCGATGACGTCAGCCAGGGTGCCCTCTCCAGCCGCGGCGTTCATGACCCTGGCGTCCGGCGCATCGCCGTACGCTTGAGCGAAGTGATCCCGGGCCGCTTCCAGCGCGTGGATGGAGGTGTTGAGAAGGTCCTGCGTGCCGCTGCCGTCTGTCGACTTCAGAAAGGCTGCGGCGAGGGTTCGCGGCGCGGTTTCGCCCTTCTCCGCCATCAGGTAGCTAGCGCGGGCGCGGCTCGCGAAACTCGCCTGCTTACCTTTCGGCGAGACCGTCGCCATGGCTTCCACGAGCGCCGCGATTCCAGCGTTGGCAAGATCGCGGTCGCCGCTCAGGTTGCGGACGAGCAGGTCGCGATCCACGCAGGCATAGAGATAGAAGACGCCGGCACCGAAACCCGCTTCGCCGACGAAGCCCGCGCCAGCATCTTCCGCCGAGGTCTTCAAGTCGTCGACGGCCGTATAGTAGTCGTCCTCGACGACGACCCGATGAGTGGTGATCGCATGGGCGACCTGAACGGCGGCCTCGCGATTGTAGTCCGGGTTATCCGCCAACATGCGGCCGAACATCGCGATGTCGACAGCGGTGTCTGCCTTGCGGAGCACGCCCGCTTTCTCCTTATCGATAGCGTTTCCCGCCGCCGCCCTGTCGGCAAGTTCGATCGCAGCCTGCCGTTCCTCTGGCGAGATGAAGGCGAGCTGTCGGATGAGTGTGGGGTTCTTGCCGCTGCCGGTTTCCGGCTTGCCGAAGATGCCGGCGACCCTGATGGCGATTGCTTGGGCCGCGGCCTCATCGTGTCCCCGGTCCATCAGGTGGCGCTGGATCACCTCCCCCAGGCGTTGCGTGCGCTGTCCCATGTTGCCTTCAAGCTGCTGCTGGAAAACGTCCGACGTGCGCCACGCCCGCTTGAGCGACTGCGAGGAAATACGGAGCCGTGGCGTGCCTCCGAACACGGCGGACTTCGGACGACCAACGTCGTCGCGGTTGAGGTTGGCGGGCGGATAGATGGTGAGCGCATGGAGTTGGATGAACGTCGTCATGGTGGCGTTTCCTCAGTCAGCATCGGTCATCGTTTTGGGAGCCTGGAGCTCATGGTCGGGCGCGGCGAAGCCGGCACCGAAATAATCGAACGCCCAACGGTTTCGGGTCCGCTCGTTCCAGTAGAACAGGGATTCGGCGAGATCGCCGACGTTGACGGCACAACCGGCAAGCTGCACCAACCGGCGCATCTCACGCGCCAGGTCCTCGTCGTCGTCGTCGCGGCAGGCGAGCAGGCGGCGGAACCGGAGAGGGCTCATCTTCGCCGAATCCGTGTCCTCCAGGGTCCTTCGCCCCACGGCCTGGATCGCGGAGCGGCGCCGTTCCCCGTCATGCTCTCGATCATCGCGCACGTGGGCGAGGACCATGGCGATCACCGCGACCCGCGGCAGGCGGGCGGTGTCGGCATCGGCGCGGGTCAGGCCGAGGCGTCGAAACAAGTCGAGCGTCGCTTCCTCCGCCATTGCTTGCGCGACGGTCGACGCGCGCCGCAGCCGCGCGAGTGCGGCGGGATCACCGCGATCGCCACCCGCCCCGGGCACACCAGTGCTATCCGAGCGCCTTGGCTGCAATCTTCGCCACCAGTCACGTGCCACGCGAGCCCGGTCTGGGCCCTTCCATGTAACGCTTCGGCTGTTCGCGGCTTCAATCACGACACGGTCTCCGTCATCTGTCGTTTGCCTGCCGGGTTGCGCTCAGGGACGGGCAGGCCAAGCCCGGTGAACAGAGCTTCCCCGGCTTTGGAGGCGCCGTTGAACGTGTTCACGAGGGAGCGGCGCGCAGCGATCCGCGATTCCAGACTTTCGAAGTCGAGGCTGTCGAGGCGAACGAGATCATCGAAGATGGCGAGCGCTTCTCGGCGCAAGACCTGCAGCCACTCACGGGCGACTCGTTGAACGAGAGTCGGCACCATCTCCTCAAGGAGATCGGGGTCGGTCGATAGAGGCGCGAAGCCGTCAGCGAGGGTATCCAAGAGCCGGTAGAATGATTGTTCCGTCTGGTCCCAGAAGCGGATGGTGGCGAGATGCCGATCGCCCTTGCCCGCCGCCGGCGGGTTGCCAGGCGCGAGCGCACGGCCGATGTACGCGCTCAAGGCATCCTGGGACCGCCGTGCCGCGGTCACCAGCGTTCGGACGGCGGCGTCGGCATAGGTCCGGACCGCGCCCTCTGGGAACAGGTGCAGAGGCATCTGACTCTCAACGAAACCACGGGCCTTCATGTTGTCCATGTCGTATCCCGACGCCGACAGTCGGCAGCTGGGCGTGTGGCCGACGTCGAGAAGCCGGGCCCGGGCCAGCGATAGGATTGCGGCCGGTACCCGCGTCGGAGTGTCGTCCGCATCATTGACGACGAGGCCGAGCCAGTCCCGATAGGCCAGCCGCCCGGGTTGGCCGTGCACGGGGAGCCACTCGGCGGCGCCCGGTTTGGCGCGCCGGTAGGGGGTCAGCGGATGGGCCCGGCTCCAGCCCTCGTAGTTGTTGCCGTGCGGCCTCGTCCGGTAGCGGGCGGCGACGACATCATCCGTGGCGCCTGTGAGATCACAAGGTTGCTTAATCGTTGCGGCGTCGAAGTCCAGGCGGATCCGACGCGGCATGCCCCAGAACGCCTGGGCGGGATGCACGTCGTCGGGCGTCGTCTGCTTTCCGCTCTTGGAGACGCGGGTTGGCGCGAGCCAGGGAAACACGCGATCGAGCCTGTCCAAGGGGTTCGGCCAATCGCTCTGCCAGAACACATTGGCCCACAGGAGACGCCAAAGTGAGGGTGGCGCGTCTCTGGACCACCCGTCCGGAACAACGATAGTGGTCAGCGGCCCACCGCCCCGCAGGGACGTGCGGTGCCCGGCACCCCCGGATGGCGCAAACGTCTGGAGCGTGAACAACGCCATGGCCGCGGCCGGGCGCCCCAACTGCCTAACCTGGCCGCGCTTGACGAACAAGTCGGCGTTGCGGGTGATGGTGTTGGCCCCGGGAGCGTCGATGAGCAGTGCGGATACGTCACAGACACTGCCGTCGTCCAGCGGATCCAGGTCCTGCATAAAGCCGGGGCCATCACCGTCGAGGCGGAATGCCGGGGACAGCGGTGCGAACCAGTCTTGCAGAACGTCCGGCGGCGGTGGTTCGGACCACCAAGCCTCCCACTCGTCCCCTCGAACCCTCGACCAACAGGCAGTCGAGAGGAGCCCGACCATGAACTCCCGGGCTGCGGCATCGAAATCGGCGCGGGGCCAATTGAATGCGATGATCGGGTCATCGGCCGGTCCGGCCGTTACGTCCGACGGGCGGATGGTTTCGACCGATCCCGACGCACGGCGCACGGGCAACCAATTTTGGTCAAGCAATGCGAAGCTAGAAAGCACGTACACGTCTCCCGTTGCCGCAATGCGTACCTGCAAACGCGGACTAGACAAAGTATGTGGAAAAGGTTAGAGGCCAACCGTACGCAGAACGTGCGCACGGTTGGCCTAATCGGGCCTGTGCCCGATCAAGATATCGCCCGGATGGTTGGAGCGACCATCAACGTCCTCCTTTCAGTTCCAGTTAACGGCGGCAGTTCCGTGGGTCGGGTGCCGCCGTTCTGATTTTGTGAGGAAGGCTAAGAGAGGTCAAGGTTCCGAGGCAGGTCGCATCTTAGAACGCAAAAGCGATCCAGAGGCTAAGACCCCGCCGCAGCGGGGAACGCTTTGATTCCAAAGACGCAGGTCGCATTGGTTCATCCCGACAGGGTCGGGAACAATGAGCTAGTCCCGGGATCGCCACCATGCCATACCACGCTCATTGGTGTATTCGAAAGGCCGAATCGCTTGGTCTGCGCCTTCGATCTCCCCCACCCATCCCCCTTGAGCGTTCCTTGCGAGGACGACGAGTAGTTTGTGTTGATCGTAACGCGACCAGCCGGCGCGGACACGCCCGGCCGCGGCGCAAAGATGCTCCGGGATCACCTCGCGCGCTGCCCGCGACGCGCGGACCGACACCTCGGAGAGCGCCCACGCCCGGCGCGGATCTTCGTCAGCAAACCAGGGGACCAGATTCTCCTGTTCGACCCGAGCCAGTCGCAGCGTCGAGGTGTCTTCGCCCAAACGGGTCGGGGTTCGAATGTCGGTATCCCAGGGCGCACCTCCCTTGGCGTAGCCCTCGTCGACCTTCAGGAGGTTGGCCCTGGCGTGGCCGCGACTGGCGCCCGCATCGCCCTCAGCGTCGTTCGCCCGTCGCTCCAGACCACTGGGAAACGCACGTTCGACCAAACCCACATCGACGGTCTCGATGAGCTGCCGAACGTCGTCGGGGATCCGCCACGCGGCACGGCCGAAGAGAGTGCATGCCGTCAACCACAGCAGCGCGTGGTCCTTATAGACCCAGGCGGCGCGGGGGAAAACTGCCTCGTACCAGCGGCCACCGGCGTCAAGGATCGGCTCGGGTGACAGCACCGCCAGCTCCGGTCCGGCAACGGGGCGCAACCGACCCGGATGACGCCACAGTCGGCCGGCGCGCTGGAGCAGTAGATCGATGGGCGCGAGATCGCTCACCATGGCATCGAAATCCAAATCGAGCGACTGCTCGATCACCTGCGTCGCCACCAGGATTCCCGGCCGGGTCTCGGGGGGACCGTCCCGACCGAAACGCGCGACGACCTCCTCTTCCAGGACGAGGCGGTCGCCCATGGCCATGCGGGCGTGGAACACGGTGACTTCGTGCCCGCGCGCCTCGAGCTTCGCCGCCGCCTCGAAGACGTCGTCGACCGTGTTACGGATCCAGGCGACGCCCGCGCCGGCCGCCCGTGCCGCCTCCACGTAAGCGTACGCGGCATCCTCGTCGGCCAGCCGTGCAACTCCCAGATTGCGTGGCAGGTCGGCACGCGTCGCGTGTTCCTCCTCCGTGATCCCGCATCCGGCGACCAGCGTCGTCAGGGGATAGCCGGTGTTCTCCACGGTCGCGGGATCGGCGCCGAGCCCTTGCAGAAACGCCTGTACGATGGCGCCCCGCCGCGTCATCGGCAGCGTCGCCGACAGGATGACAGCGCTGCCGCCCAGCGCCGCCTGAAAACGGAGAAGGGCGAGCAACTCCTCCCCCATGTATGGATCGAACGCATGGGCCTCGTCGACGACCAGCACGCGGTCGGCCAGCCCGAAGAGGCGCAGCGATTGATATTTCGACGGCAGCACCGACAGGAAAGCCTGGTCGATGGTGCCGACACCGACGTCCGCGAGGAAGGTCCGACGACGGTCATCGGCCACCCAGGCCGCACACGCCGCCCCCGCATCGTCGCCGAGGCGATCCGCATCCTCCTCGCTATCTGCCGCCAAGCTCGGCGTGATCGGTGCGGCCTGTATCCGGCTGCCGCCTGAATCCAGCACGTCGATTCTGCACGGACCAATTGACGCGGTAAACCGACGGTGCAGCCGGCGCGCGCTGTGCGCGAGAACAAGCGACGGCGTTTCCCCGGCCGCGAACAGACGGCGATAGGACACGGCGAGGCGCGCGTACATGCCATTCGCCGTTGCCATGGTCGGCAGCGCTAGGAAGATTCCCTGCACCGATCCCCGATCCATCAGCCGTTTGGCGAGCAGGAGTGCGGCCTCGGTCTTGCCGCTGCCGGTCATGTCTTCGATCAGAATGAGCACCGGTCCTTCCGGCAATGGTGCGCGCTCCGACCAGTTTTGAACGGGGCTTGGAGTGTGAGATGTGCCGATCAGTGTCGCGAAGCTGCTCGCCGCCGAGGTACGTGCCGGGAGGAGCCCGGCGGCCGTCACCGCCCGCGCAGCCCGTGGCAGCGCCAGTCTCTCGAAATAGACCTCGGGATCGTGATCCGGTGGCTCGTACGGGAACCAGCTTTCGTTGGAGCCGATCCAGTCGCAAAGCACCGTCAGGCCGGCCAATCGCCAGGACAACACCGCCACGTCACTTAACGAAACGCCCTCCGGCGCAGCAGGGGTGAACAGCGCCTCCATCAGATGGAGGAAGCGCCGCACGTAAGGCATGCATGGACGATCGATACCCTGTAGTGCGTCCAGTTCCTCTGACGGCCGGCCGTGGTGGCCGACCACGGCGTCCACGAGCAGACGGCGTCTCGATGGCCGCAGACCGGCAAGCGCTCGCACGCCGTCACCGGCCGCCAATTCCAGCAGACGGAACCGGCCGAGCGCGTCGTGTCGCAACCGTGGCGTCGGACTGGCGGGGCCCAGAGCCGCTGTGGGCCAGTGCTCGGGCGCTTGTTGCTGGAAGGGCGATGAGATTTTTCCGACGTCGTGCAAGGCCAATAGAAAAACCAGCAAGGCCTTAGTCCGGTCTATCGTCATCCCTAGCCGGGCGGCGCACTGCGCCGCGACGCCCAGCTGGCGCTCGAGCATCACCTTGCCGACGGCGGCCACGTCCAGGCTGTGATAGACGAAGGGATGAACCGGGTGTCGAGAGGCGGGCGCCGGCCGCGCCTTGCCCCAGAATTGGAGCAGCAGGTGGCTGTCTTCGGCTGCTGTCGGCGAGTCCATGGCGTGACCTTTGTGCGCCCTTGTGCCCGTGCGGCTATCAGTCCCGCTCGCCAATGGGCATCGAGCGAATTCGAAAGTGGGCTTCGTCGAAATACGACGATGCTGCCGTCCGCAACGCCGCCGCAGGCACGATCAGGCCTCAGCGCCCGCTCATTCCCATGCTACCTTACCGAGCGTTTCGCAAGCGAGACACTAGATTTGCTTCGTCTGCGGAACGAAAGCCGCAGCCTTGGCGTCGGCTTTTTTAAAGCCGGCTACTTTTACCCGGATTTCCTTCTGTGTGAGCGATGGAAAGCAGCGTCTCTCCTTCGTTGAACCACATGGGCTTCAGCATGAAGACCCCGGGTACGACCAGATCGAGTGTCGCCGTGTCACCAAATAAATCCAGGCACGTTGCGCAAGCGACGCCGTTGTCGTCAACAGGTCCATCGTAAATCCGGCCCGATTTGGCAAACTCAATGGGGCCAATAGAATCAACGCTTGTGATAGATGCACGTTTTTTTCATCGAAGAGCAACACGATACCTATGATGCGACCATCATCCACAAGATGGCTTCATAACGCACGTGTTGCAGCAGATGCGCCCCGCGCGACTGCCTGCAACACTATAGGTAATAGTGTTTCACGCCCGAGTTCGCCGGCACTGTGAGCCGGCGATCGATCTCCAGACACCTCCCACGTCGGTCGTTTGTCTGATGGGCCGTCCTCACGCCCGGTCGCATCCCATTGCGCCCGGTCTCAGCAATCTGCGCTGGTCGCAGACAGCCTGCGCTGGCTCTCAGCCAATCTGAGCCCAGTCACCTGGATAGTCTCAAATAATCCGCGCTCGACAATGCGATGATCTCGCGCCCGTCCGCCGATGATTTCAAGCCGCTACACATACCGACGTCTCCACCCCCGCTCACGCCCTCAAACCCGCCATCGCCATCGGGTCTGGTGAGATATTCGGCCTAACTCTGGCTCATGGGGACGACGGCTTCGGTCCTGACGAGCCCGTCGAGTCTTGCTAAAAATCATGTTCTTCGAATGCCACTGAGCTTCGACCGTTGGCGCCACGCGCATAGTCTTGACGGAGAAACCGATATGGCGGCACAGGCCCCGTTCGACCGACTGAGCCGCTTCCTCGACCGGATCGGAGACCCCGGCACCCCCTTCACGCTCGAAGCGCCGGACGGAAGGGTGCGGCGGGTCGGTCGGGGTGAGCCGCGGTTCCGCGCCGCCTTGCGCAGCGACCGGGCGGTCAGGGCCCTGGCGTCGCTCGACGAGGGCAACTTCGCCGAGGCCTATC
>REEP01000040.1 GCA_007695045.1 Rhodospirillales bacterium | reverse complement strand
GGCCGAACCGGCCAAGGCCTTCACCGTCGGTTTCGACCATGAAGCGTATGACGAGACCAGCTATGCCCGGATCGCCGCGGAGGCATTTGGCGCCACGCACTATGTCCACCGCGTCACCGATGACCATGTTCTCGACTCCGTCACGCGGATCGCCGAGGCCTATGATGAACCGTTCGGTAATTCCTCGGCGGTCGCGGTCTATCACTGTGCCAAGTTCGCCCGAGAGCACGGCATTGACCTGCTGCTGGCCGGAGACGGTGGCGACGAGCTGTTCGCTGGCAACCAAGTCTATCAGCGGATGAAGGTGTTCGATCTGTACCGGTTGCTGCCGCGCCCCGTTCGCAGCGCCCTGGAACCCATGGTGCGCCACAGCCAGGGGCTCGACGGATTCATGCCCTGGCGCAAGGTCCGGCGTTACGTCAACCAGGCAGCCATGCCGATGCCGGACCGGATGTTCGAATCGGAACTGACTCGGTTTGTCACGGCAGCGGGTCTCCTCGAACCGGACGTGGCCGGGATGGCCGACCCGACACATCCGCTCCAGCTCCTGCGGGAGATCTATAACCGCCCCAAGGATGCCGCGCTGGAGCAGCGCATGCATCAACTGGAGTTGCAGGTGGTCATGGCCGACAACGACCTGCGCAAGGTCAACCGGATGTGCGAACTGGCCGGCATCCGCGTCCGCTTCCCCATGCTGGACACACGGGTGATGACGTTCTCCGCCGGCATTCCGCCGCGGCTGCTGCTCGAGCGTCTGGAGTTGCGGGCGTTCTACAAGCGGGCCCTGCGCGGCTTCCTGCCCAAGGCCACGATCGCCAAGCGCAAGCACGGTTTCGGGCTTCCCAGCGCGCCGTGGCTGGCGCCGGGGACCCGGTTGCACCAGCTGGCCTGCGACAGCCTGGCGTCCCTCAAGCGGCGCGGGGTGGTGAACAAGGATTTCATTGAAGGCATCCTCGAACGGCATCGCCGCACCGGCCACAAGGTCGATGCCGGACCGATCTGGGACCTGATGATGCTGGAATTGTGGTGGCAGGCCCATGGCGGCGCCACCCATGCTGCCGACATTCCGGCGCCATCCGCCACCGAAGGCCTCGCCCCCGCCCCCCGAATCCCCAGAGCCCGATCCGCCTGAGCACAGCCAGTTCGCGCCTCACCCCCATGATTCGCGGAGGTGGGGGTGGTGGGTGCGGAACCAGTGGAGGGCGACCAGGGTGGTGGCGTTGACGATGCGCCCCTGATCCAGCCACTGGAACGCTTCCTCCGGGCTCACTACCAGGACGCGGATGTCTTCGTGTTCGTGCACCATGCCGGCGAAGGCGGTCGCTTCGTCCGCATCGATCCGACCGCAGAAGATGGCGACGCTCTCGCTGCAGGCGCCGGGGCTGGCCAGCGTCCGGCAGACCGGGACGAGGTCGTGGACGGTGCAGCCGATTTCCTCCAGCGTCTCCCGCTTCGCGACCTGTTCCGGGGTTTCGCCCTCGTCGATGATGCCGGCCACCACCTCCAGGAGCCAGGGCGAGAAATCCTCGGCGAACCAGGGGGTGCGGGCGGCAGCGAAGGCGCCGGCGCGGAACTGTTCGATCAGGACAAGGCGATCGCGCACCGGATCGAACGGGATCACGGCGACGGCATGGCCGCGTTCGAACACCTCCCGCGCCATCGGGGCACTCCAGCCGCCGGCATACAGGCAGTGACGCAGGCGGTACCGGTCCACCCGGAAAATGCCCTGATAGCCCACATCCTCCTCAAGCACCTCGACATCGTCGCGGGTCATCGTCCTCCCCTCCCCGGCTGCGTCGGTCCAGCCGCCTTGTCGCAGATGCCGGCGGCACTGACAACCGCGCACGCCTCGCATTGCCGCCCGGGATGTGAACAGCTACATCATGTGATCGTTATCATCGCATTGTTCACATCGCCGGTCCGGAGAATGGATTTCCCATGGTCAGACAGCCCGCATTCGTGTTCCGCCTGTCCGCGGCAGCGGCGTTCGTGCTTGCACTCTTACTCCTGCTGCAGGCACCCCTCGCGGCAGCGGAACCGGCGCGCCGGTTCATCAGCGACGCGGCCGATGAGGCAATCGCGGCCATGGTCGAGCCGGGATTGTCCGAGCGCGAGCGGGAGCAACGAGTTCGTGCCCTGTTGAACGAGCATTTTGCGGTGGAGGAGATCGCCCGGTTCGTTCTGGGCCGCCACTGGCCGCGTGCCACCGAGGCGGAGCGCCGGGAATACCTCCGGCTGTTCGAGGATATCATCGTGTTCGCCTACATCGACCGGTTCGATCGGTTCACCGGCGAAAGCATGACCGTCGGCAGGGTGACGCCCACCGGCCTCCCCGACGAGGTGGTGGTGCAGACCGAGTTCTCCCAGCCGCGCGGCACCCGTCCGGTGCAGGTCGGCTGGCGGCTGCGCGAAACCGACACAGGCTTCGAGATCATCGATGTCGTCGTCGAGAATGTGAGCATGAGCCAGACCCAACGGTCCGAGTTTGCTTCGGTGGTGCGGCGAAGCGGCGGGCGCATCGAGGGGCTTCTGGCCGAGATGCGCGCCATGCTGGAACGGTTCCGGTCCTCGTGACCGGGAGCGTTGCGGCCCGACCGCAGCCCGGCGGCCAAGGCGCGAGCCGCCGGGGGGCCACTGCCGTTGATGGCGTGGAGACACCGTCCGGCAAGGATGCGGCCTACGAAAACTTCCCGGTGGGATCGTGGCTGCTGCCGGCGGCCGTGCGCCCGCACGTGGCAGTGTTTTATGCATTCGCCCGGGCGATCGACGACATCGCCGACAGCCCGGACCTCGCGTCCGATGACAAGCTGCGCCGTCTGGATGGCTTCGACGCCGCCGTGACCGGTGTGGCCCCGGAACAGCCGGCGTTCGCCAAAGCCCACGCCATGCGCCGCACCCTGGCCGCGACCGGGATCACCGATCGGCACTGTCGTGACCTGATCGAGGCCTTCAAGCAGGACGCGGTGCAGAACCGCTACCGCACGTGGGATGACCTGATCGCCTACTGCAACCGGTCGGCGGCGCCGGTGGGGCGATTCCTGCTCGACCTGCACGGCGGCTCCCGCCACGGCTACGGCCCCTGCGATGCGCTGTGCAATGCTTTGCAGGTGATCAACCACCTCCAGGATTGCGGCGACGATTACCGGACTCTGGACCGGGTGTACCTGCCGCTCGACTGGATGGAGGAAGCCGGGACCGACGTCTCCGCCCTGGGGGGCGCCTCGACAACCCCGGCCTTGCGCCGGGTGATTGATCGGACCCTCGACCATACCGAGACGTTGCTGGCCGAGGCCGCGCCCCTGCCGAGCGGGCTCGCCAGCCGGCGCTTGGCGATGGAGTCGGCGGCGATCCTGGCGATTGCCGGGGCGCTGGTCCGCCGGTTGCGCCGACGGGACCCGCTCGCCCGGCGGGTCCAGCTGACCAAGGCCGAATACCTCGCCTGTTGCGTGCGCGGTGCGGCATTCACGGTCCTGTGAGTGATCAACCATGACGGCGATCATCACGGTGGGTGCCGGCTTGGCCCTGGCCATCTGGGTTTGGTTGATCTTGTGCCGCGGCGGCTTCTGGCGTGCCGATCAGCGGATCGTGTCCGGCGCACAGCAACTCATCCATGCCCCGCCGGTGACGGTGGTGATGCCGGCCCGCAACGAGGCGGAAACCGTAGGCCGGGCTGTCATATCGCTGCTGCGTCAGGATTATACGGGCCGGCTGGACATCGTCGTGGTGGATGACGGCAGCGACGACGGCACCGCTGACCGCGTCGCCGAGGTGGCGTCGGGCTTTTCGCAGGTGCACATCGTGCCCGCCAAGCCGCTGCCGGCGGGCTGGGTCGGCAAGATGTGGGCACTGGATCAAGGCGTGGCCTATGCCCGGCAACTCGCTCCCGAGGGCCGCTATCTGCTGCTGACCGATGCCGACATCGAACATGATGCCGGTAACGTCCGCCGCTTGGTGTACAAGGCGGAAACGGAAGGCCGGTTGCTGGTATCGGTGATGGTGCGACTGCATACACAGCACTTCTGGGAGCGGCTGCTGATCCCGGCGTTCGTGTTTTTCTTCCAGAAGCTGTACCCGTTTTCCTGGGTCAACAACCCGGCCAAGCGAACCGCGGCGGCGGCCGGCGGCTGCATGCTGCTGAACCGCGACGCCCTTGAGGCGATCGGCGGCATCGCCGCGGTCCGGGGCGAACTGATCGACGACTGTGCCCTGGCCCGCCGCATCAAGGCGCACGGGCCGATCTGGCTCGGGCTCTCCAGCCGTATCCGCAGCCTCCGCCGCTATGCCGGGCTGGGCGGGCTCTGGCAGATGGTGGCACGCACCGCGTTCACCCAACTCGGTTATTCCGTCCTCGCTCTGGCCGGTACCATCGTCGCCATGACGCTCACCTACCTCGTACCGCCGATCGCCTTCGTGTATGGCGTGGTCACCGGGGCGCTGCCGTCCGCCGTTCTGGGTGGCATCGCGTGGGCGCTGATGATCCGGGCGCAACGACCGACGCTGGCGCTTTACCGGCTCGCGTGGTGGCGGGGGACGCTTTTGCCTTTCGCAGCGCTTCTGTTTACGCTTATGACCCTGGATTCGGCACGGCGCCATTGGCAAGGCCGGGGCGGTACGTGGAAAGGCCGCCACTACGGTACCGTCGGGTCCGGACTGAGATGATGGCGGACGAGGCGACCCGGCCTGCGATGCCGCCTTTTCCGTCAGGGGGACACGGGCTTCGATCAATGCTGCCATCGCCGCAGAAGGACGACCGGGCAGTGGTGGATGCGGCGGTGCGCCGATCCGGCACCTCGTTCTATTGGGCGATCCGCATGCTGCCCGAAGCCAAGCGTCAGGCGATGTTCGCGATCTATGCCTTCTGCCGGGAGGTGGATGACATCGCCGACGAACCCGGAGACATCGCGATCAAGCGGACCCGCCTGGCGGCCTGGCGTCAGGATATCGCCCGGCTCTACGAAGCGCGGGCAGAACCGCCGCAGATGGCGATCGCCCGCGCCCTGGCCGAACCGGTTCAGCGATTCCGCCTGAACCGTGGCGACTTCCAAGCGGTCATTGCCGGCATGGAGATGGACGCGGCGGCACGGGTGCGAATCGCCGACCAGGGCGAACTCGCGCTCTACTGCGATCGGGTCGCGTGCGCCGTTGGCCGGCTGTCGGCCCGGGTCTTCGGTGCCGACAACGGCACGGCCGACAGCTTGGCGGCCGCGCTGGGGGAGGCCTTGCAGATCACCAACATTCTGCGCGACCTGAAGGAAGATGCCGAACGCGACCGATTGTACCTGCCGGCGGATCGCCTGGCGGCCGAGGGAGTGGCGGATACGGACGATGCAGCCTCCGTGCTGACGGAGCCCGGCACCTGGGCCGTGTGCAGCGAGCTGGCATCGCAGGCCCGCTCGCGCTTCGAGGCCGCGGGCGCGATCCTGGCGCAGTGCGATCCCCAGCAGATGCGCCCGGCCATCATGATGATGGAGGTGTACCGGCGCACCCTTGACAGGCTGATGCGGCGCGGCTGGCACAGGTTCGCCGAACCCGCCGGCATCCCCCGCCTGGAAAAGCTGTGGGTCGCCTTCCGCTACGGTGTGCTGTAACGCGCGTGTCGATGGCGACGAATCATGTTGTCGGTGCCGGCCTTGCGGGTCTGTCCGCGGCCGTGTGGTTGGCCCGAGCCGGGCGCCGCGTGATCGTGCACGAGGCCGCGGGGCAGGCTGGCGGGCGCTGTCGCTCCTATGTCGACCCGGTCCTGGACCGTCGCATCGACAACGGCAACCACTTGGTGTTGAGCGGCAATCGGGCCGTGGCCCGCTATCTGGGGGCGATCGGAGCTGAGGATGGCTTGGCGGGCCCGGCGCGGGCCGCGTTCGCCTTCATGGATTGCGCCAGCGATGAGCGCTGGACGGTGCGCCCCAATGCCGGACCACTGCCGTGGTGGCTTCTGTCCCACCGCCGCCGGGTGCCCGGCACCCGGGTGACGGACTATCTCGCGGCGCTGAGGCTGGCCCGGGCCGGCCAGGAGGCCACCGTAGCCGACTGCCTTGGGCATACCGGCCGGGCGTTCGACCGGTTCTGGGAACCGCTGGCAATGGCCGTGATCAACGCCGAAGCGTCCGTCGGGGCGGCGGCACTGCTGTGGCCGGTGCTGGTGCAATGCTTCGGGCGTGGCGAGGCCGCGTGCCGGCCACGGATCGCGCGCGAGGGGCTGGGCGCGACCTTCGTCGATCCGGCCCTGGCCATGCTTGACGCGAACGGCAGTGCCGTCGCACGCCATCGGCGTCTCCGGGGCCTCAGCTTCGTCGACGATCGGGTGAGTGCACTCCATTTCAGTGACGGCCAGCGGATCCCCATCGGGTCCGATGACCGTCTGATCCTTGCCGTCCCGCCATGGTCTGCGGCGGACCTAGTCCCGGGCCTGACCGTTCCGGTCGGCAGCAACGCCATCGTCAACGGCCATTTCCGCCTCGTCGAAGCGGCCGAAACCCCGGTCATCGTCGGTCTCATCGGCGGCTTCAGCCACTGGGTTTTCGTCCGGGGTGACGTCGCCTCGGTCACCATCAGCGCCGCAGACGCGGTTCTGGATCTGCCGTCCACGATGATCGCCCGGCGGATGTGGCCCGAGGTGTGCCGCGCCCTGGGGCGGCCGGTAACGGAACTGCCGGTCGCGCGCATCGTCAAGGAGCGCCGTGCCACCTTCGCGCAAGTGCCGGCCAACCTGTCACGGCGTCCGGGTGCGCGGACGCGATGGCGGAACCTGGTGCTGGCGGGCGACTGGACCGACACCGGATTGCCCGCGACGATCGAGGGCAGCGTGGCTTCCGGGGAACGCGCGGCCGCCGTGATTCTTGCGGATACATCAATGTCTTGACAGATCGGGGCCGGTCCGGCGTAGGTTAAGGCGCATGACGGCGGCGTGACAGCCCCGACGCGCCAACATGGACCGTCCGGTCTGCTTTGGTGGCGCATAGAATCAGGGGACGGGACATGGGATACGTGGGTCGCCTCAAGGCCCCCATCACGGACACGTCGGTGACAAACACCTCGAACCTGGATGCGGTGATCGGCGAAACCCTCGGCTGGCTGACCCGGCGGCAGCGGTCCGACGGCCACTGGCTGTTCGATCTCGAGGCCGATACCACCATTCCGGCCGAATACATCCTCCTGAACCATTACCTTGACGAAATCGACGACGCGACCGAAGGGGAACTCGCCGCCTATATCCGGGCGCGCCAGGGCGATCACGGTGGCTGGCCGCTGTTCCCCGGCGGCGACCTCGACATCAGCGCCTCGGTCAAGTCGTACTTCGCGCTCAAGCTGGTCGGCGACGACCCGGAGGCGCCGCACATGGCGCGCGCCCGGGCGGCCATCCTGGCCCACGGCGGTGCGGCCAAGGCCAACGTGTTCACCCGCATCACTCTCGCCCTGTTCGGACAGGTGCCGTGGCGGGCGGTGCCGGTGATTCGGGTGGAGGCGATGCTGCTGCCCTCCTGGGCGCCGTTCCACCTGGACAAGGTCTCGTATTGGTCGCGCACCGTGATGGTGCCGCTGTTCGTCCTGGCGGCGCTTAAGCCGCGGGCGCGCAATCCGCGCGGGATCGATATTCGCGAACTGTTCGTCACCCCGCCCGAGCGGCACCGCAATTACCTGACCAACCCCACCGGCCATTGGCTGGGGGAGGTTTTGCTGGTGCTGGATCGGCTGGCCCGGGTGGCGGAGCCGGCGATCCCCAAATTCCTGGAGCGGAAGGCCATCGCCAGAGCCATGGCGTTCGTCCAGACCCGCCTTAACGGCGAGGATGGCCTCGGCGGCATCTTCCCCGCCATGGCCAATGCGGTGATGGCCTTCGATGCGCTCGGCTATTCCCGTGACCACCCGGACTACGTCACGGCACGGGCGGCGATCCAGGGGCTGTTATCGCGGGAGAGTGGCGAGACGATGTGCCAGCCCTGCCTGTCGCCGGTGTGGGACACCAGCCTCGCCCTGCACACACTGCTGGAAGCCGGATGCGAGCCCGACAATCACGCCGTCCGCAATGCGACCGATTGGTTGCGGAAGACCCAGGTGCTCGATGTCGTCGGAGACTGGGCCAGCCGCAAGCCCGATGCGCGACCGGGCGGCTGGGCCTTCCAGTACCGCAACGACCATTATCCCGACGTGGACGACACCGCCGTGGTGGTGATGGCCTTACAGCGGGTGGGCAGCGACGCGGTACGGGAGGCGGTGGACCGCGGGGTCGAGTGGGTTCTCGCGATGCAGAGCGAGAACGGCGGCTGGGGCGCGTTCGATGCCGACAACCAGCACTATTTCCTGGAACACATGCCATTCGCCGATCACGGCGCGCTGCTTGACCCGCCGACGGCGGACGTGTCGGCCCGTTGCCTCGGCATGCTGGCTCAGGGGGGGTACGACCGCGACCACCCGGCAGTGGCTCGCGCCATCCGCTTCCTGAAGGACGAACAGGAGGAGGACGGGTCCTGGTTCGGACGCTGGGGCACCAACTACATCTACGGCACCTGGTCGGTGCTGGCGGCGCTGAACGCGGCCGGCGAGGACATGGGCGCCCCTTACATCCGCAAGGCGGTGGCATGGCTGAAGGCACGTCAGCGGGCCGACGGCGGCTGGGGCGAGGACTGCGCAACCTACTGGCCCGATCGCCGGAACGAAACCAAGGCCAGCACCCCATCCCAGACCGCATGGGCCCTGCTGGCGCTGATGGCGGCCGGCGAGGTGGACGCACCCGAGGTGGCCCGCGGCATTGCCTATCTGGTCGATGCACCTCGCGATGAGGGCAAGTGGCAGGAAGGGTTGTTCAACGCGGTCGGTTTCCCCCGGGTGTTCTACCTCCGCTACCACGGCTACAGCGCGTATTTCCCGCTCTGGGCGCTGGCCCGCTACCGTAACCTGCGACAGAGCAATACTCGCCGGGTGGCACACGGCCTGTAGGTCGCCGAGGGCAACGGGGGTGGCGGCGGTCGGCTTCGTCACCGGCCTCGGTGCTGAATCCCGGTGTCTGCTTCACCATGCCGGCGTCGATCCCGGTCGTCTTCGCTGCGCCGGGGCCGATCCCGCCCGAGCCACCGCCGCTGCCGAAGCCTTGCTGGCCGGCGGTTGCGGCGCGATCGTAAGCTTCGGCGTCGCCGGCGGGCTCTCGCCCGATTGCCCGGCCGGCACCCTCGTCCTGGCTGACGTCATTATGGGCGCGGCCGACCGCCGTTTCGAAACGGACAGGGTGTGGCGAGACGCCGTCAGCGAAGCCTTAAGTGGCACCATTCCCGTGCACATCGCCCCGCTGGCCGGTTCCGACCGGCCGGTCGCGTCCGTGGCTGAAAAGCAGGCGCTGTTCCGAAGGACCGGTGCTTCTGCCGTGGACATGGAGAGCGATGCCGTCGCCCGGGTGGCGGCAGCCCACGCGTGCCCCATCATCGTGATCCGGGCAATCGCCGATCCGGCCGAACGCGCCGTCCCCGGCTGGCTCGAAGACAGTGTTGATGCAGACGGGCGGCCGCGCAAGCTCACGATTCTAAGCCAACTGCTGCGCCGTCCGTCGGACTGCGCAGCGCTGGTGCATCTCGCGTTCGATTACCGGAAGGCGCTGCGAACCCTACGCTGCGTCGCTCTTAGCGCGGGCCCGATCCTCCGCCGCCTGGACGGATAGCTGCTTGACCAGCCCCTCGAACACGAATTCAGCCGGACGCTGATTGTCCAGCGGGATCTCCTTGGCCATCGGCCCATGCGTACGCGGGCGCCGCAGCGACACCCACAGCGCCTTAAGCGGGCTGGCGATGGTGTCGGCGACCGCTGTGGGCTCGTACCCGCAATGAACCATGCAATCCGCGCATTTCTCGTAGTTGCCGGTGCCGTAGCGGTCCCAATCGGTGGTCTCCATCAGTTCCTGGAACGACTGGGCGTAGCCTTCACCGAGCAGGTAGCACGGCCGCTGCCAGCCGAAGATATTCCGGGTGGGATTGCCCCACGGCGTGCAGCGGTACTCCTGGTTGCCGGTGAGGAAATCCAGGAACAGGGTGGACTGGCTGAAGCGCCAGCGACGCGCCCCCGGCTTGGCAAAAATCTCCCGGAACAGCTGCTTGGTGCGCGACCGGGTGAGGAAATGCGCCTGATCGGGCGCGCGTTCGTAGGCATAGCCCGGTGAGACGGTGATTCCCTCCACGTCCAGTTCGTTAGTGCAGAACGTGAAGAAGTCGGCAACCTCGTCGGGCTTCATGTCGTTGAACAGGGTGCAGTTCACATTGACCCGGAAACCCGCGGCCCGGGCCTTGCGGATCGCGGCGACGGTTCGCTTGAACGTGCCCGGCTGGTTGACGGCGCGGTCGTGCTGTTCCTCAAGGCCGTCCAGATGGACGGAGAAGGTGAGGTACGGGCTGGGCTTGAACAAGTGCAGCTTCTTTTCCAGCAGCAGGCCGTTGGTGCAGAGGTAGACGAATTTCTTGCGGGCGACGATGCCGTCGACGACGGCATCGATCTGCTTGTGCAACAGCGGCTCGCCACCGGGAATGGATACCACCGGCGCGCCGCATTCATCCACGGCGGCGAGGCAATCCGCCACGCTCAGCCGCTTGTTCAGGATGTCGTCCTCGTAATCGATCTTGCCGCAACCGGGGCAGGCGAGGTTGCAGCGGAACAGCGGCTCCAGCATCAGCACCAGGGGATAGCGCTCCACCCCACGAAGCCGCTTGCCCACGACGTACGCACCGACACGAATCTGCTGGATCAACGGTATGCCCAAGGTCCCCTGTCTCCTGTGTCCGTGAGGCCTGTGTTTCACGGTGACGCCACGTCGTGGCCGATTGCCGTTTGCGCGCCCCTCAAACCGCTTCGGCCGGGCGGCGCTGCAGCTGCCGCGGCAGCTTGAATTGCATGTGTTCCTCGATGCCGGACAATTCATCCACCTCGACCGAGCCGAAATCGCGGAGCCGGTCGATCAGCGCCTGCACCAGTTCCTCCGGCGCCGACGCACCGGCGGTGACGCCGACCGAGGAAACCCCGTCCAGCCAAGCCGGTTCCAGCGCCGAGGCGTCATCGATCAGATAGCTGGGCACGCCCAATTGCGTGCCGATCTCCCGCAGCCGGTTTGAGTTGGAACTGTTGCGCGCGCCCACCACCAGCAGCAGGTCAACCTGCGTCGCGATATCCCGGGCGGCCTGTTGCCGATTCTGGGTCGCGTAGCAGATGTCGCGTACATCGGGGCCGACAATGGCCGGAAAGCGCGCGCGCAGGGCGGCGATCACATCCCGGGTGTCATCCACGCTGAGCGTCGTCTGGGTGACGTAGGCCAGGGCCGACGGGTTCCGGACCTGGAGGGCGGCAACCTCGTCCACGGTCGAAACCAGATAGACCCCGCCCGGGATCCGGCCCATGGTCCCCTCCACCTCCGGGTGGCCGGCATGGCCGATGAGAATCACCTCGCGGCCTTTGTCGGCGTGGTTCTGCCCTTCTTTGTGGACTTTGGAGACCAGCGGGCAGGTGGCGTCGATCACCGGCAGACCGCGCAGTCGAGCCTCATGTTCCACTGTTTCGGCGACACCGTGGGCACTGAAAACGGTCACAGCACCATCGGGAACCTCGTCCAACTCTTCCACGAAGATCGCACCCTGGGAGCGGAGCGTTTCCACGACGTGCTTGTTATGCACGATTTCATGCCGGACGTAGACGGGCGGGCCATAAATCTCCAGCGCACGCTCGACGATCTCGATCGCACGCTCCACCCCGGCGCAAAAACCCCGGGGCTTGGCCAGTACCACGCGCAGGTGCCGTTGGTCGGTCATGATTGCGGGAATCCTCCTTGCAGCGACCGGATCTCTCGGCCGACGTTTCGGCAACGCGTTGCAACATAAGCAACCATGGTCGCCGGTAAAAGGGGAACCATGGCAACGAAGTCCCCGGCATTCGCCCGGTCTGGTGTCGCCCGTTGCGACCGCGACCGCCAAAGCCTTGCCGAGAGCCGACCCGATTGCATCACGGCACATGCCCCGAGGCGACGGCTTTGGTCGGGTGCAACATGGGCCTGAGCAAAGTCAGGACGGCGGGAAGGACCACCAGCGTGCTGATCAAGGTCGCGGTGATCGCGATGGTCAGCAGCAAGCCCATGCTCGCCGTACCCGGATGTTCGGAGAGAACCAGGCTGCCGAACGAGGCCATGGTGGTCAAGGCACTGAACGTCACCGCGCGCGGTGTGCTGGTGCTGAGCGCGCCGGTCTCGCTCCCACCGTGCCGGTCGCGGAGCACGAAGTGCAGGCTGCCGGCGACGCCCAGGCCGAACAGAAGCGGGAGCACGATGACGTTGGCGAAGTTGAACGGCAGTCCGATGAGCACCGTGATCCCGATGGTGAGCAATCCGGCCAGCAGCAGCGGCACAAACACGACTGCGGTGTAGGTGACACTGCGCAGCAGCACCAGCAGCAGCACGGAGATGGCAACGGCGGCGATCACGCCGGCCACGATGAACGAACGGACCACGGTGCGCCCGGCCTCGTAGATCGTGACCGGCGGGCCCGATGCCTCCGGCGCGATTGTGCGCACGGCCGCCACGAACCTGCCGATCGCGGCCGGGTCTTCGTGCAGCGTGTCACGGGGATAGATTTCCACCCGGGCCCGACCGTCCGGCGCCAGCCACAGCCTTCGCAACGCTTCCGGCAGCGATTCCAGGGTGACCGGCTCCGCCCGGAGCGATTCCCGCAGAGCCATGATTTCGGCCGGCAGCCCGCCGAGCAGCCGCAAGCGCAGATCTTCCAGAACGTCCGGGTTGAGCACGCTTGCCCGCATCGGCGCATCCAGAGCGACGTCGAGCCGCCCCGCCGCGCGGATCAGCGCCGCGCCGTTCCCGAGGGCCAAGTCGCGCAGCGCATCGTTCAGACCCGCGTAGGCTTCAAAAATCTCGGTCATCGTCGGCGCCGGTTCCTGCTCTGCGGTGAGCGACGGCTCCAGAAACAGGGCAAGGTCATCGATGACGGCCAGTTTCTCCGCCTGGTCGGACGGCACGAAGCTGAGGATGGTCCGGGTGGAGTCGACCTCGGGCAGGGCCTCGGCTTGTTCGGCCAGCTCGGCCGCAGCCGCAACGTCGTCGACCAGCACCGTGACGGCGTAAGCGAGGCCGGGATCGTCGGCGATGATGTCCAGCAGCGTCGCCACCGATTCGCTATCGGGATCCTTCAGGCGGAGCGGGTCGAAGTCGAATCGTGCGAGCGGCGTCAGGGCCACCCCCAGCAGCGCCAACAGCCCACCCACGGCCACGACCCAGTGCGCCTTTCCGCGCAGCCAACCGGCAAGGGCGGCGCGATGCGTGCCGCCCCAAGGAACGGGGCGCCGAAACCTTGGCTCGATCAAGGTGATCAGGGCGGGCAGAACGAAGAAGGTCGCCAACAGGGCGATGACCATGCCGGAACCAGCGATCAGACCCAGTTCGGCCAGGCCCAGGTACGGGGTCGGAAGGAACGCATAGAAGCCGATGGCGGCGGCAACGGCAGTCAGCGCCAGCGCCGGGCCCACGCTGGCCGCCGCGTCCCGCAAGCCGTGCGCATGATCCGGCAGATGTTCCCGGCACTCGCGGTAGCGGAGGGCGTAATGGATGCCGAAATCGACGCCCAGGCCGATGAACAGGACCGCGAACGCCACCGAGATCAGGTTCAACGAGCCGACCGTGGCCACGGCGAACGCGCCTGTCCACACGAGGCCGATGATCAGCGTGAGCAGGCAGGCGAGGGTCTGGCGAGGCGAGCGGAAACAAGCGACGAGCAGGACCACCACCGCGGTGAGCGAGACCACACCGGCGATGCCCATGCCGAGCTGAACCGAGCCCAGCTCATCGAAGCTGAGCGCCACCGGGCCGGTGAGCCGGACAGTAACGCCGTGCTCGGCATCGAGATTGAGGTCGGCGGCCGTGCTCCGAATGGCCTCGATCGCCGCGCGCGCCGGACGCAGGCCGTCACCGTCCAGTGCGGGCTGGACCACGACGAAGCGGCGCACCCGTTCCGCTTCGCCATCGCCCCGCATCACCTGCTGCCAGGAGAGCTGCATGGGCTGGCCCAGGGCCTGGGCCTCGGCGACATCGGCGATGGCGTCGAAAATCGGCACGATCTGGAGCGCGGCATCGTTGCCCGCGGCTTCGGTGGCAACCAGCTCCAGCATGGCGTAAAGACCGCGCAAACTTGGGTCGCGCCACAGCCCGCCGATGAACGGCTGCGCTTCCGCCAAGCGGTCGCTCAGATCGTAGAGGCGCTCGGTGCCGAGAAACAGCAGGCCGTTGCGCGCAAAGAACGGATGCCCTTCCAGATACAGGACATAAGGGAACCGCCAAGATTTCAGGCGAAGATTGGCGGCCAGCGCCCACGCGGCCCGGTCGGCCAGATCGGGCGTGCGCCCTTCCACCACGATCAGGATGTTGTTGGCACGCTCCGGAAACTGCTGGCTTAACTCCTGCGCCCGCTGCCGGAACGGGAGTTCCGGCGACAGCATGTCCTCGGTCTGGGTCGACACGCTGAAGTTGCGCACGAAATACGCCCCGGCGGCACCGGCCAAGAGCAACGCCAGCGCCACCACCAGCAGTGCGAACCGGCGACTGAAGTCCGTTCCGCGCCGCAGGAGCGTGTGGAACAGGCGACCTGCCTCGTGCATGGCGGCCTTATGATCAAGTGATGAGCGTGGGGAAAAGGCTGGTTACCGCCACACCGGGCCCGACTTGTCAGGCGCCAAGCCGGGCCCTGCGGGGGGAGGCGTCGGCCGCTTCGGCGTCGACACGGCCGCGCGTGCCGGCGCGACTATTTCGGCTCGACGATCTGGCGGCCGCGGTACATCCCGCTCGACGGATCGATGTGGTGCGGACGGCGCAGTTCGCCTGAGGCCTTGTCCTCGATATACGTGGGCTTCTTCAGGCCGTCATGAGACCGCCGTTGACCTCGGCGGGACGGGGTGACTTTTCTCTTGGGGACCGCCATCGCTCAAATCCTCTACCTCCGGGGTGCCATGGGCACCGAACCATGTGTCTGCCGATCTTTGGCTTGCCGACGGACAGAACCGATATGGGACACGGTGCGACCAAGTCGAGGTAAACGTGACCGGGTTGCGTCCGGGCCGGCTTCCAGGCTATGTGAATTCGCAGGCGCGGCGGTGTCCTCCCGTCACGCTCCGGCTTTTCTATCATCGCAGTGCGGAGGTTGCCAGTCCATGTTTGCCCGACGCGTCAGCGTAGCCCAGGTCGAGGAAGGGGACGAGCTCGCTCCCCGGTTCGATTCCGATGGCCTGATCCCCGTGGTGACCACCGATGCGGACACCGGCGACGTGCTGATGCATGCCTACATGAACGCGGAAGCGCTGGAACAGACCATCCGCCGTGGCGAGGCGGTTTACTGGAGCCGCAGCCGCGAATGCCTGTGGCACAAGGGTGCGACCAGCGGCCTGATCCAGAAGGTCGTGGAGATGCGTATCGACGATGATCAAGACGCGGTTTGGCTGCGGGTCCGGGTTGAAGGGGATGCCAGTTGCCACGTGGGTTACCGCTCCTGCTTCTATCGCGCGGTGCCGGTGGGCGAAGGCGCGGCGGCAACACCGGTCAAACTCGCGTTCCGGGAAGAAAGCAAGGTGTTCGACCCGGCCGAGGTTTATGGCGACGCTCCCAACCCAACCCGTCTGTAGAAGCGCCGCTGCCCGCCCTGCTTGGGGTCAGGTGCGCCCTGGGGTCGCACGTTCCAGAAGAGCAGTGGCCTGCTCGTTCAGTCGCTCGGCCAACCCGTCCGGGCCGCCCTGGCGCAGCACGGTGCGAAAATCCGATCGCCTGACCGCGACTTCGCTCACACCCTTGAAGATCACGTCGACCACTTGAGGCCGGACGCCGTCGGTCGACAACACATAGGAGAGCGGCACACTGGCGTGGCGTGGCCGGACGATCCGGGCCTCTACGGTGATCAGGTCCCGCGGGCCCGCCTTGACCGCGACGACCTCGAATCGTTGACCCGCGTAGCCGGTAAACCGATCGACGTAATTGGCGACAGTGAAGCGTGTGAACGATTCCTGCAAGCGATCGCGCTCAGCCTCGGTAGCGCGGGCCCAGGCGGCCCCGGACGCCACCCTGATCATACTCGTCAGGTCGAAAGCCGCCGTGACCGCCGGTTCCAGGCGCTCATAGCGTTGCTGCGGAGTCAGGACCTCGCTTTGCTGCCAGACCTCGATCAAGCGGTCATGGAACTCAGTGACCACATCCTCGGCCGCCGCTGTCGTTGCAGCGGCGATGGGCACGATCGGAGTGACCATGGCCAGCGCAGCGAACACCGCGGCCGTCAGGATTGTGGCAAGATATCGAAGCACGATCGGGAACTCCTCCTGAACCGGAACGTTCTCTTATTGACACGCGTCGTTGCGCCAGCGCGGCCTACCGGAACAACGATGGTTGGCACCGCGGCAAGGAGATAGGCATCTCCGACCGGCGCCGCAACGAAGGCGCGAGGCGCCGCAAGCCAGTTGACGCAAACGGCGAACGTTACTATGTTGTACGTGGTTCAATGTCCGCGGCGCCGACAATGGGTCGTGGGCGGGAGCGCTCGACTGTAACGTGGGCACCTGGACCGGACTGCCTCTCGGGGGGGTCCCAGGAATAGTAAATGCTGCGGTTGCCAGGGGCAGCACGTCCCGTTTTCGGCGGCACGCAGTTTTCCTCGGCCCAATAACGTTACAGAAATGCGCAGCAGGATGTCTGCGGGCTCGTCTTCGAGCCGCGGGACATCAATGGGCATACGATCAGGGAGATGATGTGAGATGACAAAATTCAGGGTTCCTGCAGTTCCGATGGAAGGGGGGTTGTCCCACTACTTCCGTCAGATCTGGGCGTTCCCCGTGCTCACCGAGACGGAGGAACAGGATTACGCCATGCGCTGGCGGCACGCCGGTGACGTCGAGGCCGCACACCACTTGGTGACCAGCCACTTGCGCCTCGTTGCCAAGATTGCCATGGGCTATCGCGGCTACGGCGTGCCGGTATCGGATCTGATTTCCGAAGGGAACATCGGGCTGATGAAGGCCGTCAAGAAGTTCGAACCCGAGCGCGGCTTCCGCTTGGCGACCTACGCCATGTGGTGGATTCGGGCGGCAATCACCGAATACATTCTGCGCTCGTGGTCGATGGTGAAAATGGGCACGCTCGCCACGCAGAAGAAGCTTTTCTTCAGCCTGCGCCGGATCAAGCGCCAGCTCAACATCGTGGACAACGGCGAGCTTTCGCCGGAGCAGGCGGAAGAGTTGGCGCGCGAAATGTCCGTCTCCGAGAACGACGTGCTGGAGATGAATCGCCGCTTGTCCGTTCGCGATCTGTCGCTGAACGCCCCAATGAACCGGGAAAACGACGAGGGCGCCGAGTTCCAGGACGCGCTGGTGGACGAAGCCCCGTCGCCGGAAAATCTCACCGCCGATGGCGAAGAGAGCCGGTTCCGCCGCACGCTGGTGCACGATGCGATGAACACCCTGCCGGAGCGGGAGCGTCGTATCCTGGCCGAGCGCTGGCTCTCCGAAGAGCCGAAGACGCTGGAAGAACTGGGCACCGTCTACGGCATCAGCCGGGAGCGGGTGCGTCAGCTCGAAGCCCGCGCTCTCGACAAGGTGCGGAAGGCGGTGTCGGCAGCGTTGATGCCGGCACAAGCGGTCCCGGCCTGAGCGAGGGGCCGGAGATCTATCCGACCGTGAGGCGTACCAGCCCACCCTGCCCTCTGCCAGACATGGCCGGGTGGGTGCGTATGCCGCGGTGAGCCGTTCCTGATGATCGTTCTGTTCACGGACTTTGGTCTGACTGGCCCCTATAGCGGCCAAGTGAAGGCGGTGCTGCGCCGCGAGGCGCCGCACATCGATGTGATCGATCTGTTCGCCGACGCACCGGCGCTCGACCCGCGGCGCGCCGCCTATCTTCTCGCCGCCTATGCGACGGAATTTCCGCCGGGCACGATTTTTCTGTGCGTCGTCGATCCCGGTGTGGGTGGTGCGCGGCGACCGTGCATCGTCGCCGCCGACGGTCGCTGGTTCGTCGGCCCGGCCAACGGACTGTTCGAACTGGTGATCCGCCGGTCGTCGCAACCGGCCCGGTGGTGGCACATCACCTGGCGCCCTCCCCGCCTGACGCCGACCTTCCACGGCCGCGATCTGTTCGCGCCGGTGGCGGCCCGGCTGGCCCACGATCAGGTTCCACTGGGCCGCGAGGGTCCCATTGATGAGATCCGCGAGCCGACCTGGCCGGACGACCTGAGTGAAATCATTTATGTGGACGTCTACGGCAACGCGATGACGGGACTGCGGGCGAGCCATGTCCCCACCGATGCCCGGCTGACCGCCGGCGGCCACACCCTGGTTCGCGCGGAAACGTTCAGTGCGGTGCCGCCCGGCACTGGTTTCTGGTATGACAACGCCAACGGCTTGGCGGAGATCGCGGTCAATGGCGGGCGCGCCGTCGACCGTTTGGGGCTGGTCGTGGGCACCCCCATTACCGTACATGCCTGAGGGTTCGGATTGACAAACACCCTGTCGTCATCCGGGCCCGCGCCGGGATGGGCAGCTGCGAACCTTTGCCAGCTGCCAGCGCACAACGAGACCGCCCAAGCCGAAAGGGCCCGTGATGTTTTTCGTACGGTTTTGGGGAGTTCGCGGCAGTATCGCTTGCCCATCGCCGCTGCATGTCCGCTACGGCGGCAACACCTCTTGCGTCGAGGTGGCCGTTGGGGACCGTCGCTTGATTCTGGATGCGGGAACCGGTATTCGCGGCCTTGGCAAGGAATTCACAAAATCTGACATCAAGACCACACATCTGCTGTTGTCCCATACCCACTGGGACCACATTGATGGCTTTCCGTTCTTTCGACCGGCGTTCAATCCCAAAGGCCACCTGCATGTCATGGCCGGCCATCTCAAGGGCCGGGGCGGCGTGGAGCACGCGCTTTCCCTACAGATGGGGGAGCCGATGTTTCCGGTGCCGTTGAGGGCGATGAAAGCGATCGTGGAGTTCGTCGACTTCGAAGCCGGCGAGTCGTTTCGCCCGTTCCCCGACGTCCTGGTGCGCTCCGCGCCGCTCAACCATCCGAACGGCGCCACCGGGTACCGGATCGAACATGCCGGCAAGGCCATATGCTATGTCACCGACACGGAGCACGTCCCCGGGCAGGCCGATTCCAACGTCCTCCAACTCATCGAGGGGGCCGATCTGGTGATCTATGACAGCACTTTTACCGAGGCGGAATTCCCGGCTCATGCCGGCTGGGGACATTCGACCTGGACCGAGGGGGTGCGCCTGTGCCGCCTCGCCGGGGTCAGGCGGATGGCGATGTTCCACCACGAACCGGACCACGATGACACGTTCATGGATGCGCTGGCCGCCGAGGCGTTGGCAGCGTGGGATCAGGTCATCGTCGCCCGGGAAGGCATGCAGATGCCCATCGCCTGAGGTGTCCGAGGAACAGACCGCCAACCGGAGCCCGGTCAGCGTTCGCGGAACGCCTCGTCGCGCAGCTTCAGGACCGGCCGGATGAGGTAGCGAAGCACGCTGCCGGTGCCGGTGTGTACGTCCACCGTCGCCTGCATCCCCGGCGTGATCGGGAGCGACCCCTCGCTGTCGCCGAGGTGCGTCTTGTCGGTCTCCACGATCAGCCGGAACGACGGCATGCCGCTGCGGTCCAAGCTGGAATCGGGTGCCACCGTCACTACGGTCCCATCGAGTCCGCCATAGCGCACGAAGTCGTAGGCAGAGACCTTTACCACTGCCCGCTGCCCCTCGGCGACATAGCCGCGGTCGGTGGGGCTCAGCTTCGCCTCCACCACCAGACGGTCGGCGGTGGGCACGATCTCCATGATCGGCTCGCCCGGCGCGACGACCCCGCCGATGGTGGCATAGCGGATGTTCTTGACGATACCGTCGATGGGACTCCGCACTTCGGCGCGAACGTCCTGGCGGGTGGCCTGGGCAAGCACTTCGCGCAGCCGGGCGATGTTCTGATCGGCCGCGGCCAGTTGCTCCTGCGCTTCGCGACGGAAGCGCGTCCGCGTTTCCCGAAGCTTTTCCCTTGCCTCGGTTACCGCGGCCCGGGCCCGCGGTATCGCCGGCTCCAGCACGTCCCGTTCGCCTTCGAGGCTCTCCACCTCCGCACGCAGCTGCAGGTGCTCGACCCGTGCGGTCAGCCCGCGGGACAGTAGTGAGCCGGACAGGGCCAGGCGCTCGCGGGCCAGTTCCAGATTGCTGGCGGTGGTGCGCCGGCGGGCCTCCAGTTCCTGGACCTGAAGCTCCCTTTGGGCAATCTGGGCCGCGAGAACGCTTTCAGCCGCGGCCAGTTCCCGGCGGCGCGCATCGAAGGCATCGGTTTCCGATTGCGCCAGCTCCGGCTGTCGCGCCGCGGCATCAACCGGCAGCACCAGCTCCAGCCCGCCCACTTCTGCCGCCAGGCGGGCACGCCGCAGCCGCTCGCCATCGAACCGCGCCGTGAGTTCATCGCGGTTGAGGCTGGCCGCGCCCAGTTCCAGCTGCACCAACGGCTGTCCGGCGCGAACCTGGTCGCCCTCGCGGACATGGATCGCCTCGATGATGCCGCCCTCCAGATGCTGCACAACCTTGACCCGGCTCTGCGGGATCACCTCGCCCGGGGCCACCGCCACCTGATCCAGTTCCGCGAAGACAGCCCAGACCAGGAACGCGGCTAAGAACGCCATGGCGCCCCACACCACCGGGCGCCAAGTGGGCAGCGGATGATCGATCAGAATTCGGTCCAGTCGGTTCACGACGCCGTCTCCACACGCTGCGCCGGCGCCAGGGTTGGCGCACCCGGTGCCACGCCCGGTGCCACGCCCGACGCAGCCGCAGCGCTTGCCGGCGCCGCCGCCGACGACGCAGCCGGCGCCGCTGCCGGCGAGGAGCCGGGTCGGACATCCGTGCGCCCGCCGCCGAACAGGCGAGGCAGGATCGCCTGCGCCGGCCCGGCTGCGGCCACCGTTCCGGCGTCCAGAGCGATCAGGCCGGTGCACGCCGACAGCAGGACCGGACTATGGGTGACGACGACCACGGTACGCTCACTCGCCAGCCGGGCCAGGGTGCGTCTCAGCTCGTACTCCGCCTGTCGGTCCAGGTTGGCCGACGGTTCGTCCAGCAGCAGCACCGGCGGATCGCCCAACAACGCCCGCGCAATGGCGATACGCTGGCGCTGCCCGGCCGAGAACCGCATCCCGGCCTCGCCCACGTCGGTGGCGTAGCCGTCCGGCAGATCGACGATGAAGCCGTGGGCATCGGCGGCCTGCGCAGCCGCGATCACCTCGGTATCGTCGGCGCCGGCATGGCGATGGGCGATGTTGTCCTTGAGGCTGCCGGCGAACAGGACGCATTCCTGCGGCACGTAGCCGATCCAGCCCGCCAGTTGCGATCGCGACAGCTGAGCGATGTCGAGCCCATCCAGCAGCACCCGGCCCTGGTCCGGCTCATACAAGGCCTGCATCAGCTTGAGCAGGGTGGTCTTGCCGCTGCCGTTGGCCCCCACCAGGGCCGTCATCCCGGGCGTGTCGATGGTCACGCTGATGCCGTCGATGGCCGGCCTCGTTTCCGGGGCATAGCGAAAGGTGACGCCCTCAACGACGATCTTTCCGGCCGGACGGTCGAGGGTGATGGTGCTTTCCTGCCGGTCCGAAGGCAGGGCGAAGGTGCGGCCCAGGCGGTCAACGGCATCGCCGAAGGCGGCATAGGTGCGCCACATCCCCACCAGTTGGGTCAGCGGACCGACCAGCCGGCCGGCCAGGATGTTGACTGCGATCAGAGCGCCGATGGTCATCTGGTGATGGATGATGGCGACGGCGCCGGCGCTGGTGAGGGCCACCGTCGTCAGCATGGTGAGCGTGGTGCCGAGGTTGCAATAGCCATCCATCCGGGCGCCGCGACCGATGGCCCGTTCAATGGTCTCGGCATGGCGATCTTCCCACACGGGACGGAGCGAACGGTCCAGCGCCAGTGCCTTGATGGTGGTCCGCCCGGCAATCATTTCCGCCACCAAGCGATCGCGGGAGACCGTGGCATCACGCTCGGCGCGGTTGGCCACGGCCATCACCTGGCCCGACCGCCATGCCACCAGAACGAACAGCGGCAGGACCAGCAGCAGGATCCAGGCGACCGGCGGGGCGATCAGGAAAGCCAAGCCAAGAAACAGGATGACGAACGGCAGATCGGTGATCAGAATCGCCGACGCGCCGGACACGGTGTTGCGCACCACGTCGGCATCGCGAAACAACTGCTGCCACGAGGCCATCGGCTGACGTTCAAGAACGCGCAAGGACAAGGCCGTGAGCTTGTCGAACAGCCGGCGCCCCACGGTGATATCGGCACGGGCGGCCACGGTCTGCATGATGCGGGCGCGCCCCTGGCGCAGGACATAATCGAACACCAGGACAACAGTCATGCCGATGACCAGACCCTGGAGGGTACTGAGACCCGCATGGAACACGACCCGGTCATACACCTGCAGGACGAACACCGGCACCGCCAGCGCCGCCAGGTTGATGAACAGCGAGATCAGCAGCACCTCGCGGAACGTCGGCGCCAGCGACGCGAGAAAGGGACGGAGCCAGGCACGGGACGACGACGGGTTCATGGCCGCATCTTATACTGTTGTTCGAGGATTTTCTCCAGCATGAGTAGTGAAACCACCACGGCGCTCACCCGGTTGGCCCACGGCCCGGGAGTCGTTCCGGCGGTCGCCCTGGGGGCGTCCGGCGACGGTCACTGATGCCGCCCCCCTCCACCTCCCGGATGGCGCCGGCCGGGCTGGCCAGCGGCCGCCGGCGGATACTTTCACCGCTCCGCCGCTTCGGCCTGGATCGCCTGGCGGCGCTCGGGCTCCTGATGCTCATGATGGCTGTCTACGCTGCCGAACCGCGACCGGTGGAGATCCTTCGGGTCAAGGTGTTCGACCTGTTCCAGGATATCCGCCCGCGCATCGTAACGGTACGCCCGGTCACCATTGTCGACATCGACGAGGCCAGTCTGGCCAGGCTGGGGCAATGGCCGTGGCCGCGCACTGTGCTGGCGGACTTGGTTGAGGCGCTGTTCGCCGCCGGTGCGGTGGTGGTCGGGTTCGACATGGTGTTTCCGGAGCCGGACCGGGTCAATCCGGCAACCTTGGCCGGCATGCTGCAGGGGTTGGACAGCGAGACACGACGCCTATTGCTCAGCCTCCCGAGCAATGATGCGGTGTTCGCCACGGCCATTGGCGGTCGTCGGGTCGTGCTCGGGCGGGTGGCGCAGCCCATCGCCGCTCACGCGCAACCGAACCCGCCGCTCAAGTCCACCGTCGCGGTCCGGCGGACCACAGATGCGCCGAAGCCGTCCGCGACGGCCATCGTCGCACCGGGACTGATCCGCAATGTGGCGATGCTCGAGGCTGCCGCGGCCGGTCACGGCTTCGTATCGCTGTATCCGGAACCGGATGGACTGGTGCGCCGGGTGCCGGCCGTGCTCGCCCACGCGGGAACGTTGTTTCCATCGCTCGCCGTGGAGTTGCTCCGCCTCGCGTTCGACCGGCCGGTGTCGGTGGTTACCCTGGATCGCGCCGGGCTTCGCGGTGTCGCCGTGGCCCCCGGGTTCGTCATCCCGACCGACGGCCATGGCCGCATCTGGCCCTACTTCGCTCGGCGCGACCCCGGAAAGTATGTCGCCGCCGCCGACGTGCTCGCGGGCACCGCGGATCCGGCGATGCTGAAGGGCAAGATCACCCTGATCGGCACCTCCGCCTTCGGCCTCCATGACATCCGGCCGACCCCGGTGGAACGCGCCATGCCGGGCGTGGAAGTCCATGCCCAGATCATCGAGAACGCAGCCACCGGCACCTTCCTCGCCCGCCCCAACTACATGATCGGCGCCGAACTGACGTTGCTGCTGGGCGGCGGCCTGCTGCTGATCTGGCTGGCGCCGAAGCTGGGGGCGGGATGGACGTTGGCGCTGTTTCTGAGCGTGGCTGCCGGAGCGGCGGGCACGGCGTGGCTGCTGTTCAGCGAACATCGGATCCTGGTGGATGTCAGCTATGCAATTCTTGCGATGCTGTTGCTCTACACCTTCCTGACCTACGCCGGATACACTAGGGAACAGGCCAGCCGGCAGCGGGTGCGGACCGCGTTCCAGTATTACCTGTCCCCGGCGATGGTGGAGCGCTTGGCTGAAGACCCGAGCCGGCTCGCTTTGGGTGGCGAGACCCGGACGGTGTCGATCCTGTTTTGCGATGTGCGCGGCTTCACCAGTCTCTCTGAAAGCTACAAGGACGATCCGACCGGCCTCACCCGCCTGATCAACCGCCTGCTGACGCCGCTGACCGAGATCGTGATGCGCCGTGGCGGCACGGTCGACAAATACATGGGCGACTGCATCATGGCGTTCTGGAACGCCCCTTTGGATGACGCGGAACATGCCCGCCATGCCTGCCTTGCCGCGTGGGAAATGCAGGCGGCGATGGGCCCGCTCAACCGCGAGTTGGCGGCGACAGCCGCTGCGGACGGTCGGCCCTTCACGCCGTTGACTGTGGGGATCGGCGTCAATTCCGGTGCGGTGGTGGTGGGCAATATGGGCTCCGACCAGCGTTTCGATTATACCGTGCTGGGCGATGACGTGAACCTCGCGTCCCGGCTGGAAGGCCAGTCCAAGGCATACGGCGTCGGCATCATCGTCGGCGAGAATACCCGCTCCTTCGCCCCGCAACTGGCTATGCTCGAACTGGATCGGATCCGGGTCAAGGGACGGCAGGAAGCTGTGCGAATCTACACTGTACTGGGCGACGAGGATGTCGCGGCCGGCAACGAGTTCGTCGTGCTGGTGGCGGCACACGGGCGCATGCTGGCCGCGTTCCGGGCGGCCGCCTGGGTCGATGCCCGGACGGCGCTTTCGGCGTGCCGCGACCGGGTCAACGGCTTCACCCTCGGCGGGCTCTACGACGTCTATGAGCGTCGCCTTGACCGGTACCAGGCAAACCCGCCACCCGCCGGCTGGGACGGCACGTTCGAGGCGGAAAGCAAATGACGAGGTCCATCGGAGGACGACATGAGTGACCACACGGCTCCCCGCTACCTGCTTCTGCACGCAGCCGGCGGCCTGGTTGAGCGGGCCCATGCGGCGGCGGCGCATCTCAGCCACTGCGACCTGTGCGCCCGCTATTGCCGGGTCGACCGACAGGCCAGCGTCGCCGGCGCCGCCTGCCGCACCAGTGTCCGGGCAGAGGTAGCTTCCGCGGGCCCCCATTTCGGGGAGGAAGACCCGATCAGCGGCAGCCGCGGTTCCGGCACCATCTTCTTCGCCTGGTGCAACATGCGCTGCATCTATTGCCAGAATTGGGAAATCAGCTGGCAGGGCGACGGACGCGAGGTCAGTGCCGATGAACTCGCCGATCTCATGCTGTCGCTGCAGCGCCAAGGCTGCCACAATATCAACATGGTCAGTCCGAGCCATGTCGTGGCGCAGGTCCTTCAGGCCCTGCCGATCGCCGCCGACCGGGGACTGAGACTACCCTTGGTCTACAACAGCAGCGGCTTCGACAGTCCGGAGGCGCTGGCGCTGCTGGACGGCGTGATCGACATCTACATGCCGGACGTGAAGTACGCGGACCCCGATATCGCCCGCAAGCATTCCAAGGTGCACGACTACGCCCGGGTCAACCGGGCAGCGGTCAAGGAAATGCATCGGCAGGTCGGGGATCTCGTCCTGGACGATCACGGCGTCGCCGTGCGCGGGCTGCTGGTGCGCCACCTGGTTCTGCCCAACGGCCTCGCCGGGACAGCCGAAACCTTGAAGTTCCTTGCCGAAGACATCTCCCTCAACACCTACCTCAATATCATGGACCAGTATCGACCCTGCTACCGGGCCGCTGCCCATGCCGAACTGGCCAGGCGCCCCACCGCCGGGGAACTGTCGGAAGCCTTCGAAACGGCCCGGCGGCTGGGCTTCGGCCGGCTAGACAGCCGCGCACCGTCCCGCCTGTTCGCATAAGCGCTGTCGGCAGCGGCCGCTTCCCGTCACAGCTGCAGCACGACTTCCATGACGTCCTCCCCCGGGATAGGGCGGGCGGTGAACCCCAGGCTTTCCACCAAGCGCAGCATGCGGTTGTTGTCGCGCAGCACCTGACCCACGATCTGGCGGGTGCCGCGGCTGCGGCAGTAGGCGATCATCTTTTCCATCAGCTTCCAGCCCAGCGTCTGCCCCTTGAGGTCGGAGCGCACCAGGATGGCATACTCGGCCAGTTCGTTGTTGGGATCGGTGATGGTGCGGACGACGCCAAGCGTCTCGGTTCCCTGCCTGTCGGCGCGCGGAGCGGTGGCAATGAACGCCATCTCGCGGTCATAGTCGATCTGGGTCAGGCGAGCCATCGCGGTATGGGGCAGTCGGCGCACCAGGCCGAAGAAGCGGAACCGGATGTCTTCCAGCGACACCTTGGACAGGAACTCGTAATGCTCCGGCTCGTCTTCCGGGCGGATCGGACGAAGCAGCACGTCCTGGCCGGAGCGCAGCCGGAAAGTTTCTTCCAGTTCCTTGGGGTAGGGGCGGATGGCAAGGCGCCGTTCCGGATGGGCCCAGGCCGGAGCCAGCCTGATCCGGGTCTCGGTGGCAAAGACGCCCTTGTCGTCGACCAGCAACGGGTTGATGTCCAGCGAGATGATCTCGGGGATATCGACGAGGAGTTGCGACAGCTTGACCAGGGTAAGGATCAGGGCGTCCAGGTTGCCGGCGGGCATACCGTCCCGGTCCACCTCAAGCGCGCGCGCGATCCGTGTCCGACGCACGACTTCCCAGGCCAGAGTCGAATTGAGGGGCGGCAAGGTAACGGCACGATCACCCAGCACGTCCGCGGCCGGCCCGCCCTGCCCCACCACCAGAACCGGGCCGAACACGGGATCGGTGGTGATCTCAAGCCGTACCTCCCGGGTCGTATGGGTGAGCGGCAGCGGCTTGATCAGCACCGCGTCATCCCCGCCATCGGGGTCACGGGACCGGCTCTCCCCCAGCAGCACCTTGACAGCTGCGCTCACCGCGTCCGGCGTATTGGCCGGGATGGTGCGGCCTGCCCCCGAGGGATCATCTGATGATGGCCCACCAGTCAGTGTGATATCCACCGGGAAGCCGTGCTGGCATGCGATGGCAACCGCTTCATCCGGCGAAGCCGCCACATGGGCGCCGGTGGTCGGGATGCGGTAGGCGCGAAGCACGGCATCGCTCGCCGTTTCGTCCAGGACAGCACCGGGGTGGCCCTCCTGGCCTGTGTCGGTGCCCGCACCACCCGCAGCAGCCGCGAGTGCTTCATCCACCACCCGTCTGGCCGCGGCCGTGTCCACCGTGAAGTCTTCCGGCATCGACACCGGTGTTTCCATCAACATCTCCTGATTGCGGCGGAACCGCACCATGTGCATGAAGGCATCGATGGCCTGGGTCGGGGTGTCATACGTAGGGATCGCCGCTTCGGCGAAGCGGCGGCGTGCCGGAGCCACGCTCTCGCCACCCAGCCAACTGGTCAGGACCGTGCCCTTGCTGGTCTTGCAGGCCCGGATAACCGCCTCCGCCGCCGCGGTGCTCGAGGCCATGGCGGTGGGCACATGCAGCACCATGACCGCGTCCACCTCGGCCGCATTGAGCAGGATGCGCGCCGCCTCGGCGTATGCTTCGGGCGGCGCATCGGTGGCCAGGCTGACGGGGTTGCCGCCGGGAAAGCCTCCGGCCAGGGCCGCGGTCAGAGCCTGTTCGGTATCGGGCGAAAGCCGCGCCAAGTGGCCGTCTTTGCCTACCAGGGTATCCGCCGCCATGATGGCGACGCCGTAGCCGTTGGCCAGCACCGCGAGACGGTCGCCACGCAGCGGCGTTGCCCGGCCCAGAGTCTCCACCGCGGCGAACAGTTCCCCGAAGCTGAACACCCGCAACATGCCGGCACGGCGGATGGCGGCGTCATATACATCGTCCGCACCGGTGGCGAGCCCGGTCCTCAGTTGCGCCAGGCGCTGCCCCTCGCTGACCCGTCCACCCTTGATCACCAGCACCGGCTTGTTGCGGCTGGCGCCGCGGCCGGCCGACATGAACGAGCGGCCCTGGTGCACCGCCTCGATGTACAGGAGGATTGCGCGCGTCATCGCGTCGCTGCCGAGAAAATCGAGCGCATCGCCGAAATCGATGTCGGCGGCCTCCCCCACCGACACGAAATGGGAGAAGCCGATGTCCCTCTGCCGGGCCCAGTCCAGCACCGCCATCGACATGACCGAGGACTGCGAGACGAAGGCCATGCTGCCGGTCATGGCAGGCACGTGAGACAGGCTGGCGTTGAGGCCGATGTGCGGCACCATCACGCCCATGCAGTTGGGTCCAAGCACGCGGATGCCGAAGCGACGCGCCGTTGCCAGTGCCTCTCCCCAGGCGGTCGAGCGGATGTGGGCGGCCACGCCTGCGGCCAGCAGCACCACCGCCCCGGTGCCGCGCCCACCCAAGTCGAGCACGATTGCGGCGGCGTCCTCCGGCGGGGTGCAAAGTACGGCGAGGTCCGGCACCCTGGGCAAGGCTTGCACGGAATCATAGGCGAGGACGCCGGCCACCGCCTGCTGATCGTGGCTCACCGGCATGATCGGCCCTTCGAACCCGCCCTGAAGCAGGTTGTGCATGACCATATTGCCGGCGTCGCCCTCACGGTTGGACGCGCCGATGACGGCGACCGAATGCGGGTAGAACAGTTTGTTGAGATTCCGGATCGGCATGGCCTGACTGCGCTGCGCATCCGGTCGGGCGCGGACTGCGCCGCCATCATAGTCGCGGCCGCCCTCAAGACAACGACAACCGACTCGCCTCGGCCATACGCCCGCCGAAAAACGGCATACGCGTGCGGGAGACCCCGAGCCCGGTGCGGTCACTTCACATTGCGCGACACCGCCTTCAACCATACCTACCCGGGCGAAGGCGGCGCATCGGAACGCACCGCCTTTCGCGTCGGCCCAACAATGCGCGAAGGACCGTCAGACCGCCATGCCGAACAAGACGTCCGAGGTGAGTTCTCCCTGCATCGCAGTCTGTGAACTGGACTCGGGCACCGGCCTGTGCCAGGGCTGCCTCAGAACGATGGACGAGATCGTCGCCTGGCGGGACATCTCCAACACAGAACGATACGCTATACTCAAGCGTATCGCCGAACGCCGCCGCCAGGGCCACCGCAGCGTCAAACGCAAGCGGTAGCCGGTTTCGGATCGGCGGGCTCCCGAACGCGCCTCGCGTTCCCCTATTTGGCGGCAGCCTTGCGCCGAGACGGGGCTCGCTTCCGGGATGCCGACGGAGCGCCCTCCGCACTCTTGGGAGCCGCACTCTTGGGAGCCGCACTCTTGGGAGCCGCATTCTTGGGAGCCGCATTCTTGGGAGCCGCACTCTCGCGGGCTGTGGTCTCGGAGACCGTGGTCTTGGAAGAGGCCGTCGGTTTGGCCGCCTCCGGCTTGTCGGTGCTGGCTGGCATGGTTTTCGCCGGCGGCTCATTAGTGACGTCCGACCCGGCTTCGGAGGATTTCGCCGCAGCTTCGTCAGGTTGCCGTGAAACCGCCGCGGCAGGTGCCGATTCGGCGGCGGGTTCGGCCGCCTGCGCGGTCGGTGAGGCATTCTCGGCTGCGGCCGGACGCTTGCCCATCATTGCGTCGGCGGCATTTTGCAGCGTGGCCACCACCTCCCGTTCGGCAGCGAGCCAGTAGTCCGTGGCCATGCCTTGCTGGCGTCCGGCCGATTCCCACATCAAATAAGCCAGTTCGCGGATCCGTTCCTGAGCCGTTTCCGCCATTTTACGGATATCGTCGCTCATGATGACTACTCCTCTGGTCGTGCATCAGCTTCGTTGGCACCCGCTTGGCCCCATCGCGGTCAACGCCCGCGTGAGGAGTCGGCAGATGCAGCCGCGGGCCGGCCTCCCTGCCGGCCGGGACCGATCGCTCCCCCGTTTGGGTATCGTTTTTCGGCCCGTCGGAATATGCTGTACGATCGAGATGCCCGGAGACAAGAGGAAGTATGCAAAAGCCGTTCGTTACACGCCAAGCGGCGGTTCTGGCGGTTCGCCAGGGCCGCGACGGGCTGAAGGTGTTGATGGTCACGTCACGTCGCCGCCGCCGCTGGGTCCTGCCCAAGGGCATGATCGATGCCGGATTGACGGCGCGGGAGTCGGCAGCCAGGGAGGCCTGGGAAGAAGCCGGCGTGAGCGGCTTCGTCGGCCGCCGCATCATCGGCCACTACCGCTATGGCAAGACCGGGCGGCACGGGCTGAAGCCCTGCATCGTCGAAGTGTATGCCATGAACGTCACCGGGGTTCACCCGAGCTGGCCGGAACATCGCCAACGGCGCCGGGCCTGGTTGCCGCTGGAACGGGTAGCCGGTGCGGCGAGCGACGGCCAGTTGGCCCACCTGCTGAGCGTGGTCGCGTCTCGCGCCGCGACGGCGGGGACCGGGCCGGACACGTGGGCCGTTAATGGCGTCCCGGGCAAGGTCGGAGCGCGAGACGGTTTGGCTGGGTGCCGACGGCGCCCCGCTATCGTGCGAGGAAAAGCTGCGTGTCCTCGACGAGAACCTCGCTGAGATTCGTCAAGTCTGCCAGGACGCCTTTGAGGACGCGCTGTTGATGGGGTGCGACGAAGCGCGGGTGCGCCAGGTCTTTGCCACGGTTATCGAAAACCTGCACAACCCCCAAGGCCCCGACACGGCTGCGAATCGACCGCACCGGGACGACGATCAGGGATAGCGGCAACGATCGGCGGTGACCTCGACGAAGCCGCGCGGTCCCGGCACCACGCTGAAACGGTGTTCTTCGTCGCCGATGACCATGGCGTGGTTGAGCGGCAGGAGCCCGCTCGCTTCCCCCACCGTGCCGCCGATGTGCGCCGTCCGGACGGTGATCGGCTCGGTCACGTCGAACCAGGCTTCGGGGTTGCCGGCGCTGTCTTGTGCCGGTGTGCCCACCGCCGTCACGGTAATGGTGCCGTCGGCAAACGTCACGGTGTGGTCGCGGCCCTGATAGAGAGGAGTCCGCACGACGAAGCGTTTGGTGACCGGTCGGCCGTCGCAATCGCGCTCGGCCGAGACTTCCCGGATGACGAAGCGCAGCCGTTCCAAAGGCAGCCCAGCTTCCAGGCGCTCGCGCATCAGGTCGAACAGTTCGCGAAGCTCACCGGTGGGCACATCGCGGGCATAGCGTCGGCGCAGTTCTTCCGCCTCCACCCGACCGGCCTCGATGGCTCGGCGCTGATCCATGGTCTGCTGCCGGAGCGCAGCCACCTCGGCGGTGAGGTCCTCGATGTCCTGTTCCAGGCGGGCGACTTCACGCTCCGCCAAGCGCGAACCCGATTCGTACGCATAAGCGCCGGCTGCGAAGATCAGGCCAAAGCCCAGCAGCCATTTGGCAAAGGTCCAGCGCGCCCGCCGCCGACGGCGGCGCTTGTCTTCATGCAAACCTAGAGACATCGGCTTTCGGGGCCACTCGCGATCTCAACCCAAACAACGTCCGCAGCAGTGCCGGCATGGGGCGATACCACACCCGGCATCCCCGCCGTTCGAACGGAAGATGCTTAACCCCTCACACGCGGGAAAAAAAGCGTTGCGTCGCGCGACCCGCTTTCAGTCGCCCTTGTCCGCACGCCGCAACGGCCTTGCGGATCGGATCTGACGCCTGGGACCCAAGCGTCAGATCGGCCGTTCCACGGACTTTCTGATCCGGCGCCTCGACAGAGCCAGCGGAGGGCACTCATCGTCGGCTGCGCGTGGTTAGTCCTCACCTGGCAATGTTCGCACCAACTCCTTGAAGCGGGACCATTCTTCGGCAGCCCACACCTCCACATGAGCGTGGCCCACGCTCCGCACGATGGCGGAAACCTTCATGGCGGTGGTATTGTCCGGCGCCCGGAAAATATCGACGTAGTCGTAGCCGGACAGCACCGCGAGATTGTGCAGCCACTCCACTTCCGGACACTCGGCGCGGATCAAATCCACGGTATGCCGCTCCAAATCCTCGAACGAGGATGGTGTTTTGATCTGACCGGGCGACAAGCGGGTCAGCATCACGTAGATCGCCATGGTTCCCTTCCTCTCCATGCCAAATGCCAACAGCCGAGGCCGGGTACTCTAGCCAGCCCTCGCCGGTCCTGCCTTAACCTGAAGCAAGCGGCGGCTCACCGCCCGGACAGGGCCGCAGCCATGCGGTCGTGAAGCGCGTTGGCAATCTTTTCTCCGGCGTCACGGCCCTCCCCCGCCTCGACCAGTGTCGCCGGAGCCTGAGGGTCGAGGACCGTGACGGAGAGCCGCCGGATCCGCGGCAACATGCGCGCGCGCGGCCAAGCCTGGTAGGTGCCGCGGATGATCACCGGCACCACGGGCACGTCGATGTGGTCCAACAGCACACCCAGGCCAGGCATGAATGCTTGCAGGTTGCCGTCCGGGGACCGTTGCCCCTCCGGAAACCAGACCAGGGTCTGATCGCGGTTGAGGACGGCGGCACCGAAGGCCAGGCTGGAGGCGACCGCGCGCTCCCGATCGATGGGCACCACGTGACTGACCCGGCTGAACAGCCGACGCAGCCGGGACGTGAACATGATCCCGGCCCATCCGGCCCACCACGTGGTCTCGAGACGGCGGTGGCCCAGCGCCACCGCCACCGCGAACGGATCCAGGTAGCTCAGGTGGTTAGGCGCGATCAGCATGGGCCCCTGCCCGGGCAGCCGTTCGGCGCCCGCCACCTGGAGCCGGAACGGACCCCGCATCACCGCCCAGACCAACCCGTACAGCACCCGGGACAGCATCCGCTCCCAAAGCGACAGCGGCGTGAGCCAGTGCTTCTGCGCGTCGTCGAGGGCCGCCTCGGGGTCCTTCAGGATCTGCCGGACCTCGCGCCGTTCCGCCTCCGCCGAGCCGCCGCGACTCATCTCTTCGAGCAGGTCCCGGACCCGTTCGATTCTGGCGATCGCCTCCTCTCCCAGTTCCACACCGGTGCGGTCGGCCAGGTCCATGCCGATATTGAGCCATTCCATCGAGTCGACTTCGAGGTCGAGGCGCAGGTCGGTATCCGGGGTGAGGCGCCGGTCGGGAAATCGCTCCTTCAGCCAGTCCCAGGTGGCCCGCGCCGCCGGATCTTCCAGGAGGGATCGATCCTCTGCCGACATCTCGTGCACCGGCATCGGCCCCCGATCGGCCGGTTCGGCCTCGGTCTGGTCCGCGCGCTTGGCCTCGTCGAACCGCTGTTCGATCAAGTGGCGCCGCGGCTTGCCGAGACGGGTCCGCGGCAGCGCCTCACGAGTGATCGCATAGTCAGCCAGTCGTTTGTACGAAGGCAGTTGCCGCGAGGCTGCTTCCACGGCGCGGCGCACAGCCTCCGCGGCCGCCTCGCCATCCTGGGCCGGGACGGCGTCAGCATCGGGCACGATCACGCCGAGGATACGTCCTTCCCGGCCGAACACCGCGATCTCGCCGATGGCAGGCTCTGCCTGATACACCTCTTCCAATTCGTCGGGCTGCACGTTCTTGCCGCCCTCGGTGACGATCATGGTGGAAAGCCGCCCGGCCAGCCGAAGGTAGCCGTCGGCGTCGAAAGCCCCCAGGTCCCCCGTTCGGAACCACCCGTCTTCGGTGAAGGAGTCCTCGGTCTTGTCCGGCAGATGGTAGTAACCGGAGAACACGTTGGGGCCACGAGCCAGCACTTCCCCCAACCCTTCGGCCGTTTCGCCGAGCTCGGCCGCGGCACCTTTGTCGATGCGGATCTCGACCCCCTCGATGGGGCGGCCGGCGGTATCCAGGCGGCCGGCACCGGGGAGGTGGATGGTCAGCATCGGCGCGGTTTCGGTCAGACCGTAGCCGGTGGCAACCGACCAGCCGAGCCCTTCCAGCGTTGCCGCCAGCTTCGGATCCAAAGCGGCACCGCCCGACACCAGCACCCGTAGGTTTGGACCGAAACGCTGATGCACCGGCTTCAGCAGCCGTCGGCCCCAGTTCCCGCCGAGTCTTCTTTTGGCCCAGATGCAGAGCCGAACCGTCGCGTGGCCGAGCCATCGGCCGATCGGTCCGCGAGAGTCGATGCGCCCCTTCAGGCCGGAGACCAGCACGCGATACAGCCGCGGCACGCCGATCATCAGCGTGGCGCCGCCGCCGGCCGAGGCCTCGACGATCTGCGGGCCGGTCAGGGACCGGGGCAGTAGAACCGGGATACCGATGGCAAGCGGCGTCAGCATCCCCACCACGAATGGATAGACATGATGCAACGGCAACGGCAACAGCACCCGGTCGTCTGCCCCGACCACTTCCGCTGCCTCGAGGGTGGTGACCTGGAACATCAGGTTGCGATGTGTGAGCGGCACCCCTTTGGGGGGTCCGGTGGTGCCGGAGGTGTAGAACAGAGTGGCCACATCGTCCGCCTCCACCGGGCTGGGCTCGGCGCCGTCGCCGTCCAGCAGCGCCTGCCACGAGCGCAACCCGTCACGTTCACCGTGAAGGAGCACCACCTCGGTGCCATCCGGGGCCAGCGTCTCGATGCGCTCGGCCTCCGACGACTGAGTGAACACCATTCGGACGCGGGAATCGGCGAGCGCGTGGCCCAGGGCGTCATCGGACATCTGGGTGTCCAGCGGCACGACCACGGCTCCGACGTGCCAGATGGCAAAACAGGCAATGATCCACTCCGGTCGGTTGGAGGCGGAAACGGCCAGCGTATCGCCGCGACTGACGCCGTCAGAGACGAGCCCGCGGGCGAGGTTGTCCACAGTCGCTCCCAAGCGCCGGAAGCTCCACCGATCCGTACCGTCCTTGGCGAAAAACAGGATGGCGTCGCGGTCGCCGGGCTCACCCAGGGCGCAGGCTAGCTGCTGCAGGGTTCGCGTGCCGGACCCGCCGTTACGCGCGGCACCGGCTGCTATCGGGGTGTGCGCTTCCAGGGCGGTCCTCCACTTCAGCCTGCTTCTGCCGATCACTCTAGCACAACCAAGGAACGTGCACCGGGGCGCTTCCTTCAGGCGCTGTGGTTGGAACCGGTCGCTGCGGCCTGCTTCAGAAGCGCGATCACGTCCTCGTCCGTGGTCTGCCTGAAATCCTGATAAAATGCACCGATGGCGATGAACGATTCCGGGCTCGCCAGGCACACCACCTCGTCCACCTCCTCACGCAAGGTGGCGAGCGTGTCGGGGGGTGCCACCGGGACCGCCACCACCAGTCGCGCGGGCTGCTTCTGGCGGAGCGCCTTCAATGCGGCCCGCATGGTCGACCCGGTGGCGATGCCATCATCCACCACGATCACGGTGCGCCCGGCGAGACTGCCACCCCGCCTGCCGGTTCGGTAAAGCCGGTGACGTTCGGCGATCGTGCGCAGTTCCGCCGCTTCCACGCGGGCGATATAGGCGTCATCGGCGCCGGTGGCCTGAGCGATCTCGCGGTTGACCACGAGTTCCGGCGTGTCGCCGTCGACCACGGCGGCGACCGCGAGTTCCGGATGACCCGGGGCGCCGATTTTGCGCACGAACACCACATCCAGCGGCGCGCCCAGCGCCTGCGCCACTTCGAACCCCACCGGGACACCGCCGCGCGGCAAGGCCATGATCAGGGGCCGTCGGTCGCTCAGGTGACCGAGGCGCGCTGCCAGTAGTCGCCCCGCCTCGGTGCGGTCAGTGAAGGGAAGCATCGCTGATCGTCTCCGTCCTCGGGATGACCCTTGGCGGTCTCAGGGGGTCGCCGACGGCACCACGTTCGGCCACAGGCTGCGAATCTCTTCCGGCAGCATGCCTTTGACTTTCTCCGCCTCACCCGCCGTGATGTTCTCCGCGAGGGTGCGGAAGACCGACCGTGCGGCAACCTCGGTGTTGACCGGACGGACGTTGCTCAGTTCTTCCGCGATCCTTTCGAGGAACGGCCCCAAGGCTCGGATTTTCTCCGGCTTGCCGGCGGGGTGCCAGCCCTCGAAGTAGATGCCGCGCACCAGCATCGGCAGTTGTGCCGACAGGTGTGACGCCTGTTCCACGGTCAATCGGTCGCGCAGGGCATGCAGGACCGCGCGCAAGACGTCATAGGCAATCTTCCGATCCGGCCCGATGCCGGCTTCGATCGACTTCAGCCACATATTGGTCTCCTGGATGGTCTTGTCGAAAACCGGAAGACCTGTCGCGCTCATGATCATCCTCCCTCAGTGCGATTCGTCACCACGGTGGTGTGTCGCCGCATGCCGGGCGTGCCCGACACGACACCCGATGGAAGCCTTATGGAAGCATCCGGCGCCCGATTGCACCATCACCTGGGTTAATCCGGCGATCATTCCGACGCCTTCTCGACTGGAGCGCACGGCATCCCGGCAGCGCCGTCCGCAATGGCCGGGAGATGGGGCCCGCCGCGTCGCCGTGTGCCAGTATTGATCCGAGTGGGTAAGGCATCGGATTGCTCCATGTAATTTTTGCTTCAGCCATGGCTTGCTTGGGGCAGTGGGCAAGCCGTTGTTCCCGAAAGTGTAAACGCTCTGTCGCGGGCTCGTAACGACACTGCGTTACTGATTTCCATGGATACGCCAACAGGCGCACCGAGGGGACCCATCGGGGATAGGGAGATCAGAAAAAATGCGAATGCGTATAAGACATGTAGTGCTTGCATCTCTGTCGGCGGCACTTGCCGTAACAGCAGCAACAGGGGCTCCGGCGCCGGTGACCGCCGCCGAAATCCTGGTCATCGCCCACCGGGGCGCCTCGGCGTTTCGGCCGGAACACACGCTGGAAGCCTACAAGCTCGCCATCGACCAGGGCGCCGATTTCATCGAACCGGACTTGGTGGTCACCAAGGACGGCGTGCTCATCGCGCGCCACGAGAACGAGCTCGGCGGCACCACCGACGTCTCCGACCGCCCCGAGTTCGCCCACCGTTTCACCACCAAGATCATCGACGGTGACACCTTCACCGGCTGGTTCGCCGAGGACTTCACCCTGGCCGAGATCAAGACCCTCAAGGCGCGGGAGCGCATTCCCGGCGTGCGACCCGACAACACCGCATTCGACGACCAATTCGAGATTCCGACGTTCCGCGAAATCATCGAACTGGTCCAGCAGGTGGAAGCGGACACCGGCCGAAAGATCGGTGTCTACCCGGAAACCAAGCACCCGACGTTCTTCGCCGATGAAGGTGCCTTCCTGGATGGCACCGCCATCAACATCAAGCTGGGTGTGCCGCTGGTACAGGACCTCGTGGACACCGGCTTCACCGATCCGGAGCGGGTGTTCATCCAGTCGTTCGAGTTCGCCAACCTGATCGAGCTCCAGAACGACATTATGCCGGTCGCCGGCATCGACATCCCGCTGGTTCAGCTCTACGGCGATGTGGAGGACCGGTTCATCAATGCAGTCGGCGGCGGCTTCTCTGTGCCTTACGACTTCGCCTACAACCTACGGACCGCTGCTAGCGTCGACGACCTTAAGGGCGTCTACGGCGATCCGCTGGTGGACCTGCTCGGGATCGCGCCCGGTGGCACCGTGACCTATGCCGACCTTAACGATCCGGCCGTATTTGCCTTGATAAAGGATCTGTATGCGGAGGGCATCGGCCCCTGGAAGAACTCCTTCCTGTTGCGCGAATCCCTCGACGAACCGGTGGACGGCGACGGGGACGGTGTCGCTCAGATCACCACGCAACTGACTGGGGAGATCGGCGATTTGCTGGCGTGGGCCCAGGCGGAAGGCCTTCTGGTTCACCCCTACACCCTGCGTCCGGAAGAGGTGTTCCTGACGCTCGATCCGGAAGGCAACGTGCTGACCCAGGATCGGGAAATCATGCTTTTGGCCGGCCTTGTCGTGGGCGGCATGCAGCTTCCGCAGGCCGTGGACGGCTTTTTCATCGACGATCCGCTTGCCGGCCGGACGGTTCTCAACGCCATCCCGGAGCCCGCGACCACCGCTCTGCTCGGGCTTGGGGTGCTGAGCCTGTTTGCCTTGCGCCGGCGCGTCGCACGCTGAGGACTTCTGCCGTTTCCTGGACCACCCGGGCGGCCTTCGGGCCGCCCGCCCCCGCCACAGGCTGGTTCACAGCTTCGAGGAATCGACTCCGTTGCCACTCTGATTCGCCGCGGTCTCGCCGCTTTCTTCGGGCTTGCCTGCGCCGGTACGGGCGTGGGTCCTGCGCAGGGCTTCGTAGGCCTGAGCGCTGAACGGGATGGATCCGATGTACACCACCCCGGTGAGACACAGGGTCGCCCAAGGCGCGCTCACCAGGAAGGCGAGATACAAGCCTATGGCCAGCATGGTGGGCAGGATCAATTGCGGCGGCACCCGCACCTTTTTGAACGAATAGGTGCGGATGCGGGAGACCAGCATCGCCGCGACGGCGACCATCACGGCACCCACCAGCAATGGGTGGTGCAGCCACGCTGCCTCCACTTGGAACCACAGCATCATCGGCAGAAGCACCAGCCCCGCCCCCGCCGGTGACGGGACGCCGACAAAGAAGTTGCCATGCCAGGGAGGTGGATCCGGTGCATCCACATCGGCATTGAAACGCGCGAGGCGCAAGGCGGACGCCATGCAGAACACCAGAACCAGCGCCCAGCCGACCCGGCCGGCCTCCGCCAGCGCCCACAGGTACAGGATCAGCGCCGGGGCCACGCCGAAACACAGGAAGTCCGACAACGAATCCAGTTCGGCCCCGAACCGGGAACTGCCCTTCAGCAGGCGGGCGATGCGCCCGTCCAGGGCATCCAGCACCGACGCCGCCAGTAGCGCCAGCAGCGCCACCTGCCAGCGTTCGTCCAGGGCGAAGCGCAGCGAGCTCAGCCCTGCCGCCAACGCGAGCAAGGTCAGGACGTTGGGGATCATCCGGTTGATGTGCAGGGAACGCAGCCGGCGCCGCGACCCTGCGAGCTGGGGCCGCCTCATCGCCGCACGCCCTGCCGTGGCGGCTCCGTTCCTTGCAGGTCTGCGATCACGGTTTCGCCCCCGACACAGCGTTGACCCTCCGCGACCAGGGGAGCCACCCCCGGCGGCAGGTAGACATCGACCCGGCTGCCGAACCGGATCATGCCGAACCGGTCGCCGGCCTTGACATGCTCGCCTTCGGCAAGATCGCAGAGAATGCGCCGGGCCACCAGACCCGCGATCTGCACGACGCCGAGCGCCCGACCGTCCGCCAGGGCGATGGCGATGCCCTGGCGTTCGTTGTCTTCGCTTGCCTTGTCCAGCGACGCGTTGACAAATCGCCCCGGCCGGTACGCCAGCCGGGTCACGGTGCCATCCGCCGGGATTCGGTTCACATGCACGTCGAACACGTTCATGAACACCGAAACGCGGGGTAGCGGCGTCTCCCCCAGGCCCAGTTCGGGCGGCGGGATCGCCGCCGTCACCGACTGGATCACTCCGTCGGCCGCACCGACCACCAATCCCGCTCGTGCCGGCGTCACCCGGTCCGGATTGCGGAAGAACATCAGGCACCAGAACGTGAGCACGGCGCCGGCGGCCCCCAGCAACGGCACAAGCCAAGCCAACACCGCGGTCACGGCGGCGAACCCCGCGATGAATGGCCAGCCGGCGCGATGGATCGGCACCAGCACGGAGTCGAGAAGAGGGCGGGACACCAGTGAATCGTCCTTCGTTGCCAAGTGGGAATCGTCCGGCACCGGTCGCCCATCGAGCGGCAGGCGACCTCTAACGCAGGTGGCTTAAGATAGCCGGCAATTGGGCAAAATCAGCGAACACCGCATCGGCGCCAAGCGATTCCGCCGGCACTCTGGTATAGCCGCCGGCCCGCACCACAACCGGCATCCCGAGCGCGCGTGCTGCTTGCACATCGTTGGCGTTGTCGCCGACCATGATCGCCGCCCCGGGCGCCACCTGCAAGCGGTTCAGGACCACCATGAGGGCGCGGGGATCGGGCTTGCGCACACCGTCCAGACTGTCGCCGCCCACCACCGCCTGAAAGAACGAGGCGAGGTCAAGGGCCTCAAGGATCGCGTGCGTGGCCGATTCGGGCTTGTTGGTGCAGATGCCGAGGCCAATGTCGTCCTGTCGGAGCTGGCCCAGCACCGCATGCACGCCACCGTAGGCCCGGGTGTGCCGGGCGCTGTCAACCTGATAGTAGGCGAGGAAGCGCCGGGTCAGGTGCGCAAGGTCCGCCGACGCCGGAGCGGCGCCGGTGGCGGTGAAAGCCCGTTCCACCAGCTTGGGCGCGCCGTCGCCGATCATGCCCACCACCGCATCGAGGGGGACGCTCTCCCTCCCCTCCGCCGCCAGCAGTCGGTTTACGGCGTGATGAATGTCCGGGGCGCTGTCGATCAGCGTCCCGTCCAGATCGAAAACCACGGCGGCAAGCGCGTTCATGGTAACCCTTTCTTCGGCAACAATCGGAAACAATGTTTGCCTTGGAAGACCGGACGCGCTGTGGCACGTTCCCGCGTCGTTTTCCCTCGACCTTACCCGGTGCTTTCTAAACCAAGGGTCGTCTCCATGAGCAATAGCAAAACGGCCGTGGTCGTCCTGGCTGCCGGGCTCGGCACGCGGATGAAGTCCGATCTGCCGAAGGTGCTGCATCCGCTGGCCGGCCGATCGATGATTGCCCACCTGCTCGACACCGTGTCCGAACTCCGGCCGGAGCGCATGGTGGTGGTGGTGGGCGAGGACATGCCGGCGGTCCAGGCGGCGGTCGCGCCGCATCCCACCGTGGTGCAGAGCCCGCGCCTCGGCACCGGCCACGCGGTGATGGCTGCCCGTCCGATGCTGGAAGGCTTCGATGGCACCGTGCTCGTGGTTTACGGCGACACGCCGCTGATGACCACGATGACGCTGGAACGGATGCTGGCGGCGCGGCGGCAGGCCCCGCATCCGGCGGTGGTGGTGCTGGGCTTCCGCCCCACCGATGCCGGTGCGTACGGCCGCCTCATCGTCGCTGCGGACAACGGGCTGGAAGCCATCGTGGAGGCCAAGGATGCGACGCCGCAACAGCGTACGATCGGCCTCTGCAACTCCGGCGTGATGGCCGTAGACGGTGGCCAACTTTATTCGCTGCTGGACCGCGTCGGCAACGACAACGCCAAGGGCGAATACTACCTGACCGACATCGTCGGCCTCGCCCGATCCGACGGTCTCCCCTGCGGCTACGTGGAAGGAGACGTTTCGGAACTGGTGGGGGTCAATTCCCGCGCCGACTTGGCAGCAGCGGAAGCGATCCTGCAGGACCGCCTGCGTGCGGTGGCCATGGCCGAAGGCGCCACCCTGATCGACCCCCGAACCGTCTATTTCAGCTGGGATACGGTTCTGGGACGGGACGTCACGGTCGGCCCCTCGGTGCTGTTCGGCCCCGGAGTGCAGGTGGGCGACCGCGTGGAGATCCTGGGATTCTGCCACATCGAAGGAGCGACCATCGCCCAAGGGGCGCGCATCGGCCCGTTCGCCCGGCTCAGGCCCGGGGCGTCCATCGATCCCGACGCCCACATCGGCAATTTCGTCGAGATCAAGAATGCCACCGTCGAGATCGGGGCCAAGGTCAACCACTTGAGCTACATCGGCGACGCCCGCATTGGGGCGGGCGCCAACATCGGCGCCGGCACCATCACCTGCAACTACGACGGCTTCTTCAAGAGCCACACCGACGTCGGCGCCGGGGCCTTCATCGGCTCGAACACCTGCCTGGTGGCGCCGGTCCGGATCGGCGACGGCGCCATCGTCGGCGCCTCCAGCGCCATCGCCAAGGACGTGCCGGCGGATGCCCTGGCGGTGACCCGCGGCCCCTACATGGTCCGCGAAGACTGGGCCAGACGTTTCCGGGAGCGTCGCGGTGCCGAGAAGCTGGCGGCCAAATCCGGCGCACCCGGCAGGAAGACCGGTTCCGGGAAAGGCTGAGAGCGAGACCATGTGCGGAATCATCGGCATCATCGGCAAGGCGGACGTGGGCCCGCTCCTGATCGAGGGATTGAAGCGCCTCGAATACCGCGGCTACGATTCGGCCGGCATCGCCACCCTGGTCAATGGCCGGGTGGAGCGCCGCCGGGCCGAGGGCAAAATCACCAACCTCGAAGCCGTTTTGCAGGATCGCCCGGTGGAAGGACGGATCGGCATCGGTCACACCCGCTGGGCCACCCACGGGGCACCGACCGAGAACAACGCCCATCCCCATGCCGATGACCGGGTTGCGCTGGTGCACAACGGCATCATCGAAAACTTCCAGAGCCTGCGCCGGGAACTGACCGCCAAGGGCCGGGAGTTTCAGACCGATACCGACACCGAAGTGGTGGTGCATCTGATCAGCAGCCTCCTGGCCGAAGGTGCGACGCCGCAGCAGGCGGTGCAGACGGCAATGGAACGCATGGACGGGGCGTTCGCATTGGCCATCCTGTTCGCCGGGCATCACGACATGATGATCGGGGCCCGGCGCGGCAGCCCGCTCGCCATCGGCTATGGCGACGGGGAGATGTACCTGGGTTCCGACAGCTTGGCGCTGGCACCGCTGACCAGCCGGATCTGCTATCTGGAGGAAGGCGACTGGGCCGAGGTGAGCGCCACCGGCGCCGTCATTCACAATGAATCCGGCGTGGTCGTGGACCGCCCGGTCAAGCTCACCGCCACATCCGGTGCGCTGATCGGCAAGGGCAACTATGCCCACTTCATGCTCAAGGAAATCTATGAGCAGCCGACGGTGATCGGCGACACCCTGCACACCCTGCTCAATCCCTGGAACATGGTCGTGACCATGCCGCCGATGGCGATCGAGCCGACCCTGGTCAGCCGCATCACCCTGGTCGCCTGTGGCACCTCGTTCCATGCCGCCCTGGTCGCCAAGTACTGGTTCGAACGGATCGCCCGCATCCCGGTGGAGGTGGATATCGCCTCCGAGTTCCGCTACCGCGGCGCCGACCTGCCCAACGGCGGCCTCGCCATCTTCATCTCCCAGTCGGGGGAGACGGCGGATACCCTGGCGGCGATGCGGTTCGCCCGGCAGCAGGGGCAGCATGTTCTGGCCATCGTCAACGTCGCCGAAAGCTCCATGGCGCGCCACGCCGATACCGTGCTGCTGACCCAGGCCGGGCCGGAGATCGGCGTCGCTTCCACCAAGGCGTTTACCACCCAGCTGACCGTGCTCGCCTGCCTGGTGCTGTTCATGGCGGCCAAGCGCGGCGCCATCGACCGCGACCGGGAGCGCGCGCTGTGCGCCGCCCTGACCGAGGTGCCGGGCCGAGCCAACGAGGTGCTGATCCACAACGACCGCATTGCCGAGATCGCCCACGAGGTGGCGGAAGCGCGGGATGTCCTCTATCTGGGCCGCGGCACCGGCTATCCCATTGCCCTCGAAGGTGCGCTCAAGCTGAAGGAAATCAGCTACATCCATGCCGAGGGCTACGCCGCCGGGGAGATGAAACACGGCCCCATCGCGCTGATCGACGAGAACATGCCGATCATCGTCATCGCGCCGTCGGACGACCTGTTCGACAAGACCGCCTCCAACATGCAGGAGGTGATCGCCCGCGGCGGGCGGGTGATCTTCCTGTCGGACAAGCCCGGGGTTGAACGCCTGGGCGACATGGCGGCGGCCACGGTGGAACTGCCCATCGTCGATGCGTTCGTGGCACCGATCCTCTACACCATCCCGGTACAATTGTTGGCCTACCACGTGGCGGTGGCCAAGGGCACCGACGTGGACCAGCCGCGCAACCTCGCCAAGAGCGTCACGGTGGAATGACCGGCCCGCTGCGGCCGCGCCTTCACCGATGGCACCCGGCAAACGTTCCTGCTAAAAGGGCGGTCGCCTGAGACCGAGAGGATCGTCCGCGTGCGCACTGCCAACATCGAACGCCGCACCAAGGAGACGTCGATCGCCGTCACCGTCAACCTTGACGGCACCGGGCAGGCGTCGGTGGCCACCGGGATCGGCTTTCTCGACCACATGCTGGAGCAGCTCGCCCGGCACGGCCTGATGGACCTCGACATCAAGGCCGAGGGCGACCTGCACGTCGACGGCCACCACACCGTCGAGGATACCGCCATTGTCCTGGGCCAGGCGGTGGCGAGGGCGCTCGGCGACCGCGCCGGGATCCGCCGCTTCGGCCAGGCGCTGTCGGCCATGGACGAGACCTTGAGCCGGGTGGTCGTTGATATCTCGGGGCGGCCGTTCCTGGTGTGGCGGGTGCGCCTGGATCGCCCACGCCTGGGCGATCTGGATACCGAACTCATCGGCCACTGGTTCCAGGCCTTCGCCTTCAACGCCGGCCTGACCCTGCACGTGGAAACGCTCTACGGCGACAACAACCACCACATTTGCGAATCATGCTTCAAGGGCCTGGCGCGGGCGCTACGGGAGGCGTGCGCGATCGACCCGGGGGCGGCCGGCGCGGTGCCATCCACCAAAGGCGTGCTGGCGGGCTCGCTGTGAGCGCGGCGACGATGCCGGCCGAGGGGCGAAGACGATGAAAACCTACACCATCCACCTCCGCCGCCATGGCCTGGACCCGGACCGGGACATCGCCGTGGTCAAGGACGGCTTCTGCTGGCCGGCCCTCTTCTTTTCCGTGCTGTGGGCGCTGTGGCACAGGATGTGGCTTGCCGCCGTGGGGTTCTTCGTGTTGCACGCATTGGTCAATGCGGCGATCAACTGGGCCGCGCCCGGTACCTATGCCGAAGCGGCGCTCTCCATCGGCGTGTCGGTGCTGATCGGGATGGTTGCCAACGACGTTCGCCGCTGGAGCCTGGCACGCCAGGGGTTCGTCGAGGAAGGCCCGGTTTTGGCACCCGATGCGGAAAGCGCCGAGCAGCGGTTTTTTGACCTCAATCCCGAACTTGCCCGGGATGTGCTGGCGTGAGCGTTGCCATTATCGATTACGGATCGGGCAATCTGCGTTCCGCCGCCAAGGCGTTCGAGCGCGCGGTGGCCGGCAACGGGCTCGATATGGACGTCCGGGTGACCGCCGATCCGGCGGTGGTCAACGCGGCGAGCCACATCGTCCTGCCGGGGGTGGGCGCGTTCGCCGACTGCCGGCAGGGGCTCGAGGCACTGCCGGGCATGGTCGAGGCACTGGAGCGCACGGTGCTCCACGACGGCCGCCCCTTCCTTGGCATCTGCGTCGGCATGCAGCTTCTGGCCACCACCGGGCGGGAGCATGGCGTCTACCCCGGCCTGGGCTGGATCGCAGGCGAGGTCGTGCGCCTGACGCCATCGGATCCCGGTCTCAAGATCCCGCACATGGGCTGGAACGAGTTGGTGCCCGCGGCCTCCGACCATCCGGTTTTGGCCGGGATCACGCCCGGGGCTCACGCCTACTTCGTGCACAGCTATGGCATAGTGCCGGAGAGTTCGAGCGCGATCCTGGCCACGTGCGATTACGGCGGAGCCGTCACCGCGATCGTGGGCCGCGACAACATCATCGGCACCCAGTTCCACCCCGAGAAGAGCCAGGCCGTGGGTTTGCGCCTGATCGCCGATTTCCTGCAGTGGCGGCCATGATCTTCTTTCCGGCAATCGATCTGAAGGACGGCCACTGTGTCCGGCTGGTCCGGGGGGAGATGGATTCGGCCACGGTGTTCAACGAGAGCCCGGGGGCGCAGGCGGCGCTGTTCGCCGCGGCGGGTTGTACCTGGGTGCACGTGGTCGACCTCGACGGCGCCTTCGCCGGCCGGCCCGTGAACACGGCGGCGGTGGAAGCGATCCTGGCCTGCCGGGACATCAAGGTGCAGTTGGGCGGCGGCATCCGCAACATGGATACGGTGCGGCAGTGGCTGGACCGCGGCGTGCACCGCGTGATCCTCGGAACCGCCGCCGTGTATGACCCGGCCTTCGCCATGGCCGCTTGCGAGGCCCACCCCGGCCGCGTCGCCATCGGCATCGATGCCCGCGACGGTCTGGTGGCGGTGGAGGGCTGGTCCGACACCACCCGCATCCCGGCCTTGCAGGTGGCGGAGCGGTTCCAGCCGGCGGCCCCCGCCGCCATCATCTACACCGACATCGCCCGGGACGGCGCCATGGAAGGACCCAACATCGAGGCGACCCTGGACCTCGCGCGCGCGATCACCACGCCCGTGATCGCGTCGGGCGGCATCGCCTCCATGGCAGACCTGCGGGCGCTGCGGCAAGCCGGTCAAGGTGTGCTCGAAGGCGCCATCTGCGGGCGGGCGGTATATGAAGGCACGGTCGATCCGGCCGCCGCGGTGGCCTTGCTGGCCGCGGAACCGGGCAGTTGAGGAGCCGGCGATGTTGAAGGTGCGGATCATCCCCTGCCTGGACGTGGACCGGGGACGCGTGGTCAAGGGGGTCCGGTTCGTCGACCTGAAGGACGCCGGTGACCCGGTCGAGCAGGCGCGGCTCTACGACGCCGCCGGCGCCGACGAGCTCTGCTTTCTCGACATCACCGCCAGTCACGAGGACCGCGACACCATCCTCGACGTTGTCGCTCGCACGGCCGAGCAATGCTTCATGCCGCTCACCGTGGGCGGCGGCGTCCGCACCCTGGAGGATATCCGCCGGCTGTTGCTGGCCGGGGCGGACAAGGTGTCGATCAACACGGCCGCGGTGCGCCAGCCAGAGTTCGTGCGTGAGGCGGCGGAGAAGTTCGGCAGCCAGTGCATCGTGGTGTCCGTGGACGCCAAGGCGGTGGGAGCCGACCGGTTCGAGATCTTCACCCACGGCGGCCGCACGCCCACCGGCATTGACGCGGTGGCGTGGTCGCGGCGGATGACGGATTACGGCGCGGGTGAGCTACTGCTCACCTCGATGGATCGGGATGGCACCCAGGTCGGCTTCGACCTGCCACTCACCCGCACTATCGCCGATGCCGTGACGGTGCCGGTGATCGCGTCGGGCGGTGTCGGCACCCTCGACCACCTGGTTGAAGGCATCACCGAAGGGCATGCCTCGGCGGTGCTGGCGGCATCGATCTTCCACTTCGGCACCTACACGATCCACGAGGCCAAGCGGCATATGCAGGCGGCGGGCGTGCCCGTGCGCCTGGACGACGCAGCAGCGTGAGCGCCGGCATGGCGGATGCAACGGACGGCACCGTGCTCGATCGCCTGTTCGCGGTGATCGAGAGCCGGCGAAGCGCTGATGCCGGCACGTCCTATACCGCCCGGCTGCTGGCGGAGGGGCGGCCGAAGATCGCCCGCAAGGTGGGCGAGGAAGCGGTTGAGGTGGTGGTGGCGAGCCTCTCGCCGGGAGAAGGCGGGGACGATGGAGCGCGGGACCGGCTTGCCGAAGAAAGCGCGGATCTGCTCTATCACCTCCTGGTGCTGTGGGCGAGTGCGGGCCTGCACCCGGAGCAGGTGTGGCAGATGCTGGCGCGGCGGGAGGGCACTTCCGGCCTGGCCGAAAAAGCCGCCCGCCGCGAGCGATGACGGAGACGAAGGGAGGGCGCATGGCCTACGACGAATCCAACGTGTTCGCCAAGATGCTGCGGGGGGAAATCCCGTGCAACAAGGTGTACGAGGACGACTACGCCCTCGCCTTCCATGACATCCACCCGCAGGCACCGGTGCACGTCCTGGTGATTCCCAAGGGACCGTATGTCTCGATGGATGACTTCACCCAGGATGCCCCGGCCGAGGCGGTGGCCGGCTTCTTCAAGGCGATCGGCGCGGCGGCTCGGCAGTTGGGGGTCGACCAGACCGGCTACCGGATCGTGGCGAACACGGGGAAGGACGCTCACCAGGAAGTGATGCACTTCCACGTCCACATCTTCGCCGGCGGTAGGCTCGGGCCCATGCTGAAGCGGGCGCCCTGACGCGTCGGACCCAAAGGGACGGCGGTGCTGATGCACCGCCGTCACAGGTGAGCCGGAGGCTCGAAGGTGCGGTCTTACGCCGCGATTCGGCGCCGGCGTGCGGCAACGCCGAGGCCGGCGAGGCCAAGGCCAAGCAGCGCCAGGCTGGCCGGTTCCACCACCTCGGACGGCGGCGGCGGCGGAGTGCCGCCCAGCTGCGAGATGAAGGCGAAGCTGTCGAGGGCTGAGTCTCCGCTGTCGCCGATGATGAAGGTCAGGTTGTTGCCGGTGGCGTCAACCGGACTGCTGAAGGTATGAAAGAACGGGCCGATGGCCGGGTTGCCATTGCCATCCGAGTCGACGCCTGCGGCGGCGCTGCCGAGAACGCCGCTGTTGTCGGGGCCGGGGTTGAACGGATCGGTGCCCATGAAGGGATGGTTGATGTTGACGGGGTCACCGTCGACGAAGGCCACATTCAAGCCGTTGACGAAGAGGCCGAAGGCATCGACGAAGCTGGTGCCCACGAAGTTCGGGAACTCGGTCGACTGGAAGGTGACGTTGAAGAAGATGGTGTCGAAACCCGGCAGCATGTCGAAACTGACGTCGAGCTGGGTGACATCGTTGTGGCTGCTGATACCACTGATCGGCTGCAGCAAGGCCTCCTGGGCGGCCGTCGCGGCCACTCCGTGACTGAAGTCGCTGGAGGTGCCGAACTGGTCGACCGCACCGGAGCTGATGACGATGCCCGGGCCGATGCCGTAGCTCGCCGCGGCGTTGGTATAGGTCCCGGCGGAGAGCGTGGTCCCGGATTGCTGCCCGGAGAACGAGACGCTCACGGTCGACAGATCGATGCCGGCACCGCCGCCGCCCAGCAGGGCATTGACCAGGGTGGTGCCGTCCAGGGTCGGGGTGATGCTGACCGCCATGCCGGCCGACGGTGCGGCCATCAGCCCGGCCGCGAAGGCGAACGCCGCGATCCCATTGCGCAGCGTATTCGGTTTCGTCATGACACACTCCTTATACGTTGACTTATCCGTTGACGGGGCACGCTTTCGACGCGGCTGCGCGATCGCCGGGCCCACAAGCCTGGGTCGTTGCTCGACCCGATCATGCCCGATTTAGTCGCAAACTTCGTGCCAAAGTTGTCGCTTCGTTGTTTTTCAATGGGTTAGCGGCCAATGCGGGCGGCGCCAAGCATCTTTGTTGTAAAGTTCGCCGACACCCCGATTGGACTACCATCCTGTTCGCAACGGGGGCGGTGAGCCGTTTTGCCGATGCCGGCGGCCTGTGCCACGCGACGATCCATCATTCGATTTTCTTATGTATTTCAATGACTTGAATCTTCCGAGTCGCGATCCGGCCGAAGCCTCGCGTCTCGGTCACGGCCGGCTTCGAAGCCACGAACGGCGCACGCATCAGCTGTAAAGAAAACCGACACCCGTCCCACGTGGTGCGTGTCGCGAGGCCGCGCAGACCGCTCCCCGGAACCTCTCGAAAGCCGCGCCACAGGCTGACAACAGCTTGATTTCATTGAGGGTGGAGATTTTTCAGAGGCCCATGTCGCGGCCGGCACCATGGCCTCCTGCGGGTGTAAAGAATTCCGACACCGCCAGCTATCGCGCCCTTCCTTCGATCAATGGCCTGATGGCCCGAGGCAGCCGACGGCCGGGGAGCGCGGGCCCGGCGTTGTGCGGCTCAAGGCAACCTGCTAGCTTCCGCCCACGCTGGGCACACCGGCGCCCGCTTGGCACACTCTCCTCTCACAACACGCGAAGATCCGGCCATCATGAAGATCAACGGTAACGCGATCCGCCCCGGCATGGTGATCGAGCACCAGGGCCGGCTGTGGCGGGCCGTCC
>REEP01000002.1 GCA_007695045.1 Rhodospirillales bacterium | reverse complement strand
CAGTTCCAGGCGAAGGAACCAGTCCTGGATGGCGCGAAGCTCGCCCGCGTCCCGCTGCCCGGTGCGGTCGACCAGGGCATACTGGAAGATCCAGCCGACGCCGGTGGCGTCCGGCCCCATGGCGACCGTAGCCCCTTCCGGCAATTCATCCTGAATCCGCGCCAGTTGCTCCTGCACCCGGGAGCGGGCCCAGTACAGGTCCGTGCCCTCCTCGAACAGCACGTAGACGAACGAATCGTTGAAGAACGAGAACCCGCGCACCGTGGTGGCGTGCGGCACCGACAGCATGGCGGTGGACACCGGGAAGGTGACCTGGTCCTCCACGATTTGTGGCGCCTGTCCCGGATAGGTCGACTTGACGATCACCTGGACATCCGACAGGTCGGGGATGGCGTCCACCGCCGTGCGGGTGAGCGACCACATGCCCCAGGCGGCGAGGGCCACAGCGAACAGCAACACGGTCCCGCGGTTGCGGGTCGACCACGCGATGACGGCAGCGATCATCAGTGATGACCGGAGTGGTCTGCGGCGGGCCGGAGGTCGCGGATCTCGTACCGCCCTTGCGGCGTCTGCACGAAGCCGAAGGCGATGTCGTCATCCACCCGGAACGCGTCCATCGGAACGTCTGCCGCCACCCGGAAATCCATCACCATCCGGGGCCAGCCCAGTTCGGGCACCGGCGCGTGATCAAGGGTCACGACGCGACGATCCGCCTCGATCGCGACCACCTTGCCGTCCGCCCAGACGAGTTCCGCGGTTTCAGCCTCGGGCTGGCCATGGTCCATGCCGTGATGCCCTTCGTGCGCCGCAGCCATGCGGTCGAGACCGTTCTGCAGGCTGCCTTCCGAATCGATGAGGAAGTGCGCGGCGGCAACGATGCGATCACCTTCCTTGAGGCCGTCCTGGACAACGATCGCGTTGCCCACGCGCGGCCCGATGGTGACGGTGACCGGCTCGAATCGGCCTTCGCTCGACACCCGCACGACGCGCGCCGTCTCGCCGAGTCGGATCACGGCATCGGCCGGCACCGTCAGGACGTCCTCGATCGGATCTCCCTGCAACGCAATCCGGGTGAGCGCGTTGGGCAGCAGGGTTCCGTCAACGTTGTCGAACACCAGCCGCAGTTCGATGGTGCGGGTATCTTCCCTCAGCGTGGGAAAGACAGTGTCGACAACCCCGCTGCGGGGCTCAGGCCGACCGTTAATCCCTTGTACCGAGGCCCTCATGCCGGCACGGACCCGGTGCATGTCCCGTTCGAACACGTCGGCCAGAACCCAAACCCGCGACAAGTCGGTCAGCGAGACCACGGTCATACCCGGGGTGATGAACATGCCCTCGGCGATGTCGATCTCCGAGACGATGCCATCCTGCGGTGCATACACCTCGATGTTCTCGATGATGCCGGTGCCCGGCCGGAACGAGGCAATCTGCCGCTCACTGACCCCGAGCGAGCGCAGCCGCAGGCGCGAAGCATTGATGCCACGCTGGTCACGCCTTTGCAGTTCGCGGGCGTACTCCATCGCGGCAACGGACAGGTCCGGGGCGAAATAGGCGAACAGAAGGTCGCCCTCCCGTACCGTCTCGCCCTGGCGGCGCACCTCCAGCCGATTGACCCAGCCATCGGCCCGCACGTGCACGTGCCGGGTGCGATCCTCGTCGTAGACCACCCGCCCGAAGGTCCGGATCTCGGGCGTCAAGGTCTCGCGTCGGACGGTGGCATAGCGCACGCCGATGGCTTCGGCCGCCGCCGGGTCAACCCGAACAAGCCCCGGCTCCTCGGGCTCATCCCCTTCGTAGACCGGGATGAGGTCCATCCCCATGGGCGACTTGCCGGGCCCGTCGCGGCGGTAGTTGGGGTCCATCGGCGCGACCCAGTAGAGGATCTTCCGATCGGTTTCGTTGCCGAGATCACGGCCGGCCATCAGCCGGCCCAGGGGGTCGTCTCCCTTGAAGAAATATCGTTCGAGCGCCAGACCGGCGGCAGCAGCGGCAATGACCACCGTGCAGAGCAGCAGAACCTTGAGGCCACGCATCGCGTCCCCTCCTCATGTTGATCGCAGAAAACCGGACAGGTCAGGCCGGCTCCGAAAGGCCGAACCGGACCATTTCGCTTCGGTTCAGGCGATCGCTTCGGGAGGGGGATGCGTGCCGGCTGCGCCGGCAGACACGGGGATTGGCAGGCGGCTCTCGCCTGCGGAGGCCTGAGCGAAGCCCAGGCGGGTCATGTCCTCAGCCATCACGGCGATGCAGCAGACCGCCATGCAGACATCAAGGGCTGTGCTGGCTTTTCCGGACTCATGTCCGACGCCGCCGCACGCATCATGCGGATTGAGACGATGATGCTGAGGCGTTTCGCTCGCTGCGCTCGCCGTTGCGCCCGCAGGCGACGGCCAGTCGCCCGACTCCGCGCCGGCGTTGCCGGGATGGTCGGCACCGATGCCACCCGCCATGACGATCGCGTGCCCGGCCGGCGCCAGAGCGACGGCGAACGCCATGATCAGCGCCAACGCCACCCGCACCCAACGACCCCGGCCGATCGATCGCTCGGACAGGTCCTCCGGGTTTGGGTGTCTTCGACAGCGGATCGTCATCGGCGCGTTGACCATCAGAATAATGCGTTATCATACGCGGCGCCGCGATACCACCGGCAAAGCCGTGTCGCTAACATGTGATCTGTCCGGAGTAGGTAACACGTGATCTGTCCGGTTTA
>REEP01000129.1 GCA_007695045.1 Rhodospirillales bacterium | reverse complement strand
AGAAGCGGTCAATTCATGTGTTACCTGGACCGGTCAATTCAGTTTGTTATCGACAGGTATTTTATCCTATGTGCCGCCAACACCGGATAGCACTGGGTCGGTGACACGTGATCTATCCGGTTCAGAACGGTGCCCTGGAGTTGGGCTGCGACGAGACGGACGGATGTGGTGCAAGGGACACGGGATGAAGTTTGAGCAGGTTCACGCGCAAGTGCCTCAGCGTGAACTGAGCCAAGCGGAGACGATCTCAATCCTTCGCGTCAGCGAGCGGGGGTTCCCGCGCTGGTGGGATCTGTTCGAGGCCGATGGGCGGAGGGGCTTTGCGACCGCCGTCTTGGGCAAGGTTTCGGCGCCCCCGGATGACGTCAGGTGGGCATCGAGTTGATCACGACGCACCCGCCAGAGGCGCGGCGACCATCCGAGATGTGTCCCTCGGTCTGGCGGGCGGTCTCGATCAGGGACCGCGCCCGCGAGCACTCAGGGATGCGATCGGTCGGGTTCAGTTCGTACGTTGCGGGAGCCGAAGGCGTCGACTGACGCATGGTGTGCCGGGCTCAAGCGCGCAGACCCGAATAGCCGAAGGCCTGTTCTGACCTGCGCGCCGGCCCGGTCACAACCCCACCGCGCTCAGGCGGCCAGCTTGGCGAACGCTTCGATCACCTCAGGGGGCGCTTGCACAAGTTCAATCAAGACGCCCTCGCCACTGATGGGAGACTCATCGTTGCCCTTCGGATGGAGAAAAGTGATATCGAAGCCGGCGGCCCCTTTGCGGATACCGCCGGGCGCGAAACGGACCCCGTTGGCGCTGAGCCATTCCACCGCGGCAGGAAGGTCGTCGACCCAGAGGCCGATGTGGTTCAGCGGGGTGTTATGAACCGCGGGCTTCTTGTCGGGATCCACCGGCTGCATCAGGTCGACTTCGACTTTCAAGGGCCCAGAGCCGATCGCGGCAATGTCCTCATCGACATTCTCACGTTCGCTCTTGAAATTGCCCGTGATCGTGAGCCCGAGAGAATCGATCCACAACTTCTTCATCTTTTCTTTATCAGGACCGCCAATGGCGACCTGCTGTATGCCGAGGACTTTGAAGGGTCTGTCGCTCATATCACTCCTCCTTGCTGCGCTACCCGAATTTTGAGGGCGGCGGAGTATGCCATGGGCTGCGGGGGTTGTGAAGGCCGTCGGTTCGGAACGGGCGTGCACGGTGGCCGAGGTGCCCGGGTGCCCGGTGCCTCTCATCGTTTGCCGATCCGACCCGGCAGGTCTCAATTCGCGCGCGGACCGGATCGCGCTTCGCTTCAATCCGACCCGCGGACGGGCGACCCGCCTACAGCAAGCCCAGGGCGCGGAACGAGCGGGTGCCGCCTTTAGCGACGATAACGTGGTCGTGCAGGGTGATGCCGAGTTTGGCACCGATGTCCTGAATCTCGCGGGTCATGGCGATGTCGGCCTGCGACGGGGTGGGATCGCCCGACGGGTGATTGTGCACCATGATCAGGGCCGAAGCGCCAAGATCGAGCGCGCGCTTGATCACCTCGCGCGGGTAGACCGGTGTGTGGTCCACCGTGCCTTGTTGCTGCACCTCGTCACGGATCAGGCGGTTCTTGCGGTCGAGGAACAGCAGGCGGAAGCGCTCCGTCGCCTCGTCGGCCATGGCGACCCGGCAGTAATCCAGAAGCTGCTGCCAGGAGGACACCACCGGCCGGTCCGAGACCTGCTCCTTCAGCAGGCGGACCGAGGCTTCACGCATCGCCTTCAGGTGGACGATGGTACGTTCGGAAACCCGCTCATGGCGCAGCAGCTGTTCCGGGCTGGCCGCCAGAACACCGCCGAGGCTGCCGAAGGTGGCAATCAGGCGCTTGGCCAGCGGCTTCACGTCAACCCGTTCGACCGAGTAGAACAGCAGCAGTTCCAGCAACTCGTAATCCGGGAACGAGTCGGGGCCGGATTCGAGGAAGCGCTTGCGCAGGCGGTCGCGGTGCCCTTTGTAATGTGGCTCCGGTGTCCGCGCATCAGGCGAGGCCTCCGATGGCATACCGCTCGCCGCTTCCGTCGCCGCATCGAACAGCGAGGGAATGCCTTTGCCCGGTGCCGCGCGCGGAGCCATCGCCAACGGGTCAGGACGGATGATCGGTCGGCCGGTCGAGCCCGGCCGGCGAGCGCGTGAACACCTCCACCCCGTCGGCGGTCACACCGACCGAATGCTCGAACTGCGCGGACAGGGAGCGGTCCTTGGTGACCGCGGTCCAGCCGTCCGACAGGATCTTCACCTCCCAGCGGCCGGCGTTGATCATCGGCTCGATGGTGAAGAACATGCCCTCGTGCAGTTGCGGCCCCTCCCCCGGCCGACCGAAGTGCAGGACGTTGGGCGCATCATGGAACACCCGGCCGAGGCCGTGGCCGCAGAAATCCCGCACCACCGAAAAGCGCCGGGCTTCCACATATGCCTGGATGGCGTGGCCGATGTCGCCCACGGTGGCACCGGGGCGCACCTGCTCGATCCCCTTCCACATCGCCTCGTAAGTCACGTCGACCAGGCGCTTGGCCTTGATGCCGATATGGCCGGCGCCGTACATGCGGCTGGTGTCCCCATGCCAGCCGTCCAGGATCACGGTGACGTCGATGTTGACGATATCGCCGTCGCGCAGCCGCCGTTCGCCGGGGATACCGTGGCAGACCACATGGTTGATCGACGTGCAGATGGATTTGGGGAAGCCGCGGTAGCCCAGCGGTGCCGGGATGGCGCCGTTGTCGCGGATGAACGCCTCGCACAGCCGGTCGAGTTCATCGGTCGTCACCCCGGGGCGGACGTGCGGCGCGATCATGTCCAGGGTGGCGGCGGCCAGCCGGCCGGCCTTGCGCATGCCCTGGAAATCGGCAGGTCCGTGCCGCTTGACGGGGCGGCTGTCGACGTGGGCTCCGGTCTCTCGCATATTGTTCATGAGCGTCAGTATGCCATTCCTTCCCCCGCCCGCACCACCGTTTGCGGGCGGGAGCGATCAATCAAGGCGCGATCAGCGGCAATCGCCCGGCCAGAACGATCGCCTTGGTGCTGACGTGGCAGGCGTAACAGAGCGCTTCGACGCCGCCGTCCATGGCGGCAGCCAAGCCGGTGCCATAGTCCGGATCGATGTCGGCGGCGATGGCGAAGGCGTCGGCATCATCGCGTTGTGCGAGATACAACATGACAGCCCGGGCGCCGGTGCCGGCGAGGGCCGCCAGTTCCTTCAGATGCTTGGCCCCGCGGCTGGTGACCGCGTCGGGAAATTCCACCGGCGCACCGTTGCCCCCGCGACGCAGCGTGACGTTCTTGACCTCCACATAGCAGGGCGGACCCTCGGGCTTTTCCAGGACCAAGTCGATGCGGCTGTTGGTGCCGACTTTCACTTCCCGCCGGATCGATGAATAGCCGGACAGTTCGGGGATCCGGCCGGCGGCGATGGCGGCGGCGGCGATGCGGTTGGGCCGGCCCGTGTTGATGCCGACCAAGGTGCCGTTCACGGCAACCAGTTCCCAGGTGTAACGAAGGCGCCGACCTGGACCATCGGCCGGCGACAGCCACACCCGGCTGCCGGCTTCGTTGACGCTCAACATCGAGCCGGAATTGGGGCAATGCGCCGTCACCACCTGACCGCTTTCGTCCAGTGCCACGTCGGCGAGGAACCGCTGGTAGCGCCGGACCAGGGTGCCCGGGAGCAGCGGCGAATCGAACATGATCGCCGCATCCGGGGCCGTGTGGACAACGCCGGCGGCGGTCATGTCAGCGCGGCCACAACAGGTGGGCGAGTTCGCTTTCATAGCGGGCGGTCATGCGGCTGCGCTGATGCATCGGCAGCTTGTCAGCACCCCAGGCCCCATACGTGCCGATCTTGCCACGCAGCTCCGCCTGCAGGGTGCGGACGCCGCGATCGTTCCAATAGTCGTCGCCGAGCGCGTCGCGCAGATCCGAAAGCCGATCGGCCAGCGCGCGAATGTCGTGATCGCTTGCGGATGCGGTGGTCATGATGCTCGGTCCTCCCTTGCCCTAGATTGTTATCGTTGTGCCGGGTTATCGTTGTGCCGGGTTGTCGTTGTGCCGGGTTGTCGTTGTGCCGGGTTGTCGTTGTGCCGGCGGGCGCGGTGGCCGGGCCGCGGCTCAATGGGGCCGGGCCTTCTCGCCGGCGGACACTTCTTCAGTGCCGAGGGCGTCCGCCAGACGACCCGCCGCACTGCCCGGGCGCAGCGGCCGCGGCTGATCGGGATGTGGCGCCCAGGCCGTCAGATACAACACCTGGAACGTGGCGGGAACACGGCCCTCGGCATCGCCGAAGCGGTCGGCGTAGCGGGCAGCGGCGGTCATCAGGGTGGCGCGCCGGGTCATGCCGCGGCGGCGCTGCAGCACCGCGTTGGCCGCGCCCATTCCACGCAAATCCCGCATCAGCTTGAACGGATCCGAATAGGAGACGGTGACCGTCTCCGTATCCACCACCGGCAGGGCGAAACCGGCGCGTTGCAACAGCATGCCGGCATCACGAACATCGGCGAACGGCGACACCCTCGGGCTGAGCCCGCCTTCCACCGCCACCTCCGCCTCCATCAGGGCGGTGCGGAGTTCATGGAGCGTATCCCCGCCCAGCATCGCCGCCAGCAGCAGGCCGTCCGGCTTGAGCGCGTGGCGCATCTGCAGCAAAGCGCCCGGCAGGTCGTTGACCCAGTGCAGGCTGAGCAGGCTGAAGACGGCATCGAACGTCCCGGCGCCGAACGGCAGGACTTCTTCGTCCGCGGCCACGGCCGGTGCCGGGGCGGCGGCAGCCATCGATGGTGACAGGTCGGCATGCACCAGCCGCTCGATGCCGCCGCGGCCCTGAAGGCAGCGGCCGAAGGTGCCGGTATGACAACCAAGGTCGAGAGCCAGCGGGAACCGCCGGCGCACGTCATCAAGTCGGTCGGCCAGCCGCTCGCCCACCTCGGCCAGCAGAAAATCGTGATCGGAAAGACGAGCCGCCGCCCGGTCCCGGCGCAAGCGTATCACGCGCCGGTCGAACACCTGCATCGGCCCGGCGGCGTCTGCGGCGGCGGTTGTCGTAACCGGGGCGGGCATGGTACCTCACGAAGTTGGCGTGTAGTGTCGTTGCCGATCCCTCGGGTATATGGCAAAGGGCCACCGCCGGATCAAACAGGATGCTGGAAAACAGATCCGCAACGATGACCCTCGCGCTGCCAAGGCGATCTTTACTGAGCGCCGGCGTGCTACGCCGGCTCGGGCCGAGCGCCGGCGTGCTGCGCCGGCTCGGGGTGCGGGCCCTTGACCTGCTGCTGCCGCCGCAGTGCCTCGGGTGCGATACCCTGGTGGACCGGCCGGGCATGCTGTGCCCGGACTGTTGGCCCCGGATCCATTTCATCGACCGGCCGCTGTGTGCCCGTTGCGGCATCCCGTTCGAGGTCGATCCCGGCGACGGGGCGATCTGCGGCGCCTGCGCCGCCCGGCCGCCGGCTTACGGCCGGGCCCGGGCGGCGGTGGTGTATGACGACGACAGCCGGCCGTTCGTGCTCGCCTTCAAGCACGGTGATCGCACCGATGCCGCCCCGGCGCTGGGCCGCTGGATGGCCCGGGCCGGGCAGGAAGTGCTGGCGGACGCCGCGCTACTGGCGCCGGTGCCGCTGCATTGGACCCGGTTGTTCAGCCGCCGCTACAACCAGGCGGCGCTGCTGGCCCTGGCTGTCGGGCGCGCGAGCGGCATTCCCGTCCTGCCCGATCTGCTGGTCCGGCGGCGACGAACGGCATCCCTCGGCCGGCTGAGCCGGTCCCAGCGGCGACGGCTGGTGCGGGGCGCGTTCACCCTGCACGCCGGCCATGCGCCGTGCGTTCAGGGTGCAGGGATCGTTCTGGTCGACGACGTCCATACCACGGGCGCAACCATCGAGGCCTGCACGCGGGTGCTGCTGCGCGGCGGGGCGGCCCGGGTGGACGTGCTCACGCTTGCACGCACCCACCATCCGGCCCGGTCGTGATGCGGCGATGACGCCACGGCCGTCCGTCCGATGATCGAGCTCTGCAACGTCAGCCACCGCTTCGGCGAACGAACGGTTCTCGACCACCTCAATCTCACGCTGACCGAGAAACGCATCGCCGTGGTCGGCGGCAACGGCTCGGGCAAGAGCACCTTCGCCCGGCTGCTGAACGCCCTGGTGGTGCCGACGGAAGGCCAAGTGCTGGTCGACGGGCTGGACACCCGGCGCGAGGCCAAGGCGGTGCGACGCAAGGTCGGCTTCGTCTTCCAGGACCCGGACGCCCAGATCGTCATGCCGCTGGTGGAGGAGGATATCGCCTTCGGCCTCAAGAATCTGAAGCTTCCCAAGGACGCCATCGCGGCGAAGGTGGACGCCGTGCTGGACCGCTACCGGCTCGCCCACCTCCGCCACCAGCACACCCATACCTTGAGCGGCGGTGAGAAGCAGCTCCTGGCGCTGTCGTCGGTGCTGGTGATGGCGCCGGACTACATCGTGCTGGATGAGCCCACCACCCTGCTCGATCTGCGCAACAAGCGGATGATGCTGAGGGTGCTGGCGGAACTCGACCAGTGCACGGTGGTGATTTCCCACGATCTCGACATGCTGGGCGGGTTCGACCGGGTCCTGGTCATGCATGAGGGCCGTATCGTCGCCGACGGCCCACCGGCCGAAACCATTTCCGCGTATATCCGAATGATGGATTGAGAGCCGCAATGACCCTCGGCCTGTATATCGACCGATCGTCACTGCTGCACCGGCTGGCACCAGCGGTGAAGCTGGCCACGCTGCTGGCGGCCGGTATCGGCGTGTTCCTGGTGCGCGATCCGCTGTGGCTGCTGCCGGTGCTGGGCACGGTGCTGATGCTGTACGCGGTGGCGAAGATCCCGCCGGGCGAAGTATGGCGGCAATTGCGGCCGCTCGCCGTGCTGATGGTGCTGTTTCTGCTCGCCCACGGCTGGCTCACCACGTGGACCCTGGGCTTCCTGGTGGTGCTGCGGTTCGCCATCCTGGTGCTGGCGGCGTTCCTGGTCACCTACACCACCAAGCTGTCCGCCATGATCGAGACGCTGGAACGGGCGATCGCGCCGCTGGCACCCCTCGGCGTCAACCCGGCCAAGGTGAGCCTGGCGCTGTCGCTGGCGCTCCGCTTCATTCCGCTGCTGTATGACCGGGTGCGGGAGATACGCGAAGCGCAGCGGGCGCGCGGGCTGGAGCGCAGCGTCGTGTCCATCGCGGTGCCGCTGCTGGTGCGCACGCTCCGGATGGCCGACGACCTGACCCAGGCGCTGGAAGCCCGCGGCTTCGATGCGACCGAACCGGCACCCCGTGCGGGACGGGCAAAGACCCGGCGCTAAATCGGGCATTCCGTCCTTGCGACGGAAGGCCCAAACGCGCGCAAATGTGGGTTTGTCGGTTTCGACGGCCAGCGAAGGGCGCCCCCATGACCACCCGAGACATCGTCCACATCGCCTTGTTTGCCGCGATCATCGCGGCCCTCGGGGTGTTTCCGCCGATCGTGCTGCCGCTGGTGGGCGTGCCGATCACGGCGCAGTCGTTGGGCGTGATGCTGGCCGGATCGGTCCTGGGCGCGCGCCGAGGCGGTCTTGCCGTGCTCTTGCTGCTCGCCCTGGTCGCGGCCGGCGCGCCGCTGCTGGCCGGTGGCCGCGGCGGCTTCGGCGTGTTCCTTGGTCCCAGCGGTGGCTTCCTGATCGGCTGGCCGGTGGCGGCCTTCGTCATCGGCTGGCTGGTGGAACGCACATGGCAGCATCTGGACTTGGTCCGGGCCTTCCTGGCCAACGTGCTGGGCGGGATCCTGGTCATGTACGCGTTCGGCGTGCCGTGGATTGCCGTGGCCGCCGAAATCCCGCTCGCCACGGCGTTCACCGGCGCCCTCGGCTTCGTGCCCGGGGACCTGATCAAGGCCGGCATCGCGGCCGTGGTCGCCGTCACCGTGAAGCGCGCCTACCCGATCATCGAGGCCAAGACCGTGGCTTGATGGCCTTCCTCCCGTACGGCGCTTGAACACCGCGGGTGGCGAGATAACTTCGTTTTCAGCATGGCCATCGACGGACGTGCCGAGACAGCGGGGGACGGTATGCTGACGCGCGACAGTGTTCTGAAACTGGTCGGGAAAAGCCGGCTCGACGACCATGCGATCGTCGAGATCATCGGCACCGGCGCCACGGAACCGGAACTGGTGGAAGCGCTCAACCGGCTCAGCCGCGGCGGCGAGATCGGTGCCGAAAAAATGAAGCCGATCAACCCGCGGGTCGGCAAGCTGTGCGAAATCCTGCTCACCTCCAGCCTCGATTGGGACGAACCCGAGGCCGGATGACCTGGTTCGGCCTCGGGTTCGCCGCCGGCGCCCTCAGGAGCGGAGCAGCGATTCCATGGCCTCGACGATAGCCGGGTCTTCGGGCGGCACGCTGGAAGGCCACAAGCCCGCCGGCTCGCCGGTCGCGTCAAACAGGTACTTGTGGAAATTCCAGCGCGGGGCCGCATCCTCGCCCAGCATGTCCGCCAGCCATCGATAGAGCGGATGGGCGTCGGGGCCGATCACCCGCTGTTTCTGTGTCATCGGGAAGTCGACCCCGAAGCGGGTCGTGCAGAAATCCCGGATCGTCGCCTCCTCGCCCGGCTCCTGCTTTCCGAAGTCGTTGGAGGGAACGCCAACCACCGCAAGGCCCCGGTCGCGGTACCGGGCCCACAAAGCCTGAAGCCCGGTGTATTGAGGTGTGTAGCCGCATTCCGAGGCGGTGTTGACCACCAGGAGCGGCCCGCCGCGAAAGCGTTCCAGAGGCAGGACGCCGCCATCGATAGCGACAAAGGTAAAGCTGTGGGCGTTGGTGCCTTGCTCCGTCATCGACAAGCTCCTTCAGCTCACGCCCAGATCTCTGCCGGTTCGCTCAGGCTTTCGGAAGAGATCGAGGCAGCGACAAATCGCCAGACCTGGAAATCGACGGACCAGTAGCCCGGGTCGAGACCGGCCTTCACCTTGAGCTGGCGCACAAAATCGACCGGCTCCCTCAGAACGTCCCAGACCTGCGGCAGGAACAGCGCGTGGCACCCCTCACAGGTGATGATCAGCCCGTCGATACCCGGGCGGAGCAGGCGCAGCAGGTCACGCTCCCGCTCCACCTCAACCGGCTCGGCCGGCCCCAGGACCGAGACCTGGAGCGTGAGCCCACCGCATTCCCGTGGGTGCAGGCCAGCAAAGCGTGAATCCGTGAAGGCCGTGGCGAAGGCGTTGGCGGCCACGTCCTCCAGCAACGACCGGTGCGCCCTGGCCGAGCCGACGCAGCCGCGCAACGCGCCATAATGGCGCAGGGTGACGAAGCAGGCACCGGGCGCAGACAGATCGGGCGCATGCGACAGCCGTGACACGTCCAGCGGTCGGCCGTAAGCGAAGCCGTTGCGGATGGAAGCGGCCGCCACGTGGAGCAAAGTCTCGCCATGACGATCCACCACCGACGCAGGCGAAGGCGAGGCCGCCTGAACAGGGTCGGCCGCTTTCGTCGATGCCTGGTCCGGGCGCTTCGTGCCGCCTGCCGGTTCGCGCAGCAGCCAGGCGCCATAACCGACGACGCGGCGGCGATCGCCCGCGGTATCGCCGGAGTTGCGGAGATCAAGGGTGGTCACCTGGAGGCCGCGGCGGCGGGCGAGCGCGAGCAGGCCATTCACAGGCACGCGCCCACATGCCTGCTCGAAACCGATCCCGGCGTCATCCAGGGATTCGATCGCCCGACAGGTGGCCGCGTCCATGGTGCGCGCGGTGTCATAATCGAGGTAATGGCTGAGGTCGGAGCTGACCACGATCAGGGTCTCCGGCCCACCCCACAGCCGATCGAGGACCACCGCCACCTCGTCGGCAGTGGCACGCCCCACCAGCAAGGGCACCACCGAAAATTCCCCGAGGACGACCTGAAGAAACGGCAGGTGCACTTCCAGGCTATGCTCGTCGGTGTGCGCGGCGTCGAGGGTTTCCACCTGCGGCAGCGACAACACGGTGGCCAGCCCCTCCCGGTCCACCGGCACCGGCCCAAGCGGGGTGGCGAAGGCAGCGGCGCTGCTGGCGGCCAGGCCCGGCAAGGCGACCCGGTGACTCGGCCCCAACAGCACCACGCGCCGCACCCGGTCGGCGATGGCGGCGACGCGCGCGTACGCCGTGGCCGCCGTCGGCCCGGAGTAGGGATAGCCGGCATGCGGGACGATGATCGCTTTAACTGCGCCGGACGCTGGGGCGTCGGCCTCGGCCAGGGTGGCGGCCGGGGGCTCCATCTTCACGTCGGCCAGAAGCCGACGGACGACACGATTTAGGTCGCGGGCATTCTCGGGGTAGAACAAGCCCGCGACCGCCGGGTATCGGACTTCGGTCACGGTTGCTTTCCTCCATCTCACACTATCTCAATGTACGACAACGACCTCAATGTAGGCCAGCCGCGCGGCCGATCCACCGGCCCTGAACGCCGAACCGGCGCAACCGGCCATAAAGGGCGTCCGGAAGGGCGTCCGGCACGCGCCCAACGACACAGCGGAGGAGCAAGCTCATGACCGATGTCGCCACGGCCAACCGGTTCGACATCGCCTTTCCCGGACGCCACTGGCACATGCTGGAGGATGGCCGGGTTCAGTGTGACGTCTGCCCGAGATTCTGCAAGCTCCACGAGGGGCAGCGCGGCCTCTGCTTCGTACGGGCGCGGCAGGACGACGGCATCGTGCTGACCACCTATGGCCGATCCAGCGGCTTCTGTGTCGACCCCATCGAGAAGAAGCCGCTCAACCACTTCCTGCCCGGCACGCCGGTGTTGTCGTTCGGCACCGCCGGCTGCAACCTGGCCTGCCGGTTCTGCCAGAACTGGGACATCAGCAAGTCCCGGGAGATCGACACGCTCACCGAGAAAGCCACGCCGGAGATAGTGGCCAAAGCCGCTGAGCGCACCGGTTGCCGCAGCGTCGCCTTCACCTACAACGATCCCGTGATCTTTCTGGAATACGCCGTGGACGTCGCCAGGGCCTGCCGTGCCCGCGGCATCCGAACCGTGGCGGTGACCGCGGGCTACATCACAGAACAGGCGCGCGGAGAGTTTTTCCATCACATGGACGCGGTGAACGTGGACCTGAAGGCATTCACTGAACGCTTCTACCGCCGACTTTGTTCCGGATCGTTGCAGCCGGTGCTGGATACCCTCGCCTTCATCCGCCATGAGACCGCCGCCTGGCTCGAGATCACCAATCTGGTGATTCCCGGCGAGAACGATGACGAAGCCGAGATCACGGCGATGTGCCGCTGGATCGTGGAGATGCTGGGGCCGGATGTGCCGGTACACTTCTCGGCATTCCATCCCGACTGGAGAATGACGGACACCCCGCCGACCCCGCCGGCGACCCTCACCAAGGCCCGGAGCATCGCTCAGCAGGCCGGCATCCGCTATGCCTACACCGGCAATGTGCATGACGCGGAAGGCGATGCCACCCTGTGCCACCACTGCGGCGCGGTCGTGATCGGGCGTGACTGGTATGAGATCACGGCCTGGAACCTCACCGACGAGGGCCACTGCCGCGGGTGCGGGACGCCCTGCGCCGGGGTATTCGACGGCCCGCCCGGCACCTGGGGCCGGCGCCGCCAGCCGCTCCGGTTTCTCTGAGCAGGTCTCGCGGGGTCCGCCGGCTGCGCCTCGACGTCGTCGAGCCGAGCAGTTTCACCTCGCCTGCCACCACGTGCCACCCCCAAGGCAAAAATACAACAGATGGCAAGTTTGTGACGCAACTGTTTCGCTCTTGTGACGACGGCATCCCCCACGGGTGGTTAACCTGTCTGAAGCAGGACAGCCACCCGGGGCGGGGAGCGATCGATGAGCCGTTACGCAAGAATGCTGGAGACCCACGGGACGGACGCACAGGCCGGGGCCCGACCCCTCGAAGGCAATTCGACGGCGGAGCGGCTGGCCCGGGTCACGCCCGGTCCCCGCTGGCTCTGGCTTTACACGCCCTTGATTCTGATCGTCTCGCTGTTTTTGTCCGGCAACCTGTATCCGGATTTTTATGGACGCTACATCAATCCCGAGATCGGCGCGCTCGAACTCACCCAGTTCTTTGTCATGTGCGTCGCCACGGTCGTCGCGGCCGGGCTGTTGCGGCACGGCCAAGTGTGGTCACGCGGGTGGCTCCGGGCCTGGGTGGGCCTCGCCCTGGTGTGCTCCTTCTATGTCGCCGGCGAGGAGGCGTCTTGGGGCCAGCATATCGTCGGCTGGTCAACGCCTGAATACTGGGAAAACATCAACGATCAGAACGAAACCAACCTGCACAACGTTTCGCCATGGTTCAACCAGAAGCCGCGCCACGTCCTGGAGGCGGCGATCATCATTGGCGGCTTGATCCTGCCCTTCCTGGCTCGGTCGGGCCGGCTCGGGGTCGGCCGGATAAATTACCTCGTCCCGCCCCTCGCCGGGGTGCCCACGGCGGCAATCGTCGCCTTCCGGCGGCTGGATGAAGCCCGGCTGGAGTTGTCCGAAGGCGCCAGCTCCTTGTTCTACAGGAGTTCGGAGGTCCAGGAGCTTTTCATGTACCTGTTCGTGCTGTTCTACCTGCTGGCGTTGCGTCGGCGCCTGGACGTCGTCCCGCCGCCGCGCTGAGGGGCGGTCGCCGGATGCGTGAGACCCGAACGACGGGAAAGCCATAGGGCATGCAGTCCGCCGGCTGGCCCCGGTCAGACTGGGGTGAAGTGTTCATAGATCGTCCAGAGCCCGATCAGGATGAAGCCGATGCCGGCGATCAGCTTCAGCGGGACCGTGGTGAGGAAGGCGCTGCCAAGCGTCCCCACCATGACGGCCGCCGCGGTGGTGACGGAGAGCGCCCCGATGACGGCCGCGAACACGACCGCCGGGGAATGCTGGCCGCTGGTGGCAAACAGGAGTGTGGCCAGCTGGGTCTTGTCGCCGAACTCGGCGACCAGGATGGTGGCAAAGATGATCAGGAAACTGTGCATCATGATTTCCCGGGGGAGCCGGCTGGTGAGACCTGAAGGCCGGGCGCCCCTGCCAGCTCCCCTGCCAGCGGACGACCGCGCCATAAGTCTCGCCAAGCCCGAACCGGCCGTGCGCGCCATGGCGATGAGCCAAGAATGTTGACGCACACCCCTCCCGACCCGGGAGGGCGGCTACTCCCCTAAGGGCGCGGGGACGGTAGCCCATGCCGTCGACCGATGCAAGCGGACGCCGCGCCTTGCGCGAGCGACGATCTGGTGGAACGATGCCTGTCGGTTAGTGTTAAGTTGTCACCGCTCGTTCTGGGCTTTCTTCGGCCATAGGGAGAAGGGGACAACGATGGCTTTCAAGCGTTTCACGGCGGCCCTGGCGGCCGGACTGATGGCGGGCGCTCTCGGGGGGACGGCGGCGGCGGAACCGGAAATCTTCCAGGTCCGCACCACCGCGGATCTGATCGCGCTCTGCAGCGTTCCGGAGAACCATGCCGACTACGTCGCGGCGATTCACTTTTGCCACGGTTTCGCCGTCGGCGCCTATCAGTACTACTGGGTTCTGGCGGGGGGTGAGGGCGGTGTGCGGCTTGTCTGCCTGCCGGACCCGCCACCGGCACGGGATGCCGTGATCGAAGACTTCGTCCGATGGGCGCAGGCACGGCCGGAGTATCACGATGAGGCCCCGGTTGAGTCGATCATGCGCTACCTGATCGGACAGTACCCGTGCCGGTAGGGGCGATCGATGCAAACCAAGGAAGCAAGGAGCACTGACATGACACGATCTCGCGTAACCGCTGCCGTCCTGGTGGTTGCCGGCGCCGCCGTCCTCGGTGGTTGTGCCGGTCTGACCGATACCCAGCAGCGGGTGATGACCGGCGGGGTGGCCGGCGCCGGCGCGGGTGCCGCGATCGGCGCGATCGCCGGCAGCACGCCCATTGGACTTGGCATCGGTGCCGCCACCGGCATGGCCGGCGGCTATTTGTGGGACCAGCACAGGCAGGCCGAACAGCGGGCCTTCCAACGCGGCGTTGAGGCCGGTCGGACCGGCAACTGACCCGCGCCCGCCACACACACGGTCCGCGGTGCCGGCCACCGCGGACCGACCATGCCGAAGCCCGCCCGCACCGGACTGCCGGCATCGGCGATTCCCTGCCGGCTCGCAGAGCATCGAGTTCGCGGAACCGACCATAATCCCGCCAGATCTCCGGGGTGTAAGTGAACTCGTGCTGCAAGCAGGCACGGCAACCGGTGGCCGGTGCGCCGCGAATCACCTGGAGTAACGCCTGCTTCAGGACACCCTCACCAACTTATCCCCAACATATAGGGCTCTGACCAAAATATCGCTGTTGGCAGCCACCCCGTCACATGGATATGGTGTGCCTCAGCCAGAGGGCACCGGATGATGTAGCCATGGCTGAGCGTTGACACGAAATCTTCGTGCCGGGAGGGCGTGAGAGCAATGACCACCGACTGGGAATGGACACCCGAGCGCATCGCTGCACTCATCGCGCTATGGAACGAGGACATCTCCACCAGCGAGATCGGGCGCCGGCTCGGCATCACCAAGAATGCCGTCATCGGCAAGGTTCACCGGCTGGGGCTCACCCAGCGGCGACCGGTGCCGGCGAGCAAGGAAATCACGCTGAACGTACTGCGGATGGAGGCGCTGCGCCCGGGAATGTGCAGTTGGCCCATCGGTGAGCCGGGCGATGCCGACTTTCACTTCTGTGGTCACCCGGTCGTGCCGGGCAAACCCTATTGCGCCGCCCATTGCCGGGTGGCGTATGTGGTCAGCAGGGACCGCAAACAGTCCTCCACCGGCTGACTCACCGGCTGATTCACTGGCCGATTCGCCAGCGGATGCCGGCGTTGCGGCCGCGCGCATCAGCTCAGGCGGTCATCTCCACCCGGGCGGGTTGGTCGCTCCACATTTTTTCCAGGGCGTAGAAAGACCTGACTTCCGCCCGGAACAGATGGATCACAACGTCCCCCGCGTCCACCAGCACCCAGTCGCCCTGGGTGAGGCCCTCCACGGCCACTCGGGGCACACCGACCGCCTTGAGCGCTTGGCACAGGTGGTCGGCCAGCGCACTCACATGGCGGTGCGACGTTCCGGTGGCGATCACCATGCTGTCGGCGAAGCTGCATCGGCCGGTGAGGTTGATGGTGACGATGTCCTCGGCCTTGTGGTCTTCAAGGCAGGATGTGACGAGGGCCAACAACGCCGGCAACGGCACTGGCCCCATTCCGTTCTTGCTGATGATGATGTCCTGTTCTCCCATTCGGCTCATGGTGAGCCCCAGTCTCCGCCGTGCCGGGCACGAATGCGGGTGGCCGAGGCCGGGTGCGGCCGGAAATGTAAGAATGTCCACGCGGGTGGCCGCATCCCCGCCAACTTTCCGGCCCGGGATTCGGGCACCCGGGCGTGTCCATACACCTGCGCGGCCTTGCCGAGGGCCGCACGAAAAGAATAGGACGGACGTGGGAACACCGCAACGGGCACCCGCTCGAACACCCGGCGCCAGCGCCGCCAGCGCGGGATCTGCACCATGTTGTCGGCGCCCATCAACCAGACGAAACGAACGTCGCGGAAGCGCCGCTGCAGGGCCGCCAGCGTGTCCGCCGTGTGCACTGTACCGAGGCGCCGTTCGAGATCGGTCACGCGGATGCGCCCGTGTGCGGCGACCGCCTCGGCCCTGGCGCAGCGCTCCGCCAGCGGCGCGACGTCCGAGCCCTCTTTAAGCGGATTGCCGGGCGTCACCAGCCACCAGACCTCGTGCAGTTGCAGCCGCTTCCACGCTTCCACCGAGATATGCCGATGGCCCTGGTGAGCGGGGTTGAACGAGCCCCCCAGCAAGCCCACGCGTTTCAGGACACCCCCCTCGCTTCTGGCGGCATCGCCCCGCTCAAGGCCGACACTGACCCTGCCCTCGCACGACGTACTTGAAGCTGGTCAGCTGTTCCACCCCGACCGGTCCGCGCGCATGCAGCTTGCCGGTGGAAATGCCGATCTCCGCCCCCATGCCGAATTCACCGCCGTCGGCAAACTGGGTCGAGGCGTTGACCATCAGGATGGCGCTGTCCAGTTCGGTGACGAAGCGTTCGGCGGCGGCGGCATTCTCGGTCAGGATCGCTTCCGTGTGGCCGGAGGAATGGCGATGGACGTGCTGCAAAGCGGCTGCGAGGTCCGGCACGATGCGCAAGGACAGGATGGCATCCAGATACTCGGTATCCCAGTCCTCCGGCGTGGCCGGAACGATGCGGTCATCCAGCCTGCGGCTTTCGTCGTCGCCCCGGACCGCGCAGCCGGCGGCCACCAGATCGTCCAGGATCAACGGCACGAACCGGGCCGCGACGGCGCGATCCACCAGAAGCGTCTCGGTCGCACCGCAGATGCCAGGGCGACGCATCTTGGCGTTCAGCACCACGCGGCGGGCGAGATCGATGTCCGCATCGGCATGGACGTAGGTGTGGCAGATCCCTTCCAGGTGCTTGAACAGCGGCACCCGGCTTTCGGCCGTGACCCGTTCCACCAGGGATTTGCCGCCGCGCGGCACGATGACGTCAATGTACTCGCTCATTCTGAGCATCTCCCCCACCGCGGCGCGGTCGGTGGTGGGGACGAGCTGGATCGCGGCTTCATGCAGGTGCGCCGCCTGCAGGCCGGCGGCAAAGCAGCTCATCAGCGCCGACGACGACCCGAAACTCTCGGACCCGCAGCGGAGAATGGCGGCATTGCCGGCCTTGAGGCACAGCCCGCCCGCATCCACGGTCACGTTGGGCCGGGATTCGTAGATGACGCCGATCACGCCCAGGGGCGTGCGCACCCGGGCGATCTTGAGGCCGTTGGGCCGATCCCACTCCGCCAGCACGGTGCCGACGGGGTCGGGCAGCGCCGCGACGTCCTCAAGGCCTCGGGCGATCCCGTCGATCCGCGCTTCATCGAGGGCCAGCCGGTCCAGCATCGCCCGATTCAGGCCCTTGGCCTCCCCGGCGGCAAGGTCGCGGGCGTTGGCGGCCAGAATCGCATCACACCGGCCGCGGATGTTGGCAGCGGCTTGCAGCAGCGCGTGATTCTTGGCGTCCGTGGAGGCCAGGGCCAGTTCGGCCGCGGCGGCACGGGCTTCCAGCCCCAAGCGGCGCATGAGCTGTGTCGCCGGCTCAGTCTCATTGCGGATGGCAGCTTCCATGGTCATGCAGGTATCCCTGATGCGCACGTCATCCCAGAACCAGATCGTCACGATGGATCAATTCGTCGCGGCCACGGTAACCGAGCCGGTCCGCGATTTCACCGCTTTTGTGGCCGATAATGCGCCGGGCATCGGCGGCGCCATATGCCGACAGGCCGCGCGCCACCTCCTGCCCGTCCCGGGTCCGGACCACCACGGCGTCACCCTTGCTGAACTCCCCCTCCACCGCGATGACGCCGGCCGGCAGAAGGCTTTTGCCCTCGCTCAGCGCCTTCACGGCGCCCGCGTCGATCACCAGCGCGCCGGAGGGTTTCAAGCTGCCGCCGATCCAGCGCTTGCGGGCCGTCTGCGGCGTCGCCTGCGGGCGGAACCAGGTACAGGGGCAGCCTTGCTCGATCCGGCGCAAGGGATGCAGCGGCTTGCCGTCGGCGATCACCATGCGGCAGCCGGCAGCGGTGGCGATCCGCGCAGCCGCCAGCTTGGTCACCATGCCGCCGGTGCCGACGCCGGGCCGAGCCTCTGCCGCGTAGCCTTCGATCTCGGCGGTGATGCGCCGAACATCCGGGATCAGCGCCGCGTCGGGATCGGTCCGCGGATCGCCGGTGTAGAGGCCGTCGATGTCGGACAGCAGAATCAGGGTATCGGCGCTGACCATCGCCGCCACTCGTGCGGCCAGCCGATCGTTGTCGCCGAATCGGATTTCGTCTGTGGCAACGGTATCGTTCTCGTTGATCAGCGGCACGGCGCCGGCCCGCAGCAGGGTGGTGAGGGTGGTGCGCGCATTGATGTAGCGACGCCGATCCTCGGTATCGCCGAGCGTCAGCAGAACCAGCGCCACCGTCAGACCGTGCCGGTCCAGCACCTCCTGGTAGGCATGGGCAAGCCGCACCATGCCCGTTGCCGCCGCCGCCTGTTTTTCGTCCAGGCGGAGTGCGCCGGCCGGCAGGTGCAGATGCCGGCGCCCCACCGCGATGGCGCCGGAGGAAACGACCATAATCTCCTGCCCGCGGCGGTGGAGCGCCGCCACGTCGGCGGCGATGGCCGCGAGCCACTCCCGCCGGACCGCGCCGGTATCCTCCTCGGCAAGAAGCGCCGAGCCGACCTTCACGACGATCCGGCGCGCCGACGTCAGGTCGCTGGTGTGGTGGAACGGGGTCATGGCGCGAAGTCGGCGGAAAGCGTCGCCGCCGTCGCTTCCGCCCGGACCAGGGTCAGCACCCGGGCGAGCAGCGTGGCCACGTTGGTACCCGCGACACCCGAGACCGGCACAACATCGTCCACCGGCACCTCGGCCGCCGCGGCGAGGCGCATCCGAATCGGTTGGATCCGATCCGGCGCCACGGCATCGATCTTGTTGAGAGCGAGCACTTCCGGCCGGTCGGCGAGGCCGGCGCCGTAAGCCTCCAGTTCCGTGCGGACGGTGCGATAGGCAGCCGCCACATCCGCGCCGGTGGCATCCACCAAGTGCACCAGCGCGCGGCACCGTTCCAGATGCCCGAGAAAGCGGGTGCCGAGGCCGACCCCGGCGTGCGCACCTTCGATCAGGCCGGGCAGGTCGGCCAGCACGAAGGTTTCGCCACCGACTTCGGCGACGCCCAGTTGCGGATGCAGGGTGGTGAAGGGGTAGTCCGCCACCTTCGGCCGCGCCCGGCTGCAGGCGGCGAGGAAGGTGGACTTGCCGGCATTGGGCAGGCCGACCAGGCCGGCATCGGCCAGAAGCTTGAGCCTGAGCCAGAGCCAGTGCTCTTCACCCGGTTCGCCCGGCTGAGCGATGCGCGGGGCTTGCCGCGTGGATGACTTGAAGCGGGCATTGCCGAGCCCGCCGCGGCCGCCACGGGCGATCACCACGGCCGCCTCGGGCGTGGCGAGGTCGGCGATGCAGGTGGTCTTGTCCTCGGCCAGCACTTCCGTGCCCACCGGCACCCGGACGACGAGATCAGCCCCGGAGGCCCCGGTGCGCTGCCGCCCGGTGCCATGCCGACCCCGCTCAGCCTTGAAGTGCTGACGATACCGGAAATCGATCAGCGTGTTGAGGGTGGGATCGGCCTGCAGCACCACGTCGCCGCCGCGCCCGCCGTCGCCACCGTCGGGCCCGCCGAACTCGATAAACTTCTCGCGCCGGAACGACACGCAACCACCGCCGCCGTCGCCGCTCCGCACGTAAATCTTGGCCTGATCGAGGAATTTCATGAGAGGCGTATGCCGCAATTACGGATTGGAAGCTCGGCTCTTCACCTCGCGCTGAAAGCAGGCTCGCATGTATTTCTTTTCGCGATTGTCCAGCGCGCGGCCGAGGGCAGTTCTGCAGGCTCGAAGTATCTCGCCGTCGAACTGGGACGGCACGCCACGTTCAGATTTCCAGTAAGCATTTATACTCTTGAGATCCGTAGACGTAAGCCTAAAAACGCAATCGGAGACAGATTTCTCAATAACAATCCTAGGATCGATATCGTCAAAAATCTGACCCACATTGGATGATGTCACAACTGAATTGTCTGAAACATCAATAACGGGCCGTATTATTTTATCTCTTGAAGATAGAAAATCTGACACATCGCCCTTGTTCCATTCAGAGGTCGTATCGGCCTCCTGCATCAACTGCCGTGACTGTGAACCTCGGCTCGGCTCTATGCCTAAAAGGTGCACGCGGACTCCATGGCTTTGAGCAATCTGGACACCGATACGAAGATCTTCATCTCCAGCCAAAAGTACAGCATCGCAGATAGACTTGAGCCGCGCCAGTTCGATGAGGTCCGTAACGATCAGGGAGTCCACACCTTTCTGCTCACCTGAGCTGTTGACGACGCCCAGGCGCAGCTTGACGTCGTCCAGGTGCCCAAGAAGCGCCTGTTCCGGGGTCGGGCGAAGCCCGCCGGCAACGCCATCATACCAATATACACGAAGAAGTTTGCAGCCTGGCGCACAAAGCAGTGCGCATTTTTTGAATGCAAGCAGCGCCTTTTCGGCGTCAAGGGCAAGGTCGGATCGAGATTTCTTCCGTCCGGAGACAGCCACACTACCCTGCGCAAACAGGTAGCCGGCATCTACGAACACAGCGACGCGATCCATTCACGCATCCGGAAAGTAGCAAGGGCTCCCGCAGGAGCCCTTTGTATGCCGCCGCGATCTATGGACGTCTCTTAATCGATCGCGACGGGATCCTGATTTTTTACCACAAACGCAGATCACCTGCAATCATGGCTGAACGACCGAGCCCCATCTCAGTGGTCTTCCGCGGCACCTTACCGCGACACCGGAGGAACTCTGTGGCGGCCTATTCCGCAGCCTTCGCAACCGCCTCGGTCGGGGTCGCTGCCGCCGCAGCCTCGACGGCGACGAACTTGCGCCCGCCGGCTTTGGTCATGAAACGGACCTGACCGCCGGTCAAGGCGAACAGGGTGTGATCCTTGCCCATGCCGACGTTGGGGCCGGGATGAAAGCGGGTACCGCGCTGACGGACGATGATGTTGCCAGGCACCACCACCTCGCCGCCGTACTTCTTGACGCCCAAACGACGGCCGGCACTGTCGCGCCCGTTGCGCGAACTGCCACCGGCTTTCTTGTGAGCCATCGTCGTTACTCCTTGTTGTCGCCGCTGCCTGCCGATGTTCCGGCCGGGTCACCACCTCCGGTGGCCTCGGCGGATTCGACGGTTGTCGGAACCTCTGCATCCGCTGCCGCTTCCGGCGCCGCGGTGGATGTCGCCTCCGCCGGTTCCGGTTCCGCCACCGCTGCCGGCGCCTCCCCCGTGGGGCTGATGCCCGTGATCGCCAGTTCCGTCAGGCCCTGGCGATGGCCCTTCAGCCGCCGATACTTCTGGCGGCGCTTCTTCTTGAAGACCAGGATCTTGTCCGTGCGAACGTGGCCGACCACCTCGGCAAACACGGCGGCATCGGCAAGAGCCGAGCGCTGCACCAAAGGCGCATCCGCCGTGCCGCCGACCATGAGAACGTCATCCAGGGTGACGGTCGATCCGGCGGGCGCGCTCAGGCGCTCGACCCGGATTCGATCGTTCTGGCTGACACGATATTGTTTGCCGCCGGTGCGGATCACTGCGAACATCGTACGCCCCTGAAACAAAAACACCACCGGTCGTGCAGCCAGTCCGCACACCGTGGATCGGTCGAGACACTGTGAGATAGCGTCGCCACCCGCCTGTTGTCAACGCCGCACCGACCGACGGCCCGTTACCGTACGTTCGGCAGGCGGTCGGCCTCGATTGTCGACGGTTGCCGGACGACCACGACGCCAATCCCAAGGCCGCTCGAAGCCGGCCTCAGAAACTGTCCTTGCGCCGGCGGATCTCGGCAAAAGTCGCGACCGGATCCGCGTCGACAAGACCGACGGCCCGCTGCAACGCCGCTTCGTCAGCGCGCAGGAACGGATTGGTGGCCTGCTCCTCGGCCAGCACCGACGGCACCGTTGGTCGGCCTTCGCGGCGCAGGGCGCGGATCCGCTCGGCGCGTGCGATCAGGGCCTCATTGTCCGGGTCCAGGGTGAGCGCGAACGCCGCGTTGCTCTCGGTATATTCGTGGCCGCAGTAGATGCGGGTCTCCGCCGGCAAATCCCGCAACTTGCAGAGGCTGCGCCACATCTCCGCCGGGGTGCCTTCGAAGAGGCGACCGCAGCCCAGTGCGAACAGGGTATCGCCCACGAAGGCCGCGCGCGAACCGGGAAACCAGTAGGCGATATGGCCGCGGGTGTGTCCGGAGACATCGAATACCCGGGCAACCTGGCTGCCGACGGTAATCTCCTCTCCCTCGGAGACCATGACATCGATGCCGGGGATGCGATCGGCATCGGCGCGGTTGCCGACGATGGTGCAGCCCGTCGCCCGCTTCAGTTCCAGATTGCCGCCGACGTGATCGTGGTGATGGTGGGTGCACAGAATGTGGCTGAGCCGCCATCCAAGGTCTTGCAGCATGGCCAGCACCGGTGGTGCCACCGCCGGGTCCACGGCGGCGCATGCATCCGTTTCCGGATCCCGGGCCAGGTAGACATAGTTGTCCCGCAGCACCGCAATCTGTCGGATATCCAGTTCCGCCATGACGTCTCCCCGCACCCGCGGTCTGGCACTGTAAGTTCCCGATGCCAGACGGCCGCAGAACCTACCACCGGCCGGACCCGCTGCGCTACAGTTGGCCCACGATGCGCACCGATGCCACCCAGCTCAGGGACTTCTATGCCAGCGGCCTCGGCAAGGTTGCGCGCCGCATGATCGGCTTACGCATTCGCTCGGTCTGGCCGGATGTGCGCGGTCTCACCGTGGTGGGGCTCGGCTATGCAGTGCCGTACCTGGGTGTGTTCCGACCCGAGGCCGAGCGCACCATTGCCGTGATGCCGGCGGCGCAAGGGGTCCTGCGCTGGCCTGAGGAAGGCGGATCCGTCACCGCGCTGGCCGAGGAGGCCAAATTGCCGCTGCCGGACCGCTCAGCCGATCGCGTGCTGCTGGTCCATGCCATGGAATGTGCCGAGCAGTTGAGGCCCATGCTGAGGGATTTATGGCGGGTGACGGCGGACGGCGGCCGCGTCCTGGTGGTGGTGCCCAACCGACGCGGCCTGTGGGCGCGGTTCGAACGCACGCCGTTCGGCTACGGTAGCCCGTTCACGCCGGGCCAACTGTCCGCGAGTCTGCGCGACGGCTTGTTCGCCCCCTACCGGACCGAGACCGCGCTGTTCGTCCCGCCCGTCCGCTCGCGCCTGATGCTGTCGGCGGCCGCTGCCTGCGAGAAGGTCGGCCGACGCTGGTTCACCGGGTTCGCGGGCGTGGTTCTGGTGGAGGCAACCAAGGAGATCTACGCCGGGCGGTTCACGTTCCGCAGCGCCCGACAGCGCGCCTACGCACCGGTGGCAACGCGGTAACGCCGGCGGACGCTTCGGGGGCCGCTCAAATCAACAGCGGGCGAAGGCCGACGGCACACAAGCTCACGATCGCCGCGCCCCCGAGAAGCCAGCGCCCTCGCACGTCACGCAGCATCAGAAACTCGCTGGTGTAGAGGAGGACCACAAAGACGATGGCGATCTGACCGATGTTGTATTGCATCGCCAGTTCGCCTGACAGATTCGGCACAGCGATCACGATAAACAGGATCAGCAGATCCTGCGGCGTGACATGGAAGAGGTCCCGGCGCGTCACCCGGATCGCGATGGCAAGCACAATACACATAAGTGCCAGATATCCTGCAATAAACGAACCCAACCAGGGCTGCTGTTCGTGCCAGGATGCGAGGAAAAAAGACACCACGGCCGCGCTGAAGTAAATCGCGAACCGAAGAATCACCAGTTGACGTCTTTGGTAGAAGATCAATGTCGCCAGCGCGAAACCGGCGACCCCCAGTGTGAGCACGGAAAAGTCCGATGAAATGGGTATCGGGATCAACGCCCCCAGGATCAGGGTGGCGCTCAGGGCGGTTCGAAGGAAGGCTGTCGACCCGTCCGGCAACCAGGTGCGTCGCCGCAACCAAAGATTGCGACGCTCCACGAAAGCGCCGGTCTGCGGTGCCGCCTGCGCGCGCCAACCGACGACTTGCAGGGTGAGCAGTGGAATGGCGATGACGGCAGCAATCACGAAGAAGGCCGCCAACACGGCACCGTCCGAGGCGTAGCGCAACGCCAGGGCGCTCAGCACCATCAAACCCTGTGTCCCATAAATGACCGAAACCGCACCTACTTGGCGGAGGCCCAGGTCCATGAGCTTGTGGTGCAGGTGATTGCGGTCGGGCCGGAAAGGCGATCGCCCCGCCGCGATCCGCTGCACCATGACCATCAACGTGTCGAATAGAGGTAGCCCCAGCAGCAGCAACGGCAGACCCGGATTGAGGGCAGGGTTGAACCGTTCAATCAACAGGATGCTCAAGACCGCGGTGGTGAAGCCAAGGAACTGGCTGCCGGCATCCCCCATGAACACGGATGCAGGGTGCGTGTTGTAGCGGAGAAAGCCGCACACGCTGCCCATCAGCGCCAGAGCGAGCAGTACCCCGACCACCGCATCCACCTGATAGGACAGGACGGCGATCACGCTCAGCGACAGGATGATGCATCCTCCGGCGAGTCCGTCGAGACCGTCGAATAAGTTGACGGCATTGGTGACCCCGATCAGGAAGAGCACCGTCACCGGCAATGTCAGCCACAGCGGCGCCGCATCCAGGCCGCAGAACGGCAGATGCTCGATCATCACGCCGCCGTACATCACGCAGCCGACGGCGATCAGCTGCCCGAGGAATTTCCATCGATAGTTCATGGGCTTGGCGTCGTCCCAGATGCCCATGACAACGATTACGGCGGCGCCGACCACATAGCTCGCGAGGGTGCGGTCAAGCGGTGCCCACATCAGCACCGGCAGCAGCGTGCCGATGGCGATGGCGATGCCACCGCACAGCGGAATCGGGTCGACGTGAACCTTGCGGGCGTTGGGCACATCCACCAGCCCGACCCGGCGCGACAGCGCCATCAACGGCGGAATGACGACCAATGACACGAAGAGCGCTGTGATGAAGCTAAAGAAGTAGACCATCGGTGTGCCACCGTTGCCGGGCCCCGGGGGTGATCTCGGCCGGCCGATCCACCATCGCCGCCCCCGATGGCAGCCAAACAGCCCGATCGCGATGCACACGCCCTGCGGCCCGCTATCAACGGGACCCGCGGTTGGTTGTCAAGCGACGCCGAGCCGCGATTGAAGTGCCCTGACATGGCGCCAGGTACCCGGCATCAACGACCGGACACAACGTATGGGTGCCGATGACGACGTCTAACCCCTAAACGGGGCTGGTGGTGCAACCCCCTGAGTCGGCGAGGGAACCCTTATCCCAGTTCGGGCACGGAGTCGACGCCTGCTGCCGCCCGCGCCGTGACAACATCCCGCCGCGCTAAGGCGGCGGCATGGCGACAGGACAATCATCCAGGGATTCGGCGCACGCCAGCACCCGGTGCAAGGGGCCGTCATCGATGCCAAGAGCATCGAGGTGGCGGACCACATGGCGCAGATAGTCGAGCGATCTGCCGTAGCTGCCATGGCCTTGCACCACCAGCCGGGCGGCGTGCTCGGCCGACGCGGTGCGGCAGTATTGCGCGTGGTCCGGACGGGCGACGAAGGCGAGCGCCGTCACCCGACGACCATCGGCAAGACGGGTCGTCGCGCCGACCGGCCGGTAGGCACCGGTATACATTTCCCGTTCCCAGAGATAGTCCAGGGCGGCCGCCTGCCGCGCCGCCGGCACGCGAAAGGCGACGCCATGGCAACTGCCGCCACGATCCATCGCCAGCACCAGTCCGGGACGTTCGGGTGTGCCGCGGTTGCGCACGGACAGCAGACAAAGCGCCCGATGATACCCATAGACCCGAGCATGCAGCGCTTCGGCATGGGCGAAGCCCGGATCCCACATCAACGACCCGTAGCCGAACACCCACAACTCCGGCTGAAGCTTGGGCAGAACGTGGCGGAGGCCATCCGGCCAACCTTGGCCCTGTGTGGGCACGCCCGGGCCGGTCTGACCGGCGGCAGGGGCAGGCTTGGGCATGATGTCACGTCCGGCGCGTGACCATGGCGACGCCGACCACGGTCAGTGCCATGCCCACCAATGCAAGCGCACCCAGCGTCTCCCCGAACAGGAAGAACGCGAACAGGGCCGTGACCGGGGGAACCAGATAGAACAGGCTGGCGACCTTGGCCGCGGCGCCGTGCCGGATCAACACGAACAGCACGCTGATCGCCCCGATCGACAGGACGAACACGAGCCAGGTCAGAGCAAACACGAATTCGCCGGTCCAGTGCACGGTCATGGTCTCGAACATCAGCGCCAGCACCAGCATGAACAGGCCTGCCGCGATGAACTGCACGGCCGAGCCGGAGCGGAGGTCCATGGCCGCGCCGTGGCGCTTCTGATACAGGGTGCCGAAGGTAATACCGAGCACGGCAGCCAGACAGAATCCGATCCCGGGCAACTGGCCGATGGCAAAGCCAAGCTGCTCCCAGACCACGAGACTCACGCCGGCCAAGCCCACCACCAGCCCGGCCCACTGTCGCATGGTCACCGCCTCGCCCAGCAGCGGACCGGCGAGAATGGCTGTCAGCAGCGGCTGAAGCCCGGCGATCAAGGCCGCCAGACCGGCCGGCACGCCGTGCGCGATGGCAGTAAAGATGCCGCCGAGATAGATGCCGTGGATCAGCACCCCGACCACGGCACTGTCGCGAATCCGGCGCCAATCGCGTGGCCATGGCGCCCCGACGACGAGGGCGGCGGCGGTTAACACCAGCGTCACCAGAATGAACCGGAGCAGCAGGAAGGTGGCGGGTTCGGCATAGGGCAGGCCGAACTTGGCCCCCAGGAATCCGGTGCTCCACAACAGGACGAACACGAGAGGCGCCAACGCCACCCAAGGCGGCGGACTTTGCGCCGCGCCGCCGGACGGCGTCGGCGCCACACCATCGAAATTCCTGTTCGTATCCACGGTGCTCAAGTGACGTCGCCGTTATCGTGGCGTGGAGGCAGCGGAACACCCGGCCATCGGTGCCCCTGGCGGCGCAGAGCCTCGCACCATGCCGGCGAACAGGTCAAGCACCAGCCCCGGCGCCTCCGCCATCATGACCGGCGGAGCAGGAACACGGCCTGTTCGCCCAACAGATTGGCCAGAGCCATGCTGCGACTGATGCGGTGGCGCAGCCCCTTGTGGTCAAGACAGACGCTGCGTTCGATCACGATACCAAGATCGCGGCAAAGACCCACGAAGTCCTGGATCGAGCACAGGTGGATATTGGGCGTGTCATACCACTCGAACGACAAGACCTCGCTTTTCGGCATGCGCCCTCGGAACAGTAGATACCAGCGAAGCCGCCAATGAGCGAAGTTGGGCAGCGACACCACCGCGTGCCGGCCGATCCGAAGGAGTTGCTGCAGGATCACCTTCGGCTCGTGCACCGCCTGCAAGGTCTGGCTCAGGACGACATAATCGAAGGCCGCGTCGGGATAGTCGAACAGGTCGGTCTCGGCATTCCCCTGGATCACCGAGAGTCCGGCGCTGACGCACGCATTGACACCGGCGGTGCTGATCTCGATGCCGCGCCCGTCAACCCGCTTGTCGCGCACCAGATGGGCGAGAAGGGTGCCGTCGCCGCAGCCAACGTCGAGCACCCGGCTTTCCGGCGCGATCATGTCGGCAATGAGCTGCAGATCTCCGCGCAGCAGCGCGGACGTCGCCCGGGTCATGTGCCGTGCTTGGCCGGCGGCAAGCCGCGATGTGCGGCAGCTCCGTCCAGGAAGCCTGACAGCACCCGGCGGAATTCCGGTTCGTCCAGCAGGAATGCGTCATGACCGTTGTTGGAACTGATCTCGGCGAAGCTGACGTCCGCCGCGACGGCATTGAGCGCCTTGACGATGCGGCGGCTTTCGGCCGTGGGGTACAACCAGTCGCTGGTGAAGGAGATGACGCAGAACCGTACCCGCGTGTCCCGGAACGCGTTGGCCAGAACCCCGTTATGACGCGCCGCCATGTCGAAATAGTCCATGGCCCGGGTGATATAGAGGTACGAGTTGGCGTCGAACCGCTCGACGAAGCTGATGCCCTGGTGGCGGAGATAGCTTTCCACCTGGAAATCCGCATCGAAGCCGTAGGTGACCTCGGCGCGCCCCTGCAGCCGACGCCCGAACTTCTCGGTCAGCTTGTGCTCGGACAGATACGTGATATGCGCGGCCATCCGCGCCACAGCGAGACCGCGATGCGGGTTCTTGCCATATCGCCAGTAATCGCCGCCGCACCAGTCCGGATCGGCCATGATGGCCTGCCGGCCCACCTCGTGAAAGGCGATGTTCTGGGCGCTGTGCTGTGCCGTGGCGGCGATGGGCACTGCGGCAAAGACCCGGTGCGGATACAGGGACGCCCACTCCAGGACCTGCATCCCGCCCATGGACCCGCCGATGACGGCAAATAACCGGTCGATCCCCAGGTGGTCCAGCACCATGGCCTGCGCCCGCACCATGTCGGCAATGGTGATCACCGGGAAGCTCAGCCCCCAAGGCTCCCCGGTATCGGGGTTGACCGAGTCGGGGCCGGCCGACCCCATGCAGCCGCCGAGAACATTGATGCAGAGGATGCAGTAGCGGTCGGTATCGAGGGGCAAGCCCGGCCCGACCATGTTGGCCCACCATCCGGGCTTGCCGGTGACGGGATGGGTCTCCGCGACGAACTGATCCCCGGTCAGGGCATGACAGATCAGAATGGCATTGGAGCGCGCAGCATTCAGGGTTCCGTAGGTTTGATAAGCCACGGGGAAAGCGCTGAGGGCCGCACCACAGTCGAGAATCAGCGGGTGATGCGTCCCCAGGTGGACGCAATGCCCCGGCAAGGATACGATCTGCTCGGCTGCGGACACGCCGCCGCCGTTGCGAGGCGTCATCATCGCAGGTGTTGCGTTCCGGAACAGGTGAGCCGCTTAGCTATGGACCACGGCCTCCACTGTCAATGTTTTCTTTGCTTTTCCCGGGCCTCGCGCTTAAGACTACCGCCTCGTCGGTGCCGCACGATCAGCCCCCTCAGCTTGGCCCTCAGCACGGACCCTCCGGACCAGATCGGATGAACGTGGACGAATCACTGGACGCGCTGCGTCGCGAGATCGACGCCATCGACGATACCATACATGACCTGATCATGCGCCGGACCCAGTTCGTCGAACAGGTTCGCGAGATCAAGCGTGACCTCCGCGTCAAGATCCGCCCATCCCGGGAAGCGGAAATCGTATACCGCCTGATCGGCCGGCACCACGGGCCGTTTCCCAAGCGCGAACTGGTGGCGATGTGGCGGCAGTTGATCGTCGCCACCCTGTCGTTCGAAGGGCCGTTCTCGGTGGCCGTTTACGTGCCACCGGACGGTGCCGGCTACTGGGACCTGGCGCGCGACCATTTCGGCATTTTCACCCCGGCGACGCGACACACCTCGGTGCGCACCGTGATCGAGGCGGTGCATCGCCAGGATGCCACCGTGGGTGTGCTGCCGTTACCGCAGCACGAGGATCGCGATCCGTGGTGGCGCCACTTGGTCACCCAGCAACCGGAGGTGCCGCGCATCATCGCCCGGCTTCCGTTCGCCGGCCACGGCACCGGGCTTGGCGCCAAGGTCGAGGCGCTGGCGATCTGCCCGGTGGGCCTGACCCCGACCGGGCGCGACCGCTCGGTGTTCGCCATCGACATGGACAATCGGGTCAGCGTCAACCAGCTCACCCAAGTGCTTCGCGACCTGGACCTGCCGGTGACCTTCGCCACCGCGTGGCGGGAGGAGCAAGGACCCAGCGCATGGCTGCAACTGGTGGAGGTAGACGGTTTTCTCGACGAAGCTGACGATCGCCTCGCGCAGATTGCGCCGGCTCTCGGCAAGGCGGTGAACCGCATCGTCAGCCTCGGCGGTTACGCCAAGCCGCTTACCCGGGAGGAACTGGGCAACCGGGACGACACGAGCGGAAACGAGCCGGACACCACCAAGCCCGACGACGCCCAGAATAGCGTCCCGGACACCGCCTGAAAGCCGTCTGATGCCCGAAACGACAGCGATCAAGGATGACCCCGTGACCGCGCCGCGACCGCGCCCCGGCATTCTGGAGATCGCACCCTATGTGGGTGGGGAGTCGGCCGTTCCCGGCCGCGACCGCGTCATCAAGCTTGCGTCCAACGAAAGTGCCCTCGGCCCGAGCCCGGCCGCCGTTGCCGCCATGGCGGCCGCGGCCGGCACCATGCATCGCTATCCCGACGGGCACTGCACCGATCTGCGCCGGGCGCTCGCCGACAGGCACGGGCTCGACCCCGACCGGATCGTCTGCGGCGCGGGCTCGGACGAGCTGATCTCGCTGCTGTGCCGGGCCTACGCCGGGCCCGGTGACCAGGTGCTGTATTCGCGGCACGGCTTCCTGATGTATCCGATCTCCGCCAGGACGGTGGGAGCGGAACCGGTTGCCGCGCCGGAACGGGACCTGATCGCCGACGTGGACGCCTTGCTCGCGCGGGTCACCAAGCACACCCGGCTGTTGTTCCTGGCCAACCCGAACAACCCCACCGGCACGTATCTGACCAGTGATGCCCTCGAGCGCCTGCGAGCCGGATTGCCGGAGCGCGTGGTCCTCGTCCTGGATGCCGCCTACGATGAGTACGTTGATCGGCCCGATTACCAGGCCGGCGAACGCCTGGTGGAGACATGTCCGAACGTCGTGGTCACCCGGACCTTCTCCAAAATCTACGGCCTCGGCGGGGTCCGGCTCGGCTGGGCCTATGCGCCGGCCGCGGTCGCCGACGTGCTCAACCGTATCCGCAATCCGTTCAATGTCTCGTCACCGGCGCAGCAGGCCGGAATCGCTGCCCTGTCGGATCAGGCGTTCGTTGATCGCGCGCGCCACCACAACGTCACTTGGCGGGCCTGGACGACGGATGCGCTCCGTGGGCTTGGCCTTCAGGTGGGTGACAGCGTCTGTAATTTCGTCCTGGTCCGATTTCCCGCGGCTGACGGCCGCGACGCCGCGGCAGCCGACGCGTTCCTCAAGGACCGCGGCATCATCGTCCGGCGCATGGACGCTTACGGGCTGCCCGACGCGCTTCGCATCAGCATCGGCCTGGCCGAGGAGATGCAGGCCTGTGTCGCCGCGCTGACCGAGTTCGTCGGCTGACCCATGGTTGACCCGTCCACCCCCGATCTTCAGGCCCCCACGCCATCGCCGGTGACGGCGAACGAGCCGTCCCTGCGGTTCGATCGGGTCGCCATCATCGGCATTGGCCTGATCGGCTCATCGCTGGCGCGGGTGCTGCGCCGCGACCGTCTGACGGGCCATATCGCGGTGTGCGCCCGCTCCCATGCGACCCTGGATGTCGCCCGCGATCTCGGGCTCGCCGACAGCACGACGACCGATCCGCGCCAAGTGGTGGAGGGGGCGGATCTGGTGATGCTGTGCACGCCGCTCGGCACCTATGGTGCCATCGCCGCAGCCATGGCGCCCGGGCTTCGGCAAGGCTGCATCGTCAGCGACGTCGGCTCGGCCAAGCGCTGCGTGATACGCGACGTCGGTCCGCATCTGCCCGACGGCGTCCACTTGGTGCCTGCCCATCCCATTGCCGGGACCGAGCATTCGGGCCCCACAGCGGGCTTCGCCGAGCTGTTCCGCGACCGGTTCTGCGTGCTGACACCACCGCCTGACACGGAACCCGCCGCGGTCGAACGGGTGGCGGCGTTGTGGCGGCAGGCCGGCATGGCGGTGGAGATCCTGGACGCCGACCACCATGACTTGGTCCTGGCCATCACCTCGCACCTACCGCATCTGATCGCCTATACCATCGTCGGCACCGCGACCGACCTGGAGGAACATCTCAAGGCCGAGGTGATCAAGTATTCCGCCGGCGGCTTCCGCGACTTCACCCGCATCGCCGCCTCCGACCCGGTGATGTGGCGGGACGTGTTCCTGACCAACCGGGAGGCCGTGCTGGAGGTGCTGGGCCGCTTCTCCGAGGACTTGGCGGCGCTGCAGCGGGCCATCCGCTGGGGGGAAGGAGACCGCCTGGAGGACCTGTTCCGGCGGACACGGGAGATCCGGCGCGGCGTGGTCGCCGCCCGGCAGGATCAGCCGGAAACCGCCAAGCGCGACACGCCGCCGTCCGCTTGATGCGGCATCACAAGCGGAAGCCGGCCCTGGCCATGGCCCGCTCCCAGACGCGGTCCAGGTCGTCGGCGAACACCAGCGACGGGCTGGCCGGCGCCGTGAACCAGTCTTCCCGCCGGATTTCGCCATCCAGCTGGCCCGGCCCCCAGCCGGCATAGCCCAGCATGATCAAACTTTGCGCCGGCCCTTCGCCATCGCCGATCGCCTGCAGCACATCGGTCTCGAAGCTGACGGCCAACCCGTCCCCAACCACCTGCGTCGTCGGTCCCTCGTAATCGGGGGAATGCACGACGAAGCCGCGGTGGCTTTCCACCGGCCCGCCAAAGAACAGCCGCACGTCATCCACGGCGTCGCTGTCTTCCACGCCCATGGTCTCCAGCAGCAGCCGCAGCGGCCCGCTGCCGATCACCCGGTTGACCACGAGGCCCATGGCCCCGTCACGATCATGGCTGATCACGAGGATGACGGTTTCGGCAAAGCGCGGATCGGTCATCGCCGGCGACGCCACCAGCAACTGCCCGGCCAGGGACGGACGATACTCCCCGGCATTTCCAGGCATCGCGGCGAGCGTCAGGGCAACGGACACCAGCATGACAGCGCCGGCCCCGAAAAATCGGACGAACCTCAGCATGGGATCCTTGTAGCCGATCGGGTGGCGTGTAGCAGCACAAACCCGATGCGGGCCTGTCACCGAGCCGGCGGGGGCGCGGAATCGGGCCAGACAAGTACCGGCAGGCGCAACAACACCAGCGGGCCGATGGAGAGCTCCCGATCCTGGACGCTCAGGCCGGCACTGAGCTCCGGCGGGCCGCCGTCCTCCGGCGTCCTGGCCATCGCCGAGAGAATGAAACGGGCGGCGAACGCGTCTTCGGTCCGCATCAGTCCCCGGTCACGCAAGGCGTTCACCGCTTCCAGGAAACCGCGCATGGTCACGCTGAACGCCGCCAGGGGCTGGCCGTCGGCGTCGAAGGTGAAAGTCCCGTTGCCCGCGAGCGTGGCCGGTCCATAGGCGATGTCGACGGCTTCGACCTCCACCAGCCCGCCGGCATCGGACCAGGCCCGGATCGCCGGCGCGGTGGCGGCATCGGGTGGTGCGCCGGTCAGGGCCGCGACCACACGGACCCGGCTCACCGCAGGGCCGAGCGGCAGGTCCCACGCCGATGGGAAAACGATGTCCGTCAGCGAAACGGTGGCATGCGTTACCGGCTGGCCCGCGCCAGCTGCTTCGGCCTGGACCGTGCCTGCGAACTCGGCAATCGTGGCGCGGTGGTCACCGGCGTCGGTGATCGTGATATCGGTTGCTGCACCCGTCGCGTCGGTGGCTGTGGCGACGACGGCAAAGGTGCCGGCCTCGCCCACCAATCGGATCGGTCGAGACCGGTCGGCCACGACCTCGTGCCGCCCCCGCAGATCCAGGTGAAGCTGCTGCGGGCGTAGCGGGTTCAGTGTGGCGACGACACGGCCCGCCCGCCAGGTCCAGGCGTCGTTACCGGGCGGCGCAGCCATGACCGGCTCGACGAAGACCGCACGCGATTGCCACGGCCGGCGCACATCCTCGCGGGCGGCGAAGGAGACGACATACCCTTCGGCGCGGCGGTCGGCGATCCAGCGGTCAATGGCCTGGCTGAACAGCGTGCCGACCACCATGCCGTAGCCGATCCAGGCGACCGGCGCGATCAGAACGGCTGCCGCGGCGAGAACCGGGAGCCACCGTCGCCGTTTCGGCCGGCTCCTTTCCAGAGACACGTCGGCCGACAGCGACGAAGCAGCGAGTTCGCTATTCATGATGGTGGCGTCTACCTGTTTGGCGGTGTTCGAACCATGCCGGACACAAACGGAGCGAAAGGGCGGCGCCTGGAGCGGTCGCGCAACCCGGAGGATGGCCGCGGCGCCGTCCCGGCCAGCGAGGCCAAAGATCGCGACGGGCAGCACCCGGTCCGCGTCATTTAGGCACGGCGACCACCGCGTGCCAACACCGAACGGATGACGCAATGCAGCCGCGCGAAAGCGCGGCGGCCGAGTCTCCGCCGGATCAGATCAAACGGTCGCGGCCTTCCGGTGATGCCCCTCGCCGGCATGCGGGTCGGTCGCGGCCTCTCCGGAAGCGGCCGCGCCAGGGGACTGGAGGAGCCCGGCCGCCACCTGCTTGTTGATCTCGATCAGGACGTCGAGCCGGCTCGGTACCGGCCCCGCCTGCACCTCCACGGTCCGCTTGAACACGAACACTGCAAGGTTGGCGACGGCGTTGCGGATTTCCAGCGACAAAGGGTTGCTGTCGTCGGCAACGGCGTCGGCCAACACGGTCCAGAGCTTCCGGTTGTACAGCAGGGCCGGGTCCAGGCCATCCGGAACGTCATCCGTCCAGTCCCGCCGGACCATCTCCAGGTTGCGGGCCGCCTTCAGCAGCACCTCGGCCTCAAGCTGTCGCGGCGAGACGGTGGCCCGCCCGGAAGTCCCGTAGGCCAGGGCGGCGTGGCTGTAGGCATCAGACATGGCCGGTGAGCTCCGCTTCGTAATCGACGAGACGCTTGGCTGCCTTGAGCGCCCGATAGTAGGAGCCGGCGATTATGTTTCGGTTAACCTCCAGGATCAGCGGGACGGTACTGGGCGCGGCCAGCTGGATCTCGCGCGCCAGCTGGAAATAGGGTTCGTGCAGCGGTGACGCCTTGCCGGTCACGTACATGATCTGTACCGCAAGGTAGAGGCGCTTGCACGGCGTGGTGGCATCCTCGGGACGCAGGATGTCTTTTTCGCGCAGGATCGGCACATCCCCTTCGATGCTCAACGTCGTCCGCTGGGCACCGTTGGTGACCACGGCCTCGCCGATGATCACCCGCTCGCCGGCCTTGAGATCGATGACAAGGGCCATGGCGGCCCCTCCTTCGTTGCGCGGACACTCGCGGAGTTTACCCCATTTCGGGGGCCTCGCCAGGGCGCAATCGCCACGCTGCGCGGGCGTGCCGCTTATCCGCCGTCGGCCGCGGGTTCCGGCACCAGCGTGAGATGAGCGGTGCGTGCGCCGAGAAGGTCCGACCTGTCCCGCCCCAGGTGCAGGCGGCCGCCATCCCGCCATGTCTCGATCAGGTCGTCGTAATGCGGCGACAGCGGGTTGCCTGACTGGCCCGGCGCCACGATGAATCGGGACCGGCTCAGGTCACCAAGGTCGTAGACGGCGCGGAAGCCCGCGCCATGCACCGCGGTGAATGGGTCGTCTTCGCTGCTGAGGAAGTTGGCGGCGCGGTTGAGGGTGTAGTAGCCGCCATCGACCGGCACCGACCGTTCCGCCCACCGGTTCAAGAGCGGCACCCGGCCGAGCAGGAGATGACGGAAGCGTGCATTGTGCGCTTCGCCCCAGCTCCAGCCTTGGGGATCGCCGTACCGGTCCTTCAGCCAAGCCACGGCGGCGTCGAGCGAATCCGCGAGCTGTTGTGCGCAATCCGGGGCCTGGGAGTCGGCACTTTCGGCGGCGACACACCAGGCGCCATTCTCCGCGAGCACGCGACGCACGAAGACCGGACGATGACCGAGCGAGGCGGCCAGCTCCGGCGGAAGAACCCGTTCATACAGTGTCCGGTTGAAGTCACGAAGCCATGCCTGGAAGACAAGCGGTTCGGGCCGGTGGCGCGCCATGTCGCCGGACCAAGTGGCGAGGCCGGCAGCCGCCTCCGGCAAGGCGTAGCCGTCGGGCAGCGCGGCCAGCATCAGCGGCAGCAGGTCCCGCGCCATCGGCGAGACGATATCAAGTTGCATGGACGCGGCGATGTCCAAACTGTGCGGCCGGTGCCGCGACAGGAGTTCGCGGATACGCATCGCCCGATACGGTTCGTCGCAGCCATCGCCCAGAAACCAGGGAAAGCTGTCGGGCACCAGCTTGTTGTTGGCGTTGTACAGCACGCCTTCCGACGGATTCAGCGCCCGGGGCAGTTGATCGAACGGCACGAACCCGATCCAGTCGGTGGCACCGGTCCAACCCGCGGTGGGAACACGACCGTCACCGGACCGGCGGATGGGGATACGCCCCGGCGTCATGAAGCCGATGTTACCGGCGACATCAGCATAGAACAGGTTCTGCGGTGCCGCATTGAAGTCGGCCAGGGCGGCGACGAACGCGTCCCAGTCTTCGGCCAGGTTGAGCCGGTACATCGCGGTTGCATTGCGTCCGCCCGGTGCCAGGTACGACGCGGCAAAAGCCAGGACCCGGTCATCCGGCGCCGCGTCCTCGGCCCGCCCCCCCGCCGGCAGCCGCAAAGCCGCGGCGGGCGCCTCGCCGATGACCGGGCCACGGCGGGTGGCCCGGATCACGATTTCCTCGGGCTCGGCGCCGCGGACGTCGATCGTTTCCCGACGGGTCACGAACGGCGCCGAACCGTCCGGCGTCAGGTAGCGTTCCGGGTCCTCCGGATCGATCCTCTCGACGAAATGGTCCTCCACGTCGGCATTGGCGGTACTCATGCCCCAGGCGATGTGACGGTTGTGGCCGAGCACGAAGAACGGCACGCCGGGTGCGGTGGCACCGGTGAGTTCGACCTCGGGCGTGACGATTCGCGCCAGGTACCAGGTGCCGGGGATGGCGAAACCAAGGTGGGGGTCGTTGGCGAGGATCGGCGCGCCGGTGTCGCTGCGATCGCCGGCCACCGCCCAGACGTTGGAGGCCCCGGCGGGGGCACCGGGCGGAACCGGGTCCCCGGCCTGGATCGCCCCCCAGTCGAAGCCGCGGGTCAGTTCGCTCCCTTCGGGCAAGGTGACAGGCACCTCGCCGGGATGGTCCGACCACAGCGCCGCCATCTGCTCGGCGGTGACGTGTTCGGCCATGCGGGCCCGCAGCAACTCCTCGCGACGGTTGGTGCCGAGATTGTGCGCCATCAGGTAACCCCAGGCCACCGAGTCCGCCGGTCGCCAGGGCTCCGGCGTCACGCCGAGGGCGACCAGTTCCGGCGGTGGCGCCCCCTCGCGTAGACGCAGCTGCGCGTTGACCCCGGCGGCATAAGCCTCGAGGGCCCTGCGGACATCCTCGGGGGCGGCCGCCGCCTCGGCCTCGGCCAGACGATAGAGACCGAGGGTGCGCATCCGGCGGTCGATGCCAAGGGTCCAGGTCCCGGCCACCTCGGACAGGCGACCGGCCACGACCCTGCGCATGCCTTCCATCTGGGTCAGGCGGTCCTCGGCGTGCACCCAGCCGAGAGCGAAGAAGCCGTCCTCAAGCGTTTCGGCGAAGATATGCGGAACGCCGACCTCGTCGCGGATCACCTCCACCGTCGCGGTCGGCCCGGATACCCGGACCGCGCCCTCATGCGGCGAGGCCCCGGTACCGAGCCAGACGTAGCCGCCCCCTGCCGCCAGCACCACAACAAGCGCCACGGCGAGCGTGAGGCGGCGAAGCCAACGCAGCATGACCGCCCTCCGGCCCGTCAGCCGGCCAAGCCCGGCAGCGCGCGCGGCGCCCGCGGCACGCGGATCACAGAAACCTGGAAGCGGTTCAGTTCTTGGCGCGGTCCACCAGTTTCTTCTCGCCGATCCACGGCATCATCGCCCGAAGTCGTTCGCCCACGGCTTCCACGTCATGCGCGGCGGCGCGCCGTCGCATGGCCTTGAAGCTGGGCTGTCCGGCATGATTTTCCAGCATCCATTCGCGGGTGAAGCGGCCGGTCTGGATTTCGTTCAGGATGCGCTTCATTTCTGCCCGGGTCTCGTCGGTGACGATGCGCGGCCCGCGGGTGTAATCGCCGTACTCCGCCGTGTTGGAGATGGAGTAACGCATGTTGGCGATGCCGCCTTCGTACATCAAATCGACGATCAGCTTCACCTCGTGCAGGCATTCGAAGTAGGCCATTTCCGGCGCATAGCCGGCCTCGACCAAGGTTTCGTAGCCGGCCACGATCAACGCCGACAGGCCGCCGCAGAGCACCGTCTGTTCCCCGAACAGGTCGGTCTCGCACTCCTCCCGGAACGTGGTCTCCAGCAGGCCGGCGCGGCCGCTGCCGATGGCGCAGCCGTACGACAGGGCGAGATCGTGGGCATTGCCGGAGGCATCCTGGTGCACCGCCAGCAACGAGGGCACGCCGGCGCCACGCTGATATTCGGAACGAACCAGATGTCCGGGGCCTTTGGGCGCCAGCATGAACACGTCCAGATCGGCGCGCGGCTCGATCAGACCGAAATGAATGTTGAGGCCATGGGCGAAGGCCAGAGCGGCGCCGTGGCGCAGGGCTCCGGCCAGTTCATCGGCGTACAGAGCCCGTTGATGCTCGTCCGGGGTCAGCACCATGACCACGTCGGCCGTCGCCGCCGCCTCCGCCGGCGCCAGCACGGTGAAACCGGCGGCCGCGGCTTTGGCGGCGCTCGCCGATTGCGGCCGGAGTGCCACCAGCACGTTGTCGACGCCGCTGTCGCGCAGGTTCTGGGCGTGGGCGTGCCCCTGACTGCCGTAGCCGACGACGACCACGGTTTTGGACTTGATGAGGTTCACGTCGGCGTCGCGGTCGTAATAGACACGCATGCTCGGGATCTCCTTCGCCTCGGGCGGGGGTTCATTCGGCTCTGATCGGACCGGCTCAGCGGCTGGTTCGCGGTTTATCGGGTCTCGGGCCGGCGTGCAAGCCGGCCGGGGCCGTGGCAACCGGGCGAGATGTCAGGAGCCAGGGTCGGGCGGCCAGCCGAGTTCGGCGAGAATCCGGTCCCGGTCGGCATCCAGATCCGGGGCCTGCGGCCGTACCGCGGGATCCGGGAACGCCGACAGCTTTACCGGGTTGCCGGCCATCACCGGACCGTCGGCGTCCGCGAGCGTGTCGGTTCCCGGGCGCGGCGCGGCGCGGATCACCATGGTACGGGCCTGGACGTGCGGATCGGCCAGCACCTGATCGATGCCATTGATCGGGCCGGCGGGCACGCCGGCGGCGGCCAGAACGTCGAGCCAATGCGCGGCCGCGTTGGTCTGCAGCACACTCTCGAGCTCCGCCTTCAGGGCCGCCTGATGGGTGGTGCGGCTTTCGTTCGACCGGAACAGCGGGTTGTCCGGCAAGTCGCTGCGCCCCATGGCGATACAGAGGGTGCGGAACAGCGCATCGTTGCCGGCGGCGATGACGATGTATCCGTCGGCACAGGCGAAGGCATCGAACGGCGCGATCGACGGATGGCGCGCGCCGAGCGGCCCCGGACTCTGTCCGGTGGCGCCGAAGCGCGCGATCGCGTTCTCCAGGATCGCCACCTGACCGTCCAGCATCGCCACATCCACCAGCATGCCCTGGCCCGAGACGGCGCGGTGAACCAGGGCCGCGTTGATCCCGACGGCGGCGAACAGGCCGGCGGTGATGTCGCCGATGGAGGTGCCGACCCGGGTGGGTGCGGTGCCGGGATGACCGGTCAAGCTCATCATCCCCCCCATCGCCTGCACGACCAGGTCGTAGGCCGGGCGCGTCGCATAGGGGCCGGTCCGACCGAAACCGGAAACCGCGGCATAGATCAGGCGCGGATGGCGGCGGTGCAGGTCGTCCCAGCCGAGGCCGAGCCTGTCCAGCGTACCGGGTCGGAAATTCTCCACCAGCACGTCCGCCCGGGCCAGCAACCGGTGCAGGATGTTGCGGTCACGCTCCGCCTTGAGGTCGAGGGCGATGCTTTCCTTGCCGCGGTTAAGGGACGCGAAGTAGGCTGAACGGCCCTGGACGAACGGCCCGAACTGCCGGGCATCGTCGCCACCGTCGGGCTTTTCCACCTTGATGACCCGGGCGCCCAGGTCAGCCAGCACCATGGTACAGTAGGGGCCGGCCAGCACCCGGCTGAGGTCGACCACTGTAATCTCGGCGAGTGGCCCGGCGGGCGCCATCGCGTCCCCTCAGCCTTGCCCGTTCGCCGAATGCGCTCCGATCGCCGGATACCCGATCGTCAGGGCTTGTCGTCGACGTCGTCTTCGATGTGTTCGATCACCTCGCCGATATCGTCGTCGTCCTCCCCCAGATCCGAGGTGTCCTCCATCAAATCGGAATCTTCGGACTCGATCTCTTCGAGATCGTCGGACCCGGCGTTCTCGCCGTCGCCGGCGCTCGCCACCGCCTCGTCCTCGACGACGGCCTCCTCCTCGGTCTCCTCCGCAGCTTCCTCGGGAACCACCGCCGCTACCGGGGCCACCGCGCCACGGACGCCGGCGCGGCGGGTCTTGGCTTGGCGCCCCGGATCGTAGACCGTGCTGCAGACCGGGCAGACGATGGGGTCCCGTTGCAGATCGTAAAAGCGCGCACCGCAATTGTGGCAGGTGCGCTTCGTTCCCCATTCCGGCTTCGCCACGGTCTCAATCCTCCGCTCACATCTGGCCTTTCCTATCGGCCGGACACCACTGTTTCGCGTTTGCCACTTTGCCCGTGCCGTGTCAAAAGCAAATCGGGCATCTGCCGGTGCAGGGTGGCTGTGGCGCGATCCATGAACGTCGGCGCCGGACGATGCTGAACAGCGAACTTGGCGCACGGCCGATGCGGATCATCCACGGGCGTGCCATCCGTCGGGATCGTATCGGTTGGCCTGACCCTCATCTGCGAACGCTCTGATCATCGTGTCCGCTCTCATCTCCCACCCGGCCTCCAACCTCGGCGGCCGCATCACGGTCCCCGGCGACAAGTCGATCTCGCATCGGGCGCTGATTCTGGGCGCCGTGGCGGTGGGTGAAACCCGGATCCGCGGCCTGCTGGATGCCGGCGACATCAGGTCGACAGCGGCGGCGCTCAGGGCCCTCGGCGCGACCGTCACGGACGACGGCGACGGTGCCTGGCGGATTCGCGGGACCGGCGTCGGTGGCCTGGCCGAACCGGCGCAGGTGCTCGATCTCGGCAATTCCGGCACCGGCGTGCGATTGTTGGCAGGACTGGTGGCAACCCATCCGTTCAAGACGTTCTTCACCGGCGATCGCTCGTTGTGCCGCCGGCCGATGCGCCGGGTGGAAACGCCGCTGGTCCAGATGGGAGCGGCCTTCGTGGCGCGGGACGGTTGCCGGCTGCCGCTGGCCGTCATCGGGACGGCCGAACCCGTTCCCATCACGTATGCCTTGCCGGTGGCCTCCGCCCAGGTGAAATCGGCCATCCTGTTGGCCGCCCTGAATGCGCCGGGTGAGACCACCGTCATTGAACCCATACCCACCCGGGACCACACCGAACGCATGCTGGCGGCATTCGGCGCCCAGGTGTCGACTGAGATCACGCCCGACCGCGGGCATGTGATCCGCTTGGTCGGCCAGCCGGAACTGCACGCGACCGACATCGCCGTGCCCGGCGACATCTCCTCCGCTGCGTTTCCGCTGGTGGCGGCATTGCTGACGCCGGGATCACGGCTGATGATCGAGGACGTTTGCATCAATCCGCTCCGCGCCGGCTTGCTGGAGGCGCTGACCGCCATGGGCGCGAACGTGGGCGTGATCAACGTCCGGGACAGCGGGGGTGAGGTGGTGGCCGACCTGGTGGCGGGAGAGAGCTCGCTGGCCGGAATCACCGTCACGCCGGAGCAGGTGCCGGCGATGATCGACGAGATTCCGATTCTCGCGGTGGCGGCGGCCTGCGCCGAAGGCAGCACCCGGATCGACGGCTTGGCGGAGCTCCGGGTCAAGGAGAGTGACCGCCTCGGCGCCGTGGCCCGCGGCCTTGCTGCCTGCGGCGTCACGGTGGAGCAGGGTGAGGACTGGTTGCTGGTGCACGGTTGCGGCGGTCCCCCGCCGGGCGGAGCGACCGTTTCAGTGGATCTGGACCACCGCATCGCCATGGCGTTCCTGGTGCTGGGGTCGGCCGCAGCCGCTGCGGTCGGTGTCGACGACGATGCGGCGATCGCCACGAGCTTCCCCGGCTTCGCGGCCCTGATGGACGGCATTGGTGCCGACCTGCGGCGATGATGAGCGCGCGCCCCGTGGTGATCGCCGTGGACGGCCCGGCTGCGGCCGGCAAGGGAACGCTGGCCCGCGGACTGGCGGACCGTTTGGGCTTCGCCTACCTGGATACGGGACTTCTGTATCGGGCCGTGGGCGCCAAAGTGCTGGACCGCGGCGGCGATCCGGCCGATCCGGCAGTGGCGGCGGCGATCGCCCGCGCGCTGAAGCCGGGCGATCTCGAGTCCGCCGGTCTGCGCGATGATCGTGCCGCGGCGGCGGCGTCCCGGGTCGCGGCGATTCCCGCCGTCCGGAGCGCGCTGCTGGATTTCCAGCGTGACTTTGCCGCGCAGCCGCCGGATGCCGCCCCCGGCGCGGTGATCGATGGCCGCGATATCGGGACCGTGGTCTGCCCCGATGCGGCGGTCAAGCTGTTCATCACCGCGTCCGCGCGCGTTCGGGCGGCGCGCCGGCTGCGCGAACTGCGCGGGCGCGGCCTGAGCGTGTCGGCGGCGACCGTGCTCAGGGAGATGGCGGCACGGGACGCTCGCGATGCCGGGCGAACGGTGGCCCCGCTCAAGCCCGCCGCGGATGCCTGGTGCCTCGATACCAGTGATCTTGGGCCAAATACCGTCCTCAGCCTCGCGCTGGCTGTTGTGGAGCAACGGCAATTCGCGTAAACAACCCCGAAGGCTGAGGTCAACGTGGAGGATTTTTGCGTATCGGCGTGTCGCTGGACGCGCTGCGTCGTTTTATTGACGCGTGTCGATACCTCCCCCGCCGGCCGGCCTGACCCCATCCCGTGCTCCCACTTTATTGAGTGCAACCGCCCTGGACGACGACTGAAAGCGAAGGACAAGCGAACACATGGCATCAACCCCTAGCAACGTGCCCACCCCTCAGGAATCCCCGACCGGCGGGGAGAGCTTTGCCGCCCTCCTTGAAGAGTCGCTAGGCGACGGCGGCGGCTTCGAAGGCCAGGTCGTCAAGGGGACCGTGGTCCGCATCGACGGCGACATGGTGGTCGTGGATGTGGGGCTGAAGTCCGAGGGACGGGTGCCGCTGAAGGAATTCGGAGCACCGGGACAGGCGGCCGACCTCACGCCGGGCGATCCCGTCGACGTTTTCGTGGAGCGCTACGAAGACAAGGAAGGCAACGTCATCCTGAGCCGGGAAAAAGCCCGACGGGAAGAGGCCTGGACCCAGCTGGAGCAGGCGTACAAGAGCTCCGAACGAGTGACCGGCACCATCTTCGGTCGCGTCAAGGGCGGTTTCATCGTCGATCTGTCGGGCGCCGTGGCCTTCCTGCCCGGGAGCCAGGTGGATATCCGCCCGGTGCGCGATGTCACTCCGCTGATGAATACACCGCAGCCCTTTCAGATCCTCAAGATGGACCGGAGCCGCAACAACATCGTCGTCTCCCGACGCGCCGTCTTGGAGGAGACCCGCGCCGAAGCCCGGGCCGAGCTCATCGCCAACCTCAAGGAAGGCCAGGTCCTGGAAGGCATGGTGAAGAACATCACCGATTACGGAGCCTTCATCGATCTTGGCGGCGTGGACGGCCTGCTTCACGTCACCGACATCTCATGGCGGCGCATCAACCATCCCACCGAGGCTCTGCAGATTGGCCAGACCGTGCAGGTGCAGGTGATCCGCTTCAACCCGGAGACGCAGCGCATCTCCCTCGGCATGAAGCAGCTGGAAGCCGATCCCTGGGAAGGGGTCGAGGCCAAATACCCGGTCGGCGCCAAGTTCACCGGGCGGGTCACCAACATCACCGATTACGGCGCCTTCGTGGAGCTGGAGCCGGGCGTCGAAGGCCTGGTTCACGTTTCGGAAATGAGCTGGACCAAGAAGAACATCCATCCCGGCAAGATCGTTTCCACCAGCCAGGAGGTGGAGGTTGTGGTGCTGGACGTGGACCCCGTGAAGCGCCGGATCAGCCTCGGCCTCAAGCAGAGCCTCGCCAATCCGTGGGAGCAGTTCCTGGAACAGCATCCGGTGGGCAGCGTGGTGGAAGGCGAGGTCAAGAACATCACCGAATTCGGTCTGTTCCTGGGCTTCCCCGGCGACATCGACGGAATGGCGCACCTGTCCGACCTGTCCTGGACCAAATCCGGGGAAGAGGCGCTCGCCGAGTACAGCCGCGGCGACATCGTGCGCGCCAAGGTTCTCGACGTGGACGTGGAGAAGGAGCGCATCAGTCTCGGCATCAAGCAGCTCGCCGAGGATCCGTTCGAGGCCGGCGCGGCCAAGCTGCGCCGGGGTCAGGTGGTCACCTGCGTCGTCACCGAAGTCACGGAAGGCGGCATCGAGGTCGATGTGGGCGGCGGCGTTGCCGGCTTCATCCGCAAGGCCGAGCTGTCGCGGGACCGGTTCGACCAACGGCCGGATCGCTTCGCGCCCGGCGAGAAAGTGGACGCCAAGGTCATCCAAATGGATCGTGGCAGCCGCAAGATCGCCCTCTCCATCAAGGCGCGGGAGATGGAGGAGGAGAAGCGGGCGGTGGCCGAATATGGCTCCAGCGACTCGGGCGCCAGCCTGGGCGAGATCCTGGGGGCTGCGATCAAGGAGAAGCGGGAAGCGACCCAGCGGGCGGAACGTGAAGCCGAGGATGCCCGCAACGCCCCGGACGCGAATACCGCGGAGGAGAGCGAGGCCGAGATGGATGACAAGGGCGACGCAGGCCGTTGACTGCGGGTCGCGGGCAGGCCGGGTCCGATCGAAGCGTCTCCAACTCGGGAGTAGGATGGCACTATGGCCCTGAATGCCGACTTCGCCGCTGACCGGCGGCGTTTGAAGCGACGCCTCACCGCTTGGCGGCTGGTTGCCGTGTTGGCGGTCATCGCCGTTGCCGTCGTCCTGCTCGGGCGGGAACGTATCGTCGGGCGCGACCATGTGGCACGGCTGACGGTGGACGGAGTGATCCTGGAGGATCGGGAGCGCGATCGGGCGCTCCAGGCGGTGGCGGTGAACCCGTATGCTCGGGCGCTGGTCGTGCATATCGACAGCCCCGGCGGAACCGTCGTCGGCGGCGAGTCGCTGTATCACAGCCTGCGCCAAGTGGCCGAACAGAAGCCGGTGGTGGCGGTCATGGGCGGGATGGCGACATCCGCCGCCTACATGACCGCAATCGCCAGCGACCAGATCTTCGGCCGGGCGGGCACCCTCACCGGATCCATCGGCGTCATCCTGCAAACAACCGATGTAACGGGCCTTCTGGACAAACTCGGGATCGAGGCCGAAGCCATCAAGAGCGGCCCTTACAAGGCCCAGCCCAATCCACTGGAAGAATTCTCGCCTGAGGCCCGGGAAGCGATCCGCACGATCGTTATGGATATTCACGAGATGTTCGTGAGCTTGGTGGAGGCGCGCCGGCCCCTCAGCCGGGAGGAGGTCATCGAACTGGCCGACGGCCGCGTGTACACCGGACGTCAGGCCGTCACGGCCGGGTTGATCGATGCGCTCGGCAATGACGTGGCGGCGCGGGCCTGGCTCGCGGAGGAACACGACGTGGCGGCAACCCTGCCGGTGAGAGACCTTCGCATCGGCGGTCCGGAGCGGCTGTTGCGCGACATGCTCTCCGCCGCCTTCGGAAAAACGGTTTTTTCTGAGATACTTAAACTTGACGGCCTAGTGTCGGTCTGGCACCTTGACCGATAGTTGGTTGCCAGGGGGCTTCAGCGGCCGCTCAGTGACGGGCTGGTCGGGTGTGCTGCGGCTTTGCCGGCGGCCGCCATGGAAGGACGTCCGCGATGACGAAATCGGAATTGATTGCCCGTCTCGCCGCGGCCAACCCGCACCTCTATCATCGCGATGTGGAACGTATCGTCTCCACCGTGTTCGAGGAAATCACCGCCGCGTTGGCGCGACATGACCGAGTAGAATTGCGCGGTTTCGGGGCCTTCTCGGTAAAAGAACGGGGAGCCCGCCTGGGGCGCAACCCGCGCACCGGAGAGTCGGTGGACGTCACCTCGAAGTATATTCCGTATTTCAAGACCGGAAAACAACTGCGCGAGCGGCTCAATACGCCGGAATAGGTGTGCCGACTCGGCGTGATGGAAGGTGGATCGACTCGTGTTCAGACTCCTATTCTGGCTGCTGGCTCTGGTTCTTGCCGTCGTCATCATCGTGTTTTCGGTGAGCAATCGTGGATCGATCGAAATCGATCTGTGGCTTTATCAAACACCGCCCTTGCCGGTGTTCGCGGTGGTGCTTCTGGCCGTCTTCGTCGGCTTCATCTGGGGCGGCTTGGCCGCCTGGGCCAGTGCGGGGCGAACGCGTGCGCGTGTCCGCGATCTGGCCCGGCGGGTGGAGGCGGAACAGCGGGAAAAGGCGATCCTGCGCCACCGTCTGAACAAGCTGGAGGCGGCCGAGAAGCAGGCCGCGATCCCACCGCCGCCCTCGTCGGCTGCGGAAGCGGCGTAAGCACGGCGCCATCGGACTGCAAAACAGGGCCGCGACAAAGTCCCCCGCGTCGGGTAGACTATTGCGTCATCAAGTCCGAAACCCGATGCTGCCTCATGCCATGACCCCGATCAGGACACCCACCGACCGCATTTTCGTCGCACTTGACCTAGTCGACGTCGATCAGGCCGTGGCGATCGCGCGAGCGCTCGCCGGACGCGTGGGGGGCGTCAAGATTGGCAAGCAGTTCTTCACTGCGAACGGGCCCGAAGGCGTGCGCCGCGTGGCCGAGATCGGCCTGCCGCTGTTCCTCGATCTCAAGTTCCATGACATCCCGTCCACGGTCGGCGCCGCGGTACGGGCGGCCCTGCCGATGAAGCCGTTCATGCTCAACGTTCACGCCGCCGGCGGGTCGCGCATGATGCGGGCGGCAGCCGAAGCGGCGGCGACTGCCGGAGACGCCCGACCGCGGGTGCTTGCCGTCACCGTGCTCACCTCCCTGGGCGATCCGGAACTGGCCGAACTCGGGATGCCGGTGACCCTGCGTGAGCACGTTACCCGCCTCGCCGTTCTGGCCAAGAGCTGCGGGCTGGACGGCGTGGTCTGCTCCTGTTCCGAACTCATGGCCATCCGCGGTGCATGCGGTCAGGATTTCATTCTGGTCTGCCCCGGCATCCGGCCCACCTGGGCGGCCGGCGACGATCACCGGCGGCTGCTGACCCCGGCGGAGGCGCTTGCCCTTGGCGCCGACTACCTGGTGATCGGTCGGCCGATCGTGAAGGCTGACGATCCGGCCGCTGCCGTTGCCCGCATCGGGGACGAGATTGCAGCCGACTTGCATGTCGGTTGACGTCAAGATCTGTGGCCTGAAGGACCGACACGCGGTCGCCGCCGCGGTCGCCGGTGGTGCACGCCTCGTCGGCTTCGTGTTCTATGAGCGCTCGCCACGTGGCATCACTTTGGAACAGGCGGCTGCGCTGGCACGCACGGTGCCAGCATTGGTGGAGCGGGTGGGCCTGGTGGTGGACGCCGAAGACGCGGACCTCGATGCCATCGCCGCCAGCGGCGCCGTGACCATGCTGCAACTCCATGGCCGTGAACCGCCGGAACGCGTGGCCGCGGTACGGGCCCGGACCGGGCTGCCGGTGATCAAGGCCGTGGCGATCGGTGATGCGGCCGATGTGGTTCGGGCCGACGAATACGCAGCGGTGGCCGACCGGCTTTTGCTGGACGCCCGCCCGCCCGCGGGCGCGCTTCGACCCGGCGGCAACGCCGTGACATTCGACTGGCGCCTGGTCCGCGATCACGCCTGGCGACGGCCGTGGCTGCTGGCGGGGGGCCTGAATACCGACAACCTGCACGCGGCGGTGACGGCGAGCGGTGCCGCCGCGGTGGATGTCTCATCGGGGGTCGAGACCCGCGAAGGCATCAAGAGTGCGGCCCGCATTCGCGCCTTCCTGGCCGCCGCCGCGGCGCTTTGACGTTGCTGACACCGGCGCCCATCTGTACATGGGAGCGTCGAGAGGACGCGATCGGAGGGAATCACCGGGCCGGTCGCCGAGTCTCGGCAACGATCGAACTGATGATCCCATGACAGCGAAAAACGAGGTTCAAGTGGATCCGACCGGCCCGGCCGCAGGCAGGAACACACTCCGCACCGGCCCGGATGACCGCGGCCATTTCGGCATGTATGGCGGCCGCTACGTGGCCGAGACGCTGATGCCGGTCATCTTGTCGGTGGAGCAGGCGTATGCCGAAGCCCGCCAGGATCCGGCATTCGCAACGGAATTCGATTACTACCTGAAACATTACGTCGGCCGGCCCAGCCCGCTTTATTTCGCGCGGCGGCTGACGCGCCAGCTTGGCGGAGCCCGCATCTATTTCAAGCGGGATGAACTCAACCACACCGGCGCCCACAAGATCAACAACACCCTGGGCCAGGCCCTCCTCGCCCGGCGCATGGGCAAGGCCCGCATCATCGCGGAAACCGGCGCGGGCCAGCACGGTGTCGCCACAGCCACCGTCTGCGCCCTGTTCGGCCTGTCGTGTACCGTGTTCATGGGTCGCGCGGACATGGAACGCCAAGCGCCGAACGTGTTCCGGATGAAGCTGCTGGGGGCCGAGGTGCGGCCGGTGGACAGCGGCTCCGGCACGCTCAAGGATGCCATGAACGCGGCACTGCGCCACTGGGTCGCCCATGTGGAGGATACGTTCTACCTGATCGGCACGGTGGCGGGCCCGCACCCCTACCCTGTCATGGTGCGGGATTTCCAGACGGTGATCGGCCGCGAGGTGCGCGAACAGCTGCAAGAAGCGGAAGGACGCGCACCCGACACCCTGGTCGCCTGCATCGGCGGCGGATCCAATGCCATTGGCCTGTTCCATCCCTTCCTGGATGACCCGGAGGTGCGGATGATCGGGGTGGAAGCGGCCGGGCGCGGCCTCGACACCGGGGAGCATTGCGCCTCTCTCAGCGCCGGCGCCCCGGGCGTGCTGCACGGCAATCGCACCTATCTGCTGCAGGACGAAGAAGGTCAGATCGAAAATGGCCATTCCATCGCTGCCGGGCTCGATTATCCCGGGGTGGGGCCGGAGCACGCTTGGCTGAAGGATTGCGGGCGGATCAGTTATGCGTCCGTCACCGACGCGGAGGCGCTGGAGGCGTTCAAGCTGTGCGCCCGCACGGAAGGCATCCTGCCCGCGCTCGAGCCGGCCCACGCGCTGGCCCATGTCGCCCGCATCGCCCCGGACCTGCCCACCGATCACATCCTGGTCATGAACCTGTGCGGACGCGGCGACAAGGATGTGTTCACCGTCGCCGACGCCTTAGGGGAAAGCGCGTGAGCGTGCGGGGGGGAAAGCGCGTGAGCGCGCGTGGGGGAGAAAGCACATGACCGGCGAAAGGCGCATTGCCCGCCGCTTCCGCCGGCTCCGCGCCGAGGGCCGGGCCGGGCTGGTCACCTTCGTCACCGCCGGCGATCCTTCCCCGGATCTTTCCCGGGAGATCGTCCTGGCGCTGCCGGCCGCGGGGGCAGACATCATCGAGCTCGGGATGCCGTTCAGCGATCCCATGGCCGACGGCCCATCGATCCAGCAATCCTCGCTGCGGGCGCTCGCCGGTGGCCAGACCATGGCCCGTACCTTCGCCCAGGTCGCGGCCTTGCGCGACCGCGATGACGAGACGCCGGTGGTGCTGATGGGCTACTTCAACCCGATCTATCGCTACGGAGTGGCGCGTTTCGTCGCCGACGCGGCCGCGGCCGGGGTCGACGGCCTGATCGTCGTGGATCTGCCGCCGGAGGAACACGACGAACTCCGGCTGCCGGCCGCGGATGCGGGGCTGGACCTGATGGCCTTGGTGGCGCCGACCACCGATGACGCCCGCCTGCCCCGGGTTTTGGGCCGGGCAGCCGGCTTTGTCTATTACGTATCGGTGGCCGGCATTACCGGTACGGTGTCCGCAGCCGTGCCCGACATCGAACGTGCGGTCAATCGGATCCGGCGAACGACAGATCTGCCGGTCGGGGTCGGCTTCGGCATCCGCACGCCCGAACAGACCGCCGCGATCGCAGCCGTGGCGGATGCCGCGGTGGTGGGTTCCGCCATCGTCGATCGCATCGCGGCCGATCTCGACAATGACGGCAAGCCCACCGGCGATCCCGTGGCCACGGTCAGTGCGTTCGTGGCCGACCTTGCCGCCGGTGCCCGGTCGGCAAAGCGTCGGACGGCCGATGACGTCGGTGCCGAGTGACGCGGTTCTGGCCCGGCTGGAGCGACTCCATCCCCGGGTGATCGACCTGTCGCTGGACCGAGTGCTGAGGCTGCTGCACCGGCTTGGCGATCCGCACACCGCCCTGCCCCCGGTGATCCACATCGCCGGCACCAACGGCAAAGGCTCGGTCGCCGCATTCATGCGCGCCATGCTGGAAGCAACGGGCCGACGGGTGCACGTCTTCACGTCGCCGCACCTGGTGCGCTTCCATGAACGGATCGTCCTCGCCGGCCGGGAGATTGAGGAGCCAGCGCTGGTCGCGTTGCTTGAGCGGTGCGAGCACGCCAATGCCGGCGAGGCGATCACCTTCTTCGAGATCACGACGGCAGCGGCCTTTCTCGCCTTTGCCGAAACAGCGGCCGACGTCACGGTTCTGGAAACCGGCCTGGGTGGGCGGCTGGATGCGACCAACGTGGTGACGCGGCCCGCGGCCACGGTGATCACCCCCATCGCACTGGACCACCAAGCATTTCTCGGCGATCGGCTGGCGGCGATCGCGGCGGAAAAGGCGGGTATTCTCAAGCCTGGGGTGCCGTGCGCGGTGGCGGCGCAGCCGGCGGAAGCAGCGGCGACGATCATGGACCGGGCGCGGGCGCTCGCGGTGCCGACGCGCTGGGAAGGCCGCGACTGGATGGTTGCAGCCACCACCGACGGCATGCACTGGCAGCGGGCGGGCCGGACGCTGGCACTGCCGCGTCCGTCGCTGCCCGGGCGCCATCAGGTGAGCAATGCCGGAGTGGCGGTCGCCTGCCTCGACATGCTGCCGGCGCTGGAGGTCAGCCCGGCAGCGATCGCCCGAGGTCTCAGCCGCGCCGTGTGGCCCGGGCGGTTGCAGCGGCTCGACACCGGAAATCTGCACCGACTTCTGCCGGAGTCCTGGGAACTGTGGCTGGACGGCGCACACAACCCGGCCGCGGCGGCCGCCTTGGCCGACGTCCTGTCGGGCTGGCGGCTGGCCGGGCCGGATCGGCCGGTGCATGTGGTGGCGGGGATCTTGCAGTCCAAGGATCCCGGCCGCTTCCTTGGCCATCTCGCCGGCCATGTGGCGAGCGTGGTGGCCGTCCCGGTTGCAGGCTCCGCAGCCGGCCTGCCACCCGACGCGGTGTGCCGGGCGGCCGCTCAGGCGGGCATCCCGGCCGTCGTCGCGCCCGGGCTGGAAGACGGGCTGCGGCACCTGCCGGTCACCCATCCGGCACCGGCGCGGGTTCTCGTGACCGGGTCGCTCTACCTCGTGGGCGAGGCCCTCCGCCGCAACGACGCCGCAACATCCGAGGCCGCCGCGTAAGCGCTCGTGGCCGCGTAAGCGTTGGTGATAGCAATGCGCGTTCCGCAACGGTCGGGCGCGCCCGACCCGCCGCTTACCAAACCTTAAGCTATCATCCGTTGAAATGGTGGTGGGCAAGCGTCGCCGCGGTGGTGCCTTGGATCGTGTGCCGGGCGCGGCGCGATGCGGTTGGAAACGCCTGCACAGCGACAAGAAAGAGGCCGCCTGAGGGTTGCCGAACAGGACCCAAACGGGTATATACCCTTGGGTTTAGTTGCGGGTGACTATTATATCCATTCGGGCGCCGGATAGCCGGCAGCGCAGCGGTTGACGTGTGGAGTGGAGGGCGAACATGTCCAACGGGAGCAGGCACTCCGAAAGCTTTGACACGCCGCCCACCGCGTCGGTCACGCGCAGCGGCGCCGCCTCGGCCGCGCCGGCGTCGGACGCCGGCACCACCCACGCCGGGATCGTGCTTGCGAGCCCCCCGCCTGCGGCGGAGTTATCCGACAGTGCCGTCCTTGCACCCTTGACGGCGGCGGCGTCAACATCCCACCCGGCACCGCCGCTGCGTTGGCACGAACTCCTTGACGGCACCGAGGATGCACTGAGCGATCAACGACTCCTGGCGTTGTTGTTGCAGGTGTTCCTGCCCCCGGGGGGGGCGTCGGCCCTGACCGGCCGGCTGCTGGACCGGTTCGGCAGTCTGGCCGGCGTGATCGCCGCCGAGCCCTGCCAGCTGCGGGACTTTCCGGCGGTCCCGGAGGCCGCCATCGGGTTCCTCAAGGCGATGCGGGCGGTGGCGGTACGCATGGCGCGGGCCGAAGTGGTCGAGCGCCGGGTGCTGGACAACTGGGACCGGGTGATCGCCTACCTCCGCACCACCATGGCGCACCGTCGGGTGGAACAACTCCGCGTCCTGTTCCTCGACCGGGCCAACGCCATGATCGCCGACGAAGTCCTGCACGAAGGCACCATCGACCACACCCCCGTCTACCCGCGGGAAATCGTCAAACGGGCCCTGACGCTCGACGCCAGCGCCCTGATCATGGTCCACAATCATCCGAGCAACCAGTACCGCCCCTCACCCAGCGACGTCGCCATGACCGAGACAGTGCGCCAAGCGCTGGAACTGGTGGGCATCGTCCTGCACGACCACCTGATCATCGCCCGGCGCGGGCATTCCAGCTTCCGCCGACTGGGCCTGCTGTAGATCCGGTGCCGGGCAGGAACCCGACGGTTCACGAAGACTCGGATTTCGGGCCATAGTCCTCGAACAGCGCCGCCACCCGCGCGATCTCGTCATCGGGCAGGATGTTAGGCCCGCCCAGCAGCAAAGACAGAACATATTGCCGTGCCAGGGTCTCCACCTCGCCCGCCAGCCACAAGGCCCGCTCCAGCGTCGGCCCGAGGGCGATCATGCCGTGATTGGCCAGCAGACATGCCAAGCGACCGCGTAACGCCTCGACCGCATGGTCGGACAGAGCCTGGCTGCCGAACGTGGCATAAGGGGCGCAGCGGATGGTGCTGCCGCCCGCGGCCGCGATCATGTAATGGACCGCCGGAATGGCCATGCCGCGAATGGCGAGCACGGTGGCATAGGTCGGGTGGGCATGCACGACCGCGCCCACGTCCGGGCGCAGTCGCAGCAGGTCACGGTGAATGCGCCACTCGCTGGACGGTGCGCGGGCGTGCCGGTGCGAGCCGTCCGCCGCCATGCGCACGATGTCGTCGGGCACCAACCGGTCCGGGGTAATGCCGCTCGGGGTGATCAGGAACCCGCCATCGGCCAAGCGCACGCTGAGGTTGCCGGAGGTGCCCTGGTTGAGCCCCCGGGCGGTCATGGCCATGGCCGCCGCGACCATGGCCCGGCGAAGCGCCGCCTCAGTCATGGGCGGCAGGCTTGCAGAATCGAAACGTGCTGCCGCCGGCAGCGGGCGCAGACGGGTTCAGGCTTCCAGGACGGAATCGATCCACTCGAACAGTTTGCCCTGTGGCAGGGCGCCGATCTTGGTGGCCGCCACCTGGCCGTCCTTGAACAGCATGAGCGTGGGAATGCCCCGCACCCCATACTTGGACGGAGTCATCGGATTCTCGTCAATATTCAATTTGGCGACCGTCATGCGCTCCCCGTATTCGGAGTCGACGGCCTCAAGGGCCGGTGCAATCTGCTTGCAGGGCCCGCACCACTCGGCCCAGAAATCCACCAGGACCGGCTTGTCGGCCTTCAGCACATCCGCATCGAAACTGTCGTCGGTCACTGGTCTTGGCATGCAACATTCCTCGAATCGATTTCGGCCGGAGGAAAGCGTCCCCCTGACCCGAACTGTAGTGACCCGCGTCGGGACCGTCAAGCCGTCGGCCGAGTGCGGCCAGCGAGGCTGGTACGGGCATGTCAGGGCCGGTCCTCCACCGCCTCCGCGGGCGGCTTTCCTTTGATCCACTTGTAGAGGACCGGCAGCAGCGCCAGCACTGCCAGCCCGAGGATCGGTATGAAGATCTCCGGATCGAAGATGATGGACAGATCCGGCCGCCCGCCGGCATCGATCACGGCGCCGATCCCGTTGCCGACCGAAGCATAGACGAAGGCACCCGGTATGATGCCGACCAGGGTCGCGGCCACGTAGGTCCACACCGGAACGCCCAGGAAGGCCGGCACCAGGTTGACCAGCCAGAACGGAAACACCGGGATCAGCCTGAGGAACAACAGATAACTCAGGGCGTTGTCGCGAAACCCGGCTTCCATCTTGCGCACGGCCGGGCCCGCCTTGCTGCGCAGATAATCCCCGAGTGCGTAGCGGGCCGCCAGGAAGATCAGGGTCGCACCGATGGTAGCCCCGATCACCACGTAGACGGTGGCGAAGATGGCGCCGAACAGGAACCCGCCGCCGATGGTCATCCACACCGCACCCGGCACCGAGAATGCCGTGACCAGCGCATACAGCAGCATGAACGCGGCGGCCGCCACCACCTCATTACCGCTGCGCCACTCCATCAGTGCCCGGCGGTTCTCGCTCAAGGCATCGAACGACAGGTACTGATCCCCGCCGAGCAGAAAGAAGGCGGCGAAGCCGGCGGCGATGACCACCAGCGGCAACAACCGCCACGGGGACCATCGCTGTTCCGATCCGGTCTGATTTGCCTGGTTTTTTTCAGTCATGCCGACAGCCCCTGCCAAGTGTGATGTGCCATTGCCTGTGCGCGGACGCCGCTCCCCGGGGCAGCAGCAGGTGCGCCCGCCGCCGCCGGGCCCCGTCGTTTCGAGTTCCAGGAGCTCCGTGCGGTGCCCTCTCTATCTCGCTTCGCCGCACCAGTATTGCCAGTCACGTCTCGTCACCTCGACGTGAGGCTGGCTCGATCGCCCGGCACGGTCGTTGACTCGCCAAAAGCGAGCCCGTATACAGCCCGTCTACCGACGAACAGGAGCCGGCACGTGAAACGGACCTTCCAGCCCAGCGTTATCGTCCGCAAGCGGCGCCACGGGTTTCGTGCGCGCATGGCGACCGTCGGTGGTCGACGGATCATCGCCAACCGGCGACGCAAGGGACGGAAACGTCTGTCCGCCTGAGTTTCCGCTGAACGCGTGCGACCGGTTGCCCGTGTCTCGACTCAAACGGCGCTCCGAGTTTGTCGGCGTCGCACGGTCGGGACGGCGCTTTGCAACGCCCGGGATGGTTCTCCAGGTTCGCAAGCGTGGCACGGAGGCCGATCCGGGCCCCGTCCGCTACGGCATCACGGCAAGCCGCAAGGTGGGCAAGGCGGTGGTGCGAAACCGTGTGCGTCGCCGTCTCAAGGCGGCGGCCGAGACGATACTGCCGGCGCACGCCGCCGGCGGCCACGATTACGTGTTGATCGGACGCACGGCCACCGCCGTTCGGCCGTTTGCTGAGTTGTTGAACGACCTTGAGATCGCGCTTCAGCGCCTGCACGCCTATCGCGGGTCGCTGTCGGCCAGGACAGACGCAGTCAAGCGGTGATGACCCCCGGAAAGGCCCTGGCGTTCGCCCTGATCTATGGCTATCGGTACCTGCTGTCACCGGTGCTGCCGGGCACGTGCCGCTATCATCCCACCTGTTCGGCGTACGCTCTGGAAGCGATCGACCGTTTCGGTGCCGTGCGCGGCGGCGGGCTCGCACTCAGACGCCTCGCCCGCTGCCATCCGTGGGGCGGCGCCGGCTATGACCCGGTTCCACCGGCGGCACACGACTTGCCAAGCCACGGGCAGTCCCCTCGCGTCGGCGCCGGCCAAGCAGTATCCGGCCGGTCTTCCGGCAGATACGCGGCCGGTCGACCGGCGGCCGGCCTACCGAATGACAAGGCGACGGCCCGATGACCGACCATAAGAACCTGATCGTGGCGATCGTCCTCTCGATCGTCATCCTGCTCGGCTTCGATTACGTCTATAACCTGATCTATCCACCGCCGGAGGTCCCCCCGGAGGACCCGTCGCGCCCGATGGTGGAGGAAACGGTACCGGCACCACGGGCTCCGACCACACCAGGCGTCCAGCCAGGGATGGCGCCGACGCCGCCCGGGGTTGAGCGGCCCGCAGCGCCGCCGCCCGGCGTCGATGCCCGAGAGCAGATGCTGGCACAAGTGCCCCGCGTCACCATCCGCACGCCCAGTCTGAGCGGCTCGATCTCCCTCAGAGGCGGGCGGCTGGATGACCTTCGGCTGCTCAATTTTCGTGAGACAACCGCACCGGACAGCCCCAACATCACGCTGCTGTCGCCGCAGGGGACTGCCGACGCGTACTTCGCCGAACTCGGCTGGGATGCCGGGGGGCAACCGATCGATGTGCCCGGGCCGAACGCCGTGTGGGAGGCGGATCGCGACACCCTGACCCACGAGGCGCCGGTGGTTCTGTCCTGGACCAACGACCAGGGGCTGACCTTCCGGCGCACCATCACCGTCGACGAGCATTACATGTTCCAGGTGAGCCAGAGCGTGGAGAATGCCAGCGGCGAGGCGGTGACGCTGTTCCCCTACTCTCTCGTGTCGCGGCATGGCACGCCGCCCACCAGCGGGTTCTTCATTCTGCATGAGGGACCGCTCGGCGTTCTCAACGGCACCTTGCGCGAGTTCAGCTACAGCGACCTTCGCGATCGCGGCATCATCAGCGAGACCACCACGGGCGGATGGCTCGGCATCACTGACAAATACTGGCTGGCGGCATTGATCCCGATCCAGGATCAGACCGTCAACACCCGGTTCGTCCACCATCTCGACGGCAATACCGACGTCTATCAGGTGGATTTCATCGGCCAGGGCGTGGTCATTCCGGCCGGTCAGAGCGCCAGCTGGGATAGCATGCTGTTCGCCGGCGCCAAGGTTGCGCGGCTTCTGGACGCCTATGCCGAGCGCTATGATATCGCCCGCTTCGACCGTGCCATCGACTTCGGCTGGTTCTATTTCCTGACCAAGCCGCTGTTTTACGCTCTGGTCTGGATCAACGACTACGTCGGCAACTTCGGGGTTGCGATCCTGATCCTGACCGTGTTGATCAAGCTGGTCTTCTTCCCGCTGGCGAACAAGTCATACCGGGCGATGAGCCAGATGCGCAAGCTGACCCCGGAGATGATGAAGCTGCGCGAGCGCTTCGCGGACGACAAGCAGCGCCTGAACCAGGAGATGATGGCGCTGTACAAACGGGAGAAGGTCAACCCTGCGTCCGGCTGCCTGCCGATCCTGGTCCAGATCCCGGTGTTCTTCGCCCTCTACAAGGTGCTGTTCGTCACCATCGAGATGCGCCATGCGCCGTTCTTCGGCTGGATCAACGACCTGTCGGTGCCGGATCCCACGTCGATCTTCAACCTGTTCGGCCTGATTCCGTGGGCGCCGCCGACATTCCTCATGATCGGGGCGTGGCCCCTGATCATGGGGTTGACGATGTGGCTGCAGATGAAGCTGAACCCGCAGCCACCGGACCCGTTGCAGGCCAAGATCTTCATGATCCTGCCGGTGGTCTTCACCTTCATGCTGGCGCACTTCCCGGCCGGACTGGTGATCTACTGGACGTGGAACAACCTGCTTTCCATTCTTCAGCAGTGGGTCATCATGCGCCGGATGGGTGTCGTCGGGCCAATCTTCAAGTCGACGCCATCGTGATACCGGGCGCCGGCGCCGACGTGACCGACCGGAACGACCCCCCGGGCGACGGCTCCGCTGCCGCGCCGGAGTCGGTCCTGTTGGAGGCCGGCCGCCATCTGTTCGCGCAGCCGTGCCGGTTCGTGGTCTCGGCCGCCTCGACCGCGCAAATCCCGGAGACGACCCTGCCGGAGGTGGCGTTCGCCGGCCGCTCCAACGTGGGCAAATCCAGCCTGATCAACGCCTTGGTAGGGCAGCGCATGCTGGCACGCACGTCCAACACCCCCGGGCGCACCCAGTTGCTCAACTTCTTCGATCTCGGCGGCCGGCTGATGCTGACCGACCTGCCCGGCTACGGCTTCGCCAAGGCACCCAAGGACCGGGTGGAGCAGTGGACGGCCCTGGTGCGAGCCTACCTGCAGGGACGGCCGCCACTGCGCCGGGCGCTGCTGCTAATCGATGCCCGCCACGGCATCAAAGGCGTGGACCGGGAGATCATGACCCTGCTGGATCGGACGGCGGTATCCTACCAGGTGGTCTTGACCAAGGCCGACAAGGTCAAGCCGCCCCCCCTCGAAGCGGTCACGACGGCGACCACGACCGAACTGACCGGCCACACCGCCGCCCATCCGGAGGTGCTGACCACCAGTGCCGCCACCCTGGCCGGACTACCCGAACTGCGTGCCGCCCTGGCCACACTGGCGCGCCCCGAAGCGCAACGCGAGATGCCGTGACGCCGACGGGAGGCTATCCATCTCGTCGGGCAGGGCGGGTCTGAGATCAGGCTGAGGCGTGCGCGAACGCGGCGGGTCTATTGCCGATCTATTCGTCGCGGTGGGTGCGTTCCATCCGCTCGTGCCGTTCCTGGGCTTCGAGGGTCATGGTCGCGATCGGCCGGGCCTCCAGCCGGGAGATGCCGATGGGCTCCTGCGTTTCCTCGCAATAGCCGTAGCTGCCGTCCTCGATCCGCTCCAGCGCCTCGTCGATCTTGGCGATCAGCTTGCGCGCGCGGTCGCGGGTGCGAAGTTCCAGCGCGCGGTTGGTTTCCGTGGAGGCGCGGTCGGCGATATCAGGTTCGGTACTGCCCCCTTCGCGGAGCTTGTGCAGCGTCTCGTTCGCTTCGTCCAGCAACTCCTCCCGCCAACGCAACAGCCGGCGTCGGAAATACTCCCGCATCCGCGGGTTCATGTACGGTTCATCATCGCTGGGACGGTAGTCCTGGGGCAGAACGATGCTCATGCCTCGGGTCACTCCTGCCGCGGTCGCCGGTCTGCCATGGCCGGCGCACTATATGGACGGTGGCAGGCCCCTGCAAGCCATTCCTCGCCTCCCCCATAAGCTCTAAAGCCATGACGGCACACGAAAACTGCCGCCCGTCAGACCGCCGGGCCAGGGCTCCTCTGCAACGGTACGGCCGGCTTCCAACTTGGCCACCTCGATGGCGAGGCGCAGTCGAATCGCATCCAGCAAGGCATCGGCCTCGGCATCGCCGATCGTCTCCGAGGGCGCTTTCAGAAGGGTCGATAGAATCGCAAGCCGATCCTTGGTGACGCCGCCCTGCAGCATGTCAAGACGCAACTCTTCCAACGCGGCCAGGATTGCCTCGCCCTTCTGCACCGCTCGGCGTCGGGTGGAAGGATCGGCACCGAAGTCGACTTCCTGCACCGCGAGGAAAGCGGCACCGCCGACCGCTGGTGCCGGCACGTCCGACGCCGGGGAGTCCGCTCCGGCGGCTGCGGACAACCGGTCCCGGAAGCCGCCATCGCCGGTCCCCGTGGCGCGTTTTCGCTCGCCAGCGGGACGGGTGCGCATGCTGTCCACACAGAGGATTCTCAATCCGCCCTCCAGATAGGCGTGACGCCCGCGCTCGTCACGGGCCTGCGGGTCGGTCAGCCGAGGTTAACCACCAGCGGCCGTCATGGTGCCGTCGTCAGGGTTGACGCGGCGTAAACAGCCGGCGTGCGCGCCTGCGGATTCGCCACTTTGGCCCGGCACGAATGCGGCAGGGACCGGGCAGATGTTGCCGATCACGCCACCGCTCGGCACGCGACCGGGGCGGTTATGGCCGGCTCGACAGTGGCATGCACCTTGCTTCGCGTCGCCAAGGTCGGTTTCAGGCCCGAGCGCGCCCCGGTCTCCCTGACACAAGGATGGTCCCATGAGCACATTCGGTTTCTTTCAACCCGCCGTCCTCGGCATGGGCTCCCAGAGCCATGCTCTCAGCGCCATCGGCACCAACATCGCCAACGTCCGCACCGGCGGACACAAGCGCACCGACGTTCATTTCGCGACCGTCCTGAGCCAGACCGTGTCCAGCCACTCGGGCCAAGCCGGCGGCACCCCCGCCGGCACAATGCATTCGGACTTCGGCGGCGTGCGGCCCAAGGATTACGCCCGAATTGATACCCAGGGCCTGGTCGAGACCACCAACCGCCAACTGGACGTCGCCATCAACGGCAGAGGGATGTTCGTGCTCAACACCCGGGCGGACGGTGGCGGCGAGACCCTGTTCGGCCGGGACGGGCGGTTCGACATGACCACCACGCCGGAGGTGGTCGGCGCCCAGCTGAACGGCCAGCCGATCGGGATCAACCAGGGTTTCCTGGTGGACAAGAACGGGCACTTCGTCCAAGGGTGGGCGGCCAACCCCGACGGCACGTTTCCCGACAATGGCGGCGTTCTGAGCTCGCTCCGGGTGGACTCGTTCGCCTTTGCCGATGCCGGCGAGCCCACCAGCCGCGCCGCACTCGCCCTCAACCTGCCCGCAACCGCCCTGCCCGGTGACCAGGAGACCTTCTCCATCGATGTGTTCGACGCCGCGGGGGAACGCCGCGACCTGTTCCTCGCGTTCGAACGGGACGTCCAGAACCGCACCTGGAACATCAGCGTCGACCCCGCCCCGGGCGAGACGGCGACCTTCGACCCGCCCGCCCCGCTCGTGTTCCGCCCGGATGGCGAACTGGAAAGCCCGACACAGTATCAGGTCACCATCACCAGCGGCACCCCGGCGACCTTCACCCTGGACGTGGCCGGCTTTACCCAGTTCGGCAACAGCTTCAGCGCCTTCAACGTCAACCGGGACGGCTTTGCCGCCAGCGAAATGCGTACCTTCCGTTTCGACAGCGCCGGCCACGTGATCGGCGAGTTCGGCAGCGGTATGACCAAGCCGATCTACCGGTTGGCGCTGGCCGATTTTGCCAACGTCAATGGTCTGGAGGCACGCAACGGCAACGTCTACGGCCAAGGCGTTAACTCGGGCGAACCCCGCATCGGTGGAGCCGGACAGGATGGCTTCGGCGATCTGCTGGTCACCGCGCGGGAACTCTCCAACGTCGACCTAGCGCAGGAGTTCGCCACCATGATCATGACGCAAGGCGCCTATAACGCATCGGCCACGTCGTTCCGCACCATGGACGAAATGACCGAGGTGGCCCGCGACCTGAAGCGGTAGTCGCGGCGGTCTAACCTACCGCGCGAGGCTGCGGCCGGCCGTCCGCTATTTCAGCACGGCGATGACGACGGTGCCGATAGCAACCGACCACAGGGCGAACAGAATCGCCCGCAGCAGAGCGTCGATGGGGTCGACGGAACCAGTCGCCGGAGGCGCCGGCGGCAGGCCGAACTGACGCCGGTCCAGGCGCCCTTCCCGCTTGCGGTTGAGTACCTCACGGGTGAAGTGCCGCACCCACACCGGGGCCTGCTCGGTCCTCAGATAACGCATGAACGGCCGCTCCACGTCGGATTCGAGGCCGATGCGACCGAACCACCACGCATATGCCAATCCGAACAGCTTGAATTCCCGGACGTCGAGCGCGTTGGAGGCGGCCGTTACCGCAACCACATCGGGGGATGGCCGTAACGATGAGCCGAACAGGCTGCTCAGCGACACCATGGCGGAAAACTCTGGTTGACGTTGACTCTTGGATGTGCGCCCGCGACGTCCCCATTCAAGAGGTTCATTTCCGCTAGGATATCAACGCATACACCGGCCGGTTCGTTCCCGCCCGGCAGATCTTGCCGCCTGGACGGTTCGGATCTGCCTCCCCCGAGGCGCTGCGGTCACCGCATCGCTTGGCCCGGCGACCGTCGATCAAGGCGTTGGCTCAGGTGGCGCCGGCTCCGGCGGCCGATCCTAAGCTGGCATCGCTCTTGCTTTCATGATCGGCATGGAAACCGCAGGGGCGACTTCCGCCGCCATGTCCAAGACCGCATTGCACCGGGTTCGCGACTCTGGCCATGTGCTCGCGATCGCTCTGGTCAGCCTCCTCGCCATGCTGGCCGCCGCTGTCGCGATCGCGCCCGCGGCCGAAGCCGCTTCCCGCATCAAGGACATCGTCAGCTTCGAAGGCGTGCGCGACAATCAACTGGTGGGTTATGGCCTGGTCGTGGGTCTCAACAACACCGGTGACAACCTTCGCGACGGCAGCTTCACCAAGCAGAGCCTGATCTCCATGCTGAACCGGCTCGGCGTCAAGCCGACGGAGGACGGTCTGCGCTCCAAAAACGTGGCCGCGGTGATGGTCACGGCGGCGATGCCGCCGTTCGCCCGTCAGGGCAGCCGGGTGGACGTCACGGTCAGCGCGCTCGGCGATGCCGAAAGCCTGCTCGGCGGCACCTTGCTGGTGACCCCGCTGCTGGGCGCCGATGGCGAGGTCTATGCCGTGGCCCAGGGGCAGGTGGCGGTGGCCGGCTTCACCGCCCGTGGCGACGCCGCCTCCGTCACCCGCGGGGTGCCAACCAGCGGGCGCATCGCCAGCGGCGCCATCGTCGAACGGGAAGTCGGCTTCGACCTGGACCAGCTCAACGTCATCCGGCTCAACCTGCGCAACCCGGATTTCACCACCGCGCGCCGAATCGCGGAAGCGATCAACGGCTTCCTCAGAATCGGCGCGGCCCAAGCCACGGATCCTGCCACGGTGGCGCTGCGCATCCCGCCCCAGTACGGCAACCGCGTGTTCGACCTTCTCACCGACATCGAACAACTCCGCATCCGACCGGACCAACTCGCCCGGGTGATCATCGACGAGCAGTCCGGGGTGATCGTGATGGGGGAGCAGGTGCGGGTGAGCACCGTCGCCATCGCCCAGGGCAACCTGACCATCCGCATCACCGAAACCCCGGTGGTATCGCAGCCTCAGCCGTTCGCCGAGCAGGGGCAGACGGTGGTGGTGCCTCGTACCGATATCGAGATCGACGACGAAGCCGGCCGCCGTCTCGCCGTGGTGCAGGAAGGGGTGACGTTGCAGGACCTGGTCAACGGCCTCAATGCCCTGGGCGTCGGCCCCCGCGACCTGATTTCCATTTTACAGGCGATCAAGGCGGCGGGCGCCCTGCACGCCGACCTGGAGGTGATGTGATGAGCGACATTTTCGCCGCAACGGCCGTGGAGGCCTGGCGCGCGCCGCCGCCCAAGCTGCCGGCCGCCGTCGACACCCGGTCTCCCGAACGCCTCCGCGCGGTGGCGGCCGACCTGGAGGCGGTGTTCATCGGCCAGATGCTTCAGCCGATGTTCACCAATACCCAGGCAGAGTCGCCATTCGGCGGCGGCCTCGCCGAGGAGATGTGGCAATCCATGCTGGCCGCCGAGTTCGGCAAGGCGATCGCCGCCGGCGGCGGCATCGGTCTGGCCGACGCGGTGGTGCGCCAACTGCTCTCGGTCCAGGAAGCGGCCGGGAATGGACCCGAAGGAGCGACCCGATGACCGCCAACCATGACGTGCCCGCCCTGGTGGCCGCGGTGACCGAAGCGGGGGAGCACCTGGTGGAGCTGATTCTCCTGGAGGATGCCGCCCTGGACGTGCGCGAGCGCGACGCCCTGCCGGAACTGGCCGACGCCAAGGGCCGGGCGGCACGCGCCTACGAAGGCAAACTCGCCGCGCTGGCCCGGGCCACCGATGGTTTCCGCGAGCTGGACGAGGCCGGGCGCGAGGCCCTGGCGGCTACCGGTCGGGCCCTTGCCGAAGCCGCCGACGGCAACATGCGCCGGCTCGCGGTGGCGGTCGCGGTGAACCGCCGGTTCATGGATGCGGTGGCGGAAGCGGTGCGGGATGTGGCGCCCGAGGCGGTGGCCTATGGCCGCCACGGTGCCGGTGGCAACGGTGCGACAGGGCCCCGGCGGGTGCCCGCCGTCACCGTCGACCGCTCCCTCTAGGATTTGAAGCGCGGGCACGAAGGAAACAGCGGCCATGTCCGGCGACCTTACCCTGGCCTTGCGCACGGCGCAGAGCGGCCTGCTGACCAACCAGCTGGCGCTCAATGCCGTCGCCAACAACGTCTCCAACGTCAACACCGAAGGCTACTCCCGCAAGATCGTCAACCTGGAGCACCGGGTGCTGGCCGGCACCGGGGCCGGGGTGCAGTTGTCGGAACTGACCCGCCGGGTGGACGAACACCTGATGCGGAACGTGCGCGCCGAAACCTCGGGCCTGCGCGCCATCGATGTGCAGCAGCCGTTTCATGACCGCATCCAGTTCCTGTTCGGCACGCCGGCCGACAACGCCTCTCTCAGCCACAACCTGACCCGGCTCTCGGAAGCCTTCGAAACGCTGGCCACCACGCCCGAAGGCGGCCTTGAACAGCGAGAACTGGTGCGCCAGGCGGATGCCGTGGCCCGCCAGCTGCGCGACATGACCGCATCCGTTCAGGACCTGCGGCTGGAAGCCGACCTGCGCATCGGCGAAGCGGTGGCGGAGATCAACAGCCTGATCGACACCATTGCCAACCTCAACGACAAGGTGGTGCGCGGCGCCGCGACCCGGCAGGGCACCGCCGATCTGGAGGACCAGCGCGATCTGGCGCTGGACCGGCTGGCGGAGCTGATCGACACCCGGGTGTTCAAGCGCGGCGACGGCGACGTCGTGGTGTTCACCACCGGCGGCCAGGTGCTGGTGGACAACGTCTCAACCACCCTGACCCACTTCACGGCGGCCAACATCGATGCCACCGCCACCCACGCCGGCGGCGGCTTCAGCGGCATCTTCGCCGGCGCGGCGGAACCGGCCAACGACATTACTGCCAGTATCCGGCAAGGGGAACTCAAGGGCCTGATCGAGCTCCGGGATTCGATTCTGCCCAACCTGCAGAGCACGCTGGACACCCTGGCCGCCGACCTCCGCGATACCGTGAACGCCGTGCACAACCGCGGCCTCGCCTTCCCCGGTCTTCAGGACATGCAGGGCACCCGCATTTTCACCGAACCGGACGAACACAGAATCACCATCGACGGCACCGTCAACGTCGTGCTGCTGGACGCCAATGGCAATCAGCACGCGGCGACGACGCTGCCAAGTGGTTCCCAGACGATCGAAGCCGTACGAGCCACTCTCGAAACCTTTCTACAGGCCAACGGTGGCGCCGGTTCCGAAGTGGCATTCGATGCCGACGGGCGGATGACCGTCAGCGTCGGCGATCCCGGCCTGTTCCTCGCCTTTCGGGATGAAGCCGCAGACGGCTCCCTTCAGGACGCCACGATCACCTATGAAATCGCCAGAAACGCCACTGACTTCGACATAGCCGGCACCGTCCAGGGCTTCTCCAACTTCTTCGGCCTCAACGACTTCTTCGTCGACAACCTGATCGACAACGTCCACGAGTCCCGGGTGCTGAGCCCCTCGTTCCAGGCCGCGGCCGGCCAGACGCTGACCGTCCGCAATGCCGGCGGTGCTGCACCTGAAACCATCTCCATCACCGTCGGCGATTCCCTCCAGAGCATTGCCGAGAAAATCAACGCCGCCGATGCCGGGGTGACCGCGACCCTGATCCCCGACGGCTCGGGCGTGCGCTTGCGCCTGCTCTCGGACGACAGCCTCAGCTTCACCATCACCAGCGGCGGCGAGCTGTTGAGCCAGATCGGCATGCAGCCCGCGGACGTGCGGGTGGCGGGGGCGCTCAGCGTCCGCTCCGACATCCGGGCGCAGCCGTCGCTGGTGAGCCGCGGCGCGCTTCAGTTTGATCCGGCCAAGGGCGTCGCGGGCGAATACTTCGCCAGTATCGGCGACGACGCCGTGGCCCGCAATCTCGCCGCCGCCGTGGGCGGGGCGCAGAGCTTCGGGCGGGCCGGTTCCCTGGGCGCCGCCACGGTCAGCTTCAGCCAGTACGCCGCCACCATCATCGCCGATGCCTCGAGCCAAGCCGACACCAACCGCAGCGCCGCCGAGGTGCGCGGCAGCCTGGTGGACAGCCTCAAGGCCAAGTCCGACACCGTGCGCGGGGTCAATTTGGACGAGGAAATGTCGGACCTGATCCTGTTCGAGCACGCCTACGCCGCCGCCGCCCGTCTGATCAGCGTGGTGCAGAGCATGTTCGACGCTCTCGACCGCGCCGTGAGCTAGCCCGATTTCGAGCCACTGCCCGACCTGCTCTCACGAGGACCCGAGACATGACCCGGATCGCCGATCTTCCCGCCGCCAACCAGCTCATGAGCCACGTGTTCCGCACCCAGGCACGCATCAACGAGCTTCAGGTGCAGGTGAGCAGCGAGCAGGTATCGCAGGACTACGCCGGAATCGCCCGGGATTCCGGCCGGCTGGTGCGGCTGGAGAACACCCGCGACCTGCACCAGCGCTTCGTCGCCAACAACCAGACCATGGATTTGCGGTTGCAGGCCACCGAGACCACGCTCGATTCGGTCCGCACCACGATCGAGAACTTCCGGTTCGCGCTGCTGGATTACGCCAGCGGCGCCACCGACGACCGGGGCAAGGTGGCGGCCATCCAGGACGCGGCCTTCAAGGGCCTGATCGGCCTGCAGGGTTTGCTGAACACGGAGGTGGACGGCACGTACCTGTTTGCCGGGTCGCGGGTGACCACCCGGCCGGTGGACTTCGGCCTGACCGATCTCGCCGCCTTCCAGGCGCAGTTCGACGGCCAAGCCGTGACCGTGCCCACCACGCGGGAGGCGCACCTGACCGGCCTCACCCTGGACCACGCGGTGACGGGGAATCTGACGTTCAACGAAGCGGCCGGCACCATCGCGGCGGCCAATTCGGATGTCTTCGCGAATATCCCGGTCGGTGCGACCATCGCCGTGGGCGGCACGGCAGATAACAACGGCGGATTCACCGTCATCGGCAACGACGGCACCGTGCTGACCATCCAATCGGTCCGGCTGGGACAGGATGAAACGATTGACACCGCAGTCTTGACGGGGCCGGGTGGGATCAGCCTCAACCACACTGGCACGGGCGACCTCACGTTCGATGCCGCCAACGGCACCATCACGGCGGACAACCCCGATAGCCTCGCCGCCATCCCAGTGGGCTCGGCCTTCACCGTGTCCGGAGCCGACCCCGCCAACAACGGCACCTACACCGTGGCGTCCAACGACGGCACCACCATCACCATTGCCGAGACCAAACTGACCGACGAAACCCCAGGGCCCAACACCGCCACCATCGAGCTGACTTCCTTCTTCCGCGGCGACACAGTGGCGCGCGGCCACCGCCTGGACGCGGAGCAGAGCTTCACCCTCGACCTTACCGCCATCGATCCGGCGTTCGAGAAGGCGATCCGGGCGATGAAGCTGATCGCGCAAGGGGCGTTCGGCTCCGCCGGCGGGCTCGACCAGAACTCTGAGCGCATCGGCCAGGCGGTGTTCCTGCTCAACAGCGCGGTGGACCGCACGGCCGATGGCACGCCGCCCTTCGGGCCGGAGCGCGAGGGCAACCTGGCCAACGTTGAGATGCAGGTGGGCCTGAACCGCGTGCTGATCGATGAGACCAACGAACGCTTCCGCAAGTTCATCGGATTCCTGGACGGCCGGGTTGCGGGCATCGAGAACACCGACCGGACCGAGGCGATCACCCGCCTGTTCGACCAGACTCAGGCGCTGGAAGCGTCCCTCACCACCATGGCCCGGGTGCGCCGCCTGAGCCTAGTCAACTTCCTCTAGCGGCGCGGACGGGCTCCCGCCCAGGCAACCTCAAGGCTCAGGTCGCGTAGGCGCGCTGCAGGATCATGCCGCGCTTGGCCTCATGCTCGAAGGCGCCGATCATGGCCCGGGCGGTCTTCGGCAGAACCAGGTCGATCCCCTGCTGCAACAGGCGGGAGTGCACCTGCCAGCACAGTTCCACGCCGACGCGGGCGCCGCCCTCCGCCGGGGCGAAGTGCCAGCGGATAAAAAATTCCCGGAACAGGCGATCGTGGGACGTCACCTCGATCCAGGCCGGGCGGCCGAGCACGGTCTTGGTCGTGAACCGTTCATTGATCGGGCCTACCCCCACCCGCTGTTCGGTGTAATACACCGAACCGCTTTCGCGCTTGCGGATGCGTGCGGCCTTCCACATCGGTAGGAATCCCGGGTACCGTTCGACGTCGGCAACCAGATCGAACACGGTCTCGGGCGCTACCGGCACAAACCGGCTTTCGGTATGGATGGTCATCGCTGCCTCCCCGCGTCTGTGGCGGGTTACCTTCAATCCCTGCTGTTCGACAGGATACGAACTTCCGGTCTCAGGTCAAATGGCGATGCACATGGCGGACGTCCAGGGATTGGACCGTGGTGAAATCGCCACGGACCCGGCGAACCGGGGCAGCCCTGTCGCACGTTACGATGTCGCGATCGTTCTGGGCGCCGCGGTGTGGCCGGGCGGTCGCGCCAGCCCGTCGCTCCGGCGCCGGACCCGCCGGGGTGTCGCGCTGATCAGGGAAGGCGCCGCACGATACCTCATTCTCACCGGCGGCACAGGCCGCCACCCGCCGGCGGAAGCGACGGTCATGGCTTCGATCGCCCGCGAACTCGGCGTCGCCGAATCCCGCATGCTCCTGGACCGGCACGCCACCAACACCATCGAAAGCGCACAGCGGTGCCGCGAAATCCTTTCTGAGCACGGCTTCACGACCACCCTGATCGTGACCGATCCCTTCCATCGGCCGCGCGCGCTGACAATCTTTCGCTGGTTCGGCATCGATGCCGACGGCTCGGTGCCGGAGGGCAGCAGCCGACGCGCGCTCGGCCGGCGATCCTGGCTCCGGCACGTGCTGCGGGAGGGGCTTTCCTGGCCCTGGACCGTGGTCCGCCTGATCGTTCTCAGACCCTGGCCGGCGGCCACTCTGTTCCGCCGCCGGCACTTCGGATCACCCGACGTGTCCTGACCACACCGGCTTCTCTTGTGCCGCACCCCGACAAGACCGACAATCCGGGCATGGGCGGTGTCGCGGCTCCGACCGACCGGTCGCGTTGCGCGTGCCCGGCGCGCGACCGCCGACCAAGGGGGGACAGCACAGGCTCATGACAGCACAGGCTCATGCCTGAAACCGGCCCGACCAAAGGAGATCGACGGCTGGTCTTGGCCACCATCGGTGCCGTCATCGTGCTCGCCCTCGCCGCTGCCACGTCCCTGTTCGGCGACGCCTTACGCACCGCGATGTGGCAGACGCACCAAGCCGTCACGGCGTGGGTGGCGGATCACCGCGGCCTGGGCATGGCGCTGTTCGTCCTTGCCATGACCGTGGCCAAAATGTCGCCGGTGCCGTTGGCGGCCGCCATGATGGTGATCGGCGGCTACATGTTCGGGACGACCCTGGGCGGGCTGCTGTCCGCGCTCAGTGCCACCCTCAGTGCCGCCATCGTGTTCACGGTGGGGCGGCCGGTGTTCGCCGGCATGGTCCGCCACTACCTTGGCCCGCGGTTTGCCACCGTCGAGAGCGAGGTGGCGCGAAACGCGTTCAACTACATCCTGGCGGTGCGGCTGATGCCGATCATTCCGGCATGGTTCGCCAACCTCCTCCCCCTCGCCTTTCCGATTCCGTTTCGTACCATGATGGCCGCCACGGCCATCGGCATCCTGCCGGCGTCATTCGTGTTCGCCGGCATCGGCGCCGGCATCGCCACCGTCGCCGCCTTGCCGGAAGCCACCAGCACGCAGGCGCTGATGCGCCCGGAACTGATCCTGCCGCTGGTGGGGCTATCGCTGTTCTCCCTGATGCCGATGCTGGTGCGCCGCTTCATCCTCGGCCGAGCGGCCGGGCGCGCGGCAGAAGAGCGCCGGGATTAGGAGGCGGCCGAAGGCACCCGCATGGGGCACGCGATCAGCCGAAGCGCTTGTCCAGCTCGGCCAAATCCCGCTGGACGAGTTCGATGACCGCGCGCTGTTGCGCCAGCGTGGCCTTGGCCTGTTCCGCCCGCCGGCCCGAACCTTCCACCGACTTGCCGGCCAAGGTCAGCGCGTCCCGGCCCATGCTGCCGACGGCCTTCCGAAAAGCGTCGGTCTCGGCAATGCGCGCCGTCTCGTCAGCCTGTCCGATGACCGTCATGGCGGCACCATCCAGGGTCTCACCCAACGAGTCGGTGGCCTGAGCGACCTGGCGCAACAGGCCCTCCGCCACCTCCCCGCCGGAGAGGGTACGCTCGCCGGTGCGGAGCCCCTCGACCTTGGGAATGACCACGATGCTGCCGCGCGGCACTGTGCGCAAATCCGACAGGTGAGGGTTGGCCCGGACCAGCGCCGCTTCGGCACGGCGAAGGGCTTCCGGAGCCACGCCACGGTCGAAGCGGTAGGCGCGACGGGCCAGGGCCGACAGGTCGGCTTCACGGTTGTAACGGATGAAGCGCATGGTTTCGTTCTCCCTGACGCTCTCGCTGCCGGCGGTTCACGACGACAGCACGTTGAGATCCTGCCACGGCGGCGGCAGCGGGCTGCCGTTGATACGGATATTTCCGAACGTGATGTTGCCGACCACGGTGAACGCCTTGCCCTGCAGCTGGATCGCGTCCTGCTCCGAGGGCCGACGCACCACGTTGTTGGAGACCGCGATCCGTTGGGCGGCGATCTGCACCACCGCGTTGGCCCCGCTTTGCCCCTGAAGGTGGCAGGTGTTGCCGGTTACTACGCAGGACCCGTCCAGGATCGCCTGCACGGCCGGGCTTTGCCCCCACGCGGTGATGCTGTTGCCCTGGATGTGAAGCACCGGGTCAAGCCCGTTGGCCACGGTGCGGATGCCAAATGCATCGATGGCGAATACCGTGCCTTCTGTCCTGACGAACAGCGGGTAGTTTAATCTCCGCCGGTGAGTCAGAGGGGGGCTTTCCGAGATCCCGGCGAGGATGCGGATGGCATACCAAGACGTGGCATCCTGCTCCCGCGGCCCATCCTGGCTGCGGACGATGACGCTATCCGTGATGTGCAGCGAGGCAAGCGGCAGCGAAGCCAGGATCGCCATCGTCTCGCGGAACCCTTCGATTGGGCCGATGTCGGTCAGCTGGTTGCCGGCAAGCAGGGCGTCGCGGCAACCCTGCATGAACACGGCCGCCTGACCGGGGGTCTCGACCGCCCGCTGCGCAACCCCGCGCACGGTGTTGCGCGAGAACGTCAGCCGATCGACCCCAATCAGGTGCACGGCGACGGCCGCCTCGCCATCCCCCATGAACGTCGGCATGATGTCTTCGAACCGGTTGTCGATGACGGCAAGCTCGCCTGCACCGCTTTCGGCAGCCATGGCAATGGCGGCCCGGCCGGCCCGCAGCACGCTGTTGCCGGCGATGCGGGCGGCGCCCAGGCGGTGACGGATCGCGATCCCGGCTTCCGGCGCCCGGTCGATCCGGTTGCCCTCGATGCGGCAGTCATCGACCCGGTCCGGGCGCAGCCCTTGAGTGACGACAACGCCGGAACCGGTGGTCGGCTGGTTCCCGTCTTCGTCGGTGCCGAACCAGGTGAGTTCATTGTCGCGAATGCGGGTATGGTCGATGCCGGTCACGACCCCGTCGCCGGCGGCATAGATCAGATTGCCGTCCACGGCCAGGCGGCTGCCGGGACCCGCAGCACCGGTGGTCACCACCGCCCCTTCGCTACCGCCCCCAGGCACTATGAGAATGGTGTTGCCGGTGATGCGCATGTCGCTCAGGTGCAGGCTCCAGTCGGGGAAGCGGACCGCCGACCGGCCGCACACCATCACGTTGTCCCGCACCACCAGGTTGGCGACCAGGGCATAGGCCATGCGCTCCTGATTAGGATCTGCCTCTATCATGCTGGCGATGCCCGAGGGTGCCAGCAGCGCGTTCTCCTCCACCAGCGCGCCCAGCAGCAGGCCCTCGACGCCGATGGCCGGGTTGCCGCCGCCGCGGCTGCCGAACTGCAGGGCGACGCAACGGCGGATGGTGATCCCGACGTTGTGACGCAGATGGAACGCCGGGCCGCCGCCGATGGCACGGTCGGCAAGGTCCGAGCGCGGCGGCGTCAGCACGGTGAAGTCCTCCAGGGTGACACCAAGGCTGTTGCGCACGCCGATCGCCGCACCGGCGCCGGTATAGGAGAGGATCGTTCGCCACCCCTGCCCCACCATGCGCACCGAGCGCATCCCGTCCATCAGAACGGGCGTGCTGCCGAGCGCGTATTCTCCCGCAGCGAGACAGATGGTGCCGCCCTGCCCCCGCACCTGGTCCACCGCCATCTGGATGGTGAGTGCGCCGCTGTTGTGGCTGTCCGGCGTGACGCAGACGCTGCAGGCGCAGCTGTCGCCGCCGAACTGCGGTGGCCAGAACACCCGGCAATCCAGCACGGTGTCCGGGAAGGTGACCACCGCCAGCCGGCAATAATGGTGGTGGATGCCCTCCGGCGGGGCTGCATCCAGCTCCGTGACCGAGGCGTCGGCGGTGCGGGCGGCGAATGTCCAGTAGTCCATGGCACGCATGGCCCCACCGGCCGGGTCGGCGCTGAAGCTCACCCGCACGCCCTTTTCCAGGACCACGAAGGTCCCGGCCGCAGGCACCGGGATCACGCCGTCGGAACCGGGACCGGAATCGGCATCCATGTCGGCGATGCCGGCACCATCGGCATCGCGGACGACGCCGCTCTGGTCCCAGCGGCGGACCCGGGTGTGGCGGACCGCGACCGTGTCATCTCCCTCCCCGGAGGGGATCAGATCGGCCGGCAGCGGGCTCGACAGCCTGAGGCGGCGCGTCTCCTCTTCCACGGTGATCTTCCGCATCTCGCCCGGCAAACCGGCGAGTTCCCGGATGTCGTCGGTCACCTCCACCCAGTCGTTGTCGTTGAAGCGGAGAACGGCGTCCCGGCCGATCCGCGTGACGGTGAGTGTGTCCGGCGCGGGGATGTCCACCACCGCCGAAGCCACCGTGGCGTTGTCCCGCGACCATTTGAAGGTAGCGGTGCCGATCGGTCCGGGGTCATGAATCTCAACCCGGTAAAGCTGGTTCTCGAGCCCGGTGTAGCCGCCGCCGGGCGGGATCAGGCACGGATCGTCAGGATCTTCCGGGGTGACGCTGCGGCTGGTGAGCCGGCCGGCGGAGGGCGCGATCTCCGCGTTCCAGCCGTCCAGGTCGGCATCGGCGGAGGCGCAGGTGGCTCCCTCCCCCACGTTCTCCAGCACCTTCACCTGCCACACCGTCTGCGTGCGGGTGGTGGTGTCAACGCCGCCGAGTGCGCTCTCCAGCAGGCCTCGCTCCTCGATCGCGGTCACTTCCCGCTGCCAGACGTCGAGATACACGAGGTGCGGGCCGTCGCTTTCGGGCAGGGCCGGCGGCGACGGAAAGTGGGGCTGGGCCGTGTAGTCCACCGGCTCGCTACCGATGGTTTCGGCCAGCACACCGAGGGGGCCGCTGCCATCGGGGCGGTCGGCCCCCAGATCGAACACCAGAGGCGGTGCGCCGTGGTTCTCGGCCAAGTGGCCGTGGACATAGATGCGCCCCCGTCCGATGGTCATGGTCTTGGCAGCGCCGCTGCCGGCGATGGCGATGGCGAAGCCGTCCGGCGTTTCCCGCGGCACCACCGCACGGCCCAGGGTGTCCACGGCTTCCGCGCGGATGCGCCGCTGCACGATGGCCACCAACTCGTTCCAATCGGCATCCAGGGCGACCCGGCCCTGCTGCATCAGCACGCCGCTGAAGTGCCGCCAGGGATCGAAGGTGGATCGACTGTAGTCTCCGCTCACGGCGCCCCTCCTTGTCTTGGTTGTCTTTTCGCTGTCGGTGTCATGCCGCCGGCGTCAGAATCAGGTTGCGTAGAACACGCCGGCCTCCAGGCCGAAACGCAGGTATTCCTCCAGCCGCACCGCGAGATTGCTGGCCCGCTGCGGCTGATAGAGCGACCGGAACACGCCCATCTCCGCCTCGTCCTCCGCCCCCTGTCGGATCTCCGCCGGTGCGGATAACAAAAGCTGGGCATAGCCGGGACGGCCGTAACGCAGGGTCGTAAAAGCCGGCAGCATCCGCTGAACCACCCGGTGGCGGATCGTGGCACGCGCCGCCGCGTCGAGCGGTGCGCCGATCTCGTTCTCGCGAAGTTCGATCAGCCGGGCGATCTCCAGATCGGGCTGGCACCGGAACCGGCGCGGCCCGATCGCGCTGATTGGCACGAACGAGAAGCGAAGGCATCCCTGTTGCCTGCGAAGTGCCCGCACCGGTGCCGGCCAGGCATCGCCGGCCGGGTCCAGCGCCGCCATCAGGATGCTGTCGGACACCAGCGGCAATGCGCCCGCGAACACCTTGCCGACCACGGTACAGTCGAACAGGGTGAGGTCGCCGCCGGCCGGGTCATCGGCCGCTCCGGCGCCGGCACCGACCCCGGGGCCGGCCAACACCACGTGGGTCGGCTGGTGCGCGTCGAGGATGCTGCGCCGTCCGGTCACCGATGCCCCCTCGTGGATGCGAAGCGCGCCGAGGATGCAGTCCTGCATCGCGACGCCCACGTCCGCGATCAGCACCTCCAGGCTGATCCCGCCGGGGACCGCCGGCGTGGCATCGACGGCCAGGCTCTGCCCCGGCACCAAGGTGCAATGGCGGAGCGTGAGCGCGCGCAGTCCGTTGCCGGGCGTGTCCGGCACGCGGATCCCGGCATCCGCGAGCACCAGTCCGTCCAGGGTCACGGCGGCATCGGCATCGCCGGTGATGGCGAGAGTATCGCCCAATAGCACCACCGGCCGGCGGCCATTGGCGGCCCGCAGTTCCACCGAGGCGCCCGCACCGACGGCGATGGACAGGGTCTCGCCATAGCGGCGGTTATCGGTGATCTCGACGATGCCGCCCGCGGCGGGCAGGTCATCCAGCGCCGCCTGGATTGTCGGCCGGTCGTCGGGCACCCGCAACAGGACCTGCCCGGGCAGGGCCGTGGCGAAGGCGGCGGCCCGTTCGTATTCGCCGCCGCCGATGTCGGCGCTGAAGCCGTGATGGAAGCTGACCCGCACGTCGCCGTCCTGGTCTTCGGGGAAGGCGATGCGGCCGAGGACCGGATCGATCGCGACCCGGTCGGAGGGCTGGTGCGCCCAGGCGCCGGCGCCAGCATCCGACAGGTTGCACACCCGCACCTCGTCCGCCTCCAGCGGGGTACCATCGACGCTGATCAGCAGGCTGAGGCCGGGACCATAGTACCGCTCAAGGTAGGCATCGAGCACCCGGCGGGAGATCGGCTCCGGCACGTTGATCGGTTCCGCCAAGTGGGTGATCACCGCCTCCGTCTCCGGCCGGGTGAACAGCGGGGCATCGATGCCGAGCGGATTGAAACGGTAACGGCGCGCATCCACGCGGGACGGCTCTGCCTCGGTCAACGCTTGCGCCTTCAGCCGCCACAGAAAGATGCCGATGTTGGGGATGTTGAAGCGGCCGCCGGCGCGGGCGATGGAGCGGACATCGATACTGTGCGCCAGGGTATCGAAGGCGGTGTCCAGCCGTTCCAGCGGCTCCCAGTGCCGGAGATCGGGGGTCGCCCGGTTGTGCGGGCGCAGATGGTTCATGTACTGGGTGGTGCCCAGCAACTCGAAATACTCGACCACCCTCGCCGGCCACCCGGTGACGTCCCGGGCAAGCTGCTCCAGCATCGCCGCGGTGCCCTTGCGCCTGCGGTAGGCGATGGTGTTGGCGACCTCCGCCCGCGGGCTGCTGACGGCCTCGGCGACACCGTGAACGGGACGGTAGCCGATCAGGTCGCCGATGTAGGGCGTGACCCAGTCGGCGCACGTCTCGATGAACAGGTCGTCGTAGGACTGCTCCAGATCTTCTTCCAGCACCGCGACCTGCTCGGCGACGACGGCGAGCAGGGCCTTGAGCGGACCGCCCTGCTCCGCATCGCGGATGCGGTGGATCGCCGGCAGCAGCGCGTACAGTTTCTCGGCGTCGAAGCCCGTCACGCCATTTCCTCCAGCGTCTCCAGCGGTTCCGGATCCAGGGTCAGCAGTTCCGCAGCGCTCATCGAGCCGTCCGCCGCCACCTCGGGCAACGCCGCCAGCAGCCGGCGATGGACACCCGCACCGGCGCCGGGCGGCGTGGAGCGCCGCAGCGTCGTCAGGGTCACGGCGGCCACGCCGGCGACCGCGTGTACGGTCGCAATCACCTCGCTCGACGTCACCGGCTGGCCGAACGACCGCGCATCGAAGGCGAACCCGGCCCGCACGGCCGCCTCCACCGCGGCCAGGACGACGGCCGGAGTGCGGTCCGGGGCGACCTTGACCCGGAATCCGAGGCGGAAGGTTGCCGGCCGGTAGCTGCCGGCGGCCACGGCCACGAACGGATCGCCCGCCTGCTTCAAAGCCTTCTGCAGGTTGTCATGCAGGGCACTGCCGGCCTCCACCGTGGCACCGTCGGGACCGGCCACGGTGACGAACACCCGGCGGGTATCGCCATCCCAGCTCCAGGTGGCGAGCGCCTTGGCGATGCCGGCGAAGCTGCGGGCGAAATCCTCGTAGTCCCGCAGCGACACGGTGCGTTCCAGGGTCAGCACCGTGACCGGCGCATTGGTGCGGGCCTGTTCGCGCGGCTCCGGATCGTCACCGCCGGTGGCCGGCAGCGGGTTGGTCGCTTCCTTGACGCCAAGCGGGCGCGCCATCAGCATCTCCAGCGACCCGGCCCGGACATTGCCGTCGCGGCCGACGCCCTTGCGGTAGCTGGCGCGAATATTGTCCTGTCCCGTCGGCAGCCGGGCACCGGTGACACCGTCACCGAATTGCACGGAGGTCACGCCGTCGTCATCGGTCCGGGTGGCGTAGATCCGATCCTTAGGAGACCGGCCGAACAGGTGCGGCACCTCCTGCCACAGAACGTCGTTGACCCGGATGTCGAGGGAGGATTCGGTTCCGCTCGGGGTCGTGGCGCTGACGTGGGTGAGCGGCTTCTGGCGCAGCGCGAACTGCTGAAAGGGTTGGCCGGCATCGCCGCTGCCGAGCACGTCGGCGGCGGCTTCGCCATGGGTGGCCGGCACCACATTGGCCAGGATCTCGGTGGAGGCCCGGTCATAGGCGTGTTCCAGCGGGGCTTTGAAGACGATCCGGCTGTAGCCCGGCTCCACCGCCTCGACCCGGTCCAGCACCGCCACCTCCGCCAGCACGGCGTCGTCCTCATCGGCGGAACGGGCGACGAAAGCGTTCTCTGCCGTTGTCACCGTGCCGGCGAACCCGTCCTCGTCGATCAGGCGCCAGAGCTTCTGTGTGGCGCTGCCAGTGATGGCCTTCGGTTCGGTCACCAGGGTCAGTGTCTGACCTTTATCGACGGAACGCGTGCCGCCGCCTTCGGCCTCTGCCACAAGAGTAACGCCCGTTGCCGCTGTAAGCTTGGCACAGCGCCCCCGGATGATCATCAGCCGCCCGGCCTCGAGCTCTTCGACCTCGTGGGCGAGGGCGACAGTGTCGCCGAACACCGGCCACTCGAAAGGTGCCTCGGTGACCGGGAGGATGTCCGACCCGGCAAAGACCACCGTCTCGCGAACCGCCGGATCGAACGTCGCGAGGTTCGGCCCGGCAAGCGTGATCCGGGTCGTCTTGCCGGAAAGGTGATATTCATCACGGGCGCCTTCGACGGCCTTGGTGACCCGATACAGCTCCTGCGTCGTCGGCGTCGACAGCATCACCCAGCCGTCCTTCATCACGTTGGGATAGACGCGGTCCAAGTCGATGCTGTCACTCGAACGCTTGTAGCCGTCGAAGATCGGTTTCGCGGCGATCACCTTGGCCATCAACGCCTTGTCCGTGGCGGCCACCAGGGCGGTTCGCACCTTGGTCGCCCCGGACGACGCTGCGAGATACATCTCGCCGGTCGCACCCACGGCGGCCGGCATGGCGAGTGGAACCATCGCTTCGACTTTGGCCTGGATTTGCGCCATGGCGGCGGAATGCGTTTCAGCCGCGGGTGGCGGCAGACCGCCCAGTTTCGCGATCATGAAATCGGCAAAGAACCGGGCCACCAAGGCGACGAATTCCGGCGTCGGCTCCGGCAAAGGCGCTGGCGCCTCCTTGGCAATCTGAACGGCGGCCGAAACGACGGCGGCACTGATCGCCGCGCCTGCCGCATCCAGTGCCGAGTTGGTTGCCGTCTCGGCACGGCTGGCGAAGGCCGTTGCCCGCTGGCCCAGTTCGGCCATGACATTCTCTGGATTGACGGCGCGGGCCGCGGCCAGGGCAGCCGATCTGACCTGATCCATTGTGGCGGCGATCCCCTCACCCACCTGTGCCAGCGCCAAACCGCCGGACATGATCACCGACTGTTTGATCCGTTCGACCGTTCCGGCGATCTCGGCGCTGGCATCGACGGCATCTTTGGCGGCGTTCATGATCGACTGCGGCGTGGGAAGACCGCTCAGGTCAACCGATCCCAACGCATCGGTCATGCCGGCGATCATATCCTCGACGACCTGGGTCGGCGACCGGTCCTCATAGCCATCCGGTAGAGCGGTATCGTCGAGGCTGAGGTTGGCCACGGCACCTTTCGCCGCGTTGAGGGCTTGATCGCCAGCCTTTCCGAGCACGGCTAACGGGTTCCGTGAATTGGCGAGGTCGCCAGCCAGTCCCGAAAAATCAAGGTCCGGAACAGTGTCGACGGCGGCACGGGCGGCGTCGATTGCCTGGTTGAAGATCGCCGTCGCGTCGGGCACCATCTGGACAAGTTCCGCTCGCACCTCCTCGATTGCTTCCGTGACTTTCGTACGGACCGCCGATTTAACGGCATCCAGGAGGTCTGCCGGGGCCTGGTCTTCCGGCAGGCCGGCGAGAAGCGGTCCCACAATCTGATCGAGGCTGGTCCCGAGGGACTCGATGCGGCCGATCACGGCTTGCTTGACCGTGGTCTCGACGGTCGCCAGCGGGCCTTCGATCAGCGTGTTGAGCCCCGCGACGTGGCTCCGGACGATGGCGTGCGCCTGGGCGATCGTGGCGTCCGCGGTGGTCCGCGCCACCGACTCCAATGCGGCTGCCGTCTTGGTCGCCACCTCGACGCCGCTTCGGCCAAGTTCGGCCGCGGCGTTGGCCAAGCCGGCGGTCGCAGCGGACGCCTCGTGCATGGCCAGCGTCGACGATGCTTGCGCGGCGCTGGTCGCCGCCATCGCAACCTCCTCGACCGTGGCGAAGAGAAGGTCATCGACACCGCTGACATACTTCGGCTGGAGCGGAAAGAGTGGCGCAAAGATCGTGAAATCGGGCCACTCACCGGGGTCCACCGTCGGCAGGTCGCTTTCCGGCACGCCGAGGTAGGACGCGCGGGTCGATGCCGCCAGTATCCGCCAAGCTGGAGCATTGTAGCCGTACACGCTGGCCCGCTCGCGAAAGACATAGACCAAGGGCGCTGCCGGGAACTGCGTGCGCGGCGGCACCGTGGCCAGCTGCGCATCCCACGTCACCAGGGTCCAGGTGGCATCGGCGGCCTCCGTGACCGTCTGGATCCGGCGGAAGTCCCACCTGGGGCTGGCGCTGTCAGCTAGACGCTCGTCGCCGACGAACAAAAGCATGTCGCCGGGCTTGAGGGTATGGCCGGTGCCGTGAAGATAGACCTTGCGACCACCCGCCTCGGGCGGATGCGGAATCGTTTGCCGCGGCCTGAGCGCGTTCCAGGCGACGCGGGCTTCGATGTCCTCCATCGTCTCGAACGTCTGCGGCAACTCTCCCGGGCCGGGAATGCTTTTCACCGCCGTGCCGCGGGCCACCAGGGTCGCCGCCACGGCCTGGTCCGGCGCGCCCGGGGCGTCTTCCATGGTGAAGGCGAGCCAAGTGGATGCGGCGACCCCGGGCCGGGGCCGGTAGCCGATCAGTCGGGCCAGTTCCAGGATCGAGAAGCGTTCGGTGGCGGTCCTGAGCCACGCCTCGTTGATGAGGCGTTCCTGGTAGAACGTCAGAACGTCGGCCACCGTCGCCCAGGCGTCGAGCAGGGCGATGGAGAAGTCGTCGTCGTCCCGCGTCCGCAGCCGGTCCAGGGCCGGGTGCGCCGCCGACGACAGCCGGGCCAGCATGGTGGCCTTGAAAGAGCCGTGGGTGGCAACGCGATAGGCGACGGCGCTCAGGCCCGGTCGGTTGCGAACCGCCTGCGGCGTCTCCACCGCGGTGCCGGCGCAGCAGCCGCAATCGTCGACCACGGTCCCGGACAGGGCGTCGCCAACAACCAAGGGTGTGTCGCTGCCGTTCATCGCCCCCCTCCCATGGCAAGCCGGAGCACGCCGCGTTCCGGATAGTTGGGGTCGTTGTCCAGGCGGGCGATTTCCAGCCGGCCCAGCTCGATCCGACCCTGGGCGAGTGGCAGGGGATCGGGCACACCCTGCCGGCCGAACGTGGTCGCCTCCACCGAGGCCACGCCGGCGACGCCCTGGGCCGCGGCGATCACGGTGCTCAGATGCACCGTCTCCCCAAAGCTGAAGTTGTCGGGATGGAACAGGCCGAGCCGGCCATCGGCCAGGCGCCCGCTGCCCAGTGCGCGCAACAACGCGAGCTTGACGTCGGCTCGGAAATAGTCCGGCCTGACACAGACAAACAGGTCTATCTCCAGCGAGACGAAGCGGGGTTGGTCCACCCTCAAGTCGTAGCCGGCCATGCGGAACGGCTCCAGGTGGCGCCGGAGACCGCGCTGGAACGGCGGGTCCACCGCGGCGGCGCCCAATCTGTCGGCGGTCACGAACACGGTGTGCCAGCTTCCGGTCCAGCGGAAGGTGGCCTGGGCCCGCTGCACCCCGGGATGCAGGCGCGCCTTGTCGGCGTAGTCTTCGCGCGTTACCGCGCGCTGCTGCGTGCGGAAAGCGTAGGGCGCCCGTTCGCGCACCTGCTGCATGGTCTCGGCCGCGGTACCGCCGGCGGCGGGCAGCGGGTTGCGCACCGCCAGGATCCCCGGCTGATCGGTAATCACGTGGGCGAGCGCTTCGGCACCGACATTGCCGGCCGCCCCGCTGCCGACGCGGTAGGTGGCGGTGAAGGCGGTGCCGGCGGCGGGGCGCTCGCCGTGGCGGTCGTCGCCGAAACGAAGCTGCACGGAGCCATTCACCTCGGTCTCCGCCACGAATTCCCGGGCGTCGGCCGCGCTGGCCAGCAGATCGCGCTGCGGCAGCCACGGGCGTTCCGTCGTCCCAAACCGGCCGCTGAGCTCGATCACCGGCCGGGCCGCCTCCAGTGGCGGGTAACGCGTCGCCGTGGCGGAAGCCGGCGGCTGGTCCGGGTCATAAGGCACGGCCCGCGTCAACGGCCGCTCTTGCAGCGTCGGGCGAAAGCGCGGCGGGATGGCAACCCGCGTCGGCGGATCGCACCGGTCGGCGTCCGACACCGGCGCCAGATGCAGGTGCGGCGCCGGCACGGTGCCGAGGTCCTCGTCCGCGATCGTCCGGCCATGGTCGGCGAGCACGATGTTGCCACGGGCGACGCTCACCTCGTCGATGAAGGCGTCACCGAAGCTTGGCCCCGTACGAGCCGAGACACAAAGCGGGAACGGCAGCGCGTCATCGCCATGCCAGCGGATTTCGGTGATGGGCGCTTCGGTGAGCGGATCGGTCAACGGGTCGCCGCCGGCGTCTTCCGAGACCACCTCGGTCAGGCGGACCGGGTGACGGCGGCCCGGATCGGCATCCTCGGGCCGCCCGGTGCCGGGGCCCAGCACCTCTTCGAAGATCAGGACGTCACCGGGTGACAGCGTGTCCACGTGACCCTGCAAGGTTGCCCGGATCGCACCCTTGGGCAGACAGCATTCCTGGTCGCCCCAGGCATAGAACGGCAGACGGTTATGCCCCGCTCGGACGGTCACCGCGTGCAGGGTTTCGAAGACCACCGGATTCTGGCGCAACGCCCGGTCCGGATCACGGTCCGGATGGTCGGCCGATCCCGTTTCGTCCAGCCGAATGGCGAACCCCGGCACCCGGGACAGCACCACGGTGCGGACCGGCAACACAAGCGCGGGCTCGCTCACCGCCACGTACACGAAGGCCCGGGCGTTCTTGCCGTCGTGCATGTGATAGTCCACCAGCCGGGCATGGCGGCGGATGGAGGTGCGCCGCCCGGCGGTGGCGAGGTAGGCTTCGGTGGCGATGGCGTCCTGTTGGTAACTCAGGTGATCGCCGACGTAGGCCAGCAGTTCCACCAGGGTCATGCCGAGGTCGGCCGGATTGCGCTCCCGCCATTCGGGCATGATCTGCGCCATGCGGTCCAGCATCAGCCGGCGGAAGCTGGCGTAGTCCTTGGCGAGGTAGCTGATGTCCGGTTCGTCCCGGGCTTCCTCGGGGCAGAGCCGTTGCGGCCGGCAGTCGAAGTCTGACGGGCATTCCACCTTGAACGAGAAATCGACGCGGGACAGCAGCGGATCGAACCCGGACAGCGCCGTGGGGTTCTCCGGCGTGACGCCGATCCGGAGCGTGTAGGTGGCGTAATCGCCGCTCTCCTCGGTCCGGACCACCAACACGTGGTCGGCCTCGGGCAGTGCCGTCAGCAGCGCGTCCTCGTCCGCGTTGACCAGCTCGGCCGGCGGGGCGGATGCCACCGCGATCCACGCGACCCGCACCGGGGTGATGCGCTCACCGCCTTCGATCCAGACGTTGCCGGTGCTCAGATCGGCCGGGATCGGCGGCACCGGCTTGAGAAGCCGGACCAGCAGCGTTTGCTGGCGCGGGCTGTCGGCCGGCGCATCCCGGTCCAGCACCTCCAGGAAATGAATGCCGTTGAGCGTTGGGTGATCGGCGACCGCGGTGCGCCTTCGCTCGTCGCAGCAGAGGTAGATCATGGCGACGTCCCCCCGCGCGCGAACTCCGCCCGCTCCCGCCGCTGGGTGCGCAGGTCGACGTAGTCGATGCGGATGCGGAGCGTGGAGTCGACGCTTTCCACCGTCAGGGTCTCGATGGCGAGACGGTCGCCCAGCCACTGCTGCAAGGCGCCCTTGACCAGGAACTCGGTGGTGGCCGCCACTTCCGGGCTGTTGGGTGCGAACACCAGCTGCATCACACCGCTGCCGAACTCGGGCCGGTTGACCCGTTCCCCCGGCATGGTGAACAGCACCTGCTCGATCAGATCGCGCAGGTGATCCGCGTCGCTCGTGTCCGCGGTGCGGTCGCGACCGTCGAAGTGGAACGGGTAATCCAGGTTCATCGCCGCCTCACATCCCCGTCGCACGCGTCTGGACCACCACCGGCAGGAGCGGCGTGCCGGTGGGGGCGCAGACGGACTGGCTGTCCTGCAACAGCAGCGGCTGCCCCTGGGAGGTGAGCCGGGTTGCCGCGGTGACGAACTGGGCGGTGACGCAGGGCCCGTTGCCACCCGGCGGCACGAACGCGCAGCCGGCCACGGTGTACGGTGCGGCCAGGGTCACCGTCGGCATGCCGCCCACCAGCACCCGGGAATTCGGCACGGTGGGCAGTGCCTGGCCGCCGTGGGCGCAGAGCACGGTGGCACCGACGTGGAGAAGCGGTCCGGGCATGGAATGGGCTCCTCCTTCCCCTCAGATCACTGCCAGGGCGCCGTTGTTGATGGTGACCGAGGGTCCCACCATGACGATGCTCGCACCCCGGCCGTTCTGGATGTAGATGCCGGTATCGTTGACGATCAGCGTGGCACCGGTGGCGCTCCTGAGCATGATGCCGCCGGTGGGCCCGGGAACGTCGTTGACCGTCAGGCCGTTCTGCAGCGTGGTCTGCAACGTGATCCCGGCCACGCCCGGCGGCACCGTGCGCGCCAGTGCCGGGACCTCCGCCGCCGTGCCCCAGAAGCAGCCGACCCAGATGGGATAGTCCGGGTCGCCCCGCTCGAACTCGACCCAAACACCGGCACCGATGGGCGGCACCGCGAACTGGCCCATCTGCAAACCGGCCACCGGCACGCACGGCATCGCCCAGCTGGACAGCATCACGTTGGAAACGTCGGGCACGATCACCTGGATGCGGCCGAGCTGCATGGGATCGATGTTGTTGACCACCGTGCCGCGATACTTGCCGAGGAAGGTCTGCTGCTGCGTCATGCCGGCACCACCGGGACCGTGGAAAGAAGCCCGTTGCGGGCGAGCGAGAAATCCTGGGTATAGCGGCCGCGCTCGATAACATGCTTGACGCGGCTGACGTAATGCAGGCCATCAAAGGCAGCGCCGGCGCCGCGCACCCCGACCAGGGCGCGGGAGCGCAGCACCCGGCCATACCGCAGCACGTCCAGGCTACCCTCGCCGAACACCGCATCGGCATGCTGCGCCGCATACGCAACACCCCGCAAAGCCGCCTGCAGCGGCGACAGCTGGGCGGTGTCATTGAGCGGCGTCAGCTTCGGCGGCAAGGGCGGCACCGCGCCCAGCGGTGGATTGAGGGGCGTGATGTCCGGGATCGGGATCGGAATCGGCGCCTTGGTCGCCTGATTCTGGATATAGACAATGGGCATTTCCTTGCGCTCCTTGTCGAAGCGGAAGGACAGCGATTCCACGTTGGTGTGGGCGTCCATGTCCACGTTCAGGGCCGGCTGCGGTGCGCCCACTTTGATCTCCGGCCCCCAGTAGGCGAAGTTCACCCCCGGCGCCGGTCCCGGCTCCACGTAGAAGACGTAGCCCGCCTCCCGCGCCAGCCCCTTGACGTAATCGAGATCGGTGCCCTGGTGCCGCGGGATGCGATCCACCGGGATCGGGATGTCCTCGATGATGCTGGGGATCACCTTGGGCACGATGCCGAGCCAAGCATACTTGGCCAGCACCAGCAGAACCCGCACCGCCGGCGGCATCGCGGGGTAAGGCACGCCGCTGAAATCGATGTAGCTCAGCACCGTGCTCAGGTCCTTGCCCTGGACCTTGAGGGTGGCGGGACCGCCGTTGCTGCCGGGCTCCAACTGGTGATGTGTCATCACGCCGTCGATCAACACATTCGGGGTGCCGTTGATGGTGGCGACGATCACCACCCGCACCATTGGGATGCCGGCACCGCCGGAGACCAGGAACAGGGTCCCGAGCGGTGAGTTCTTCTCGATCTCGAAGGTGAGATCGAAGCCGCTCTCGGTATCGCCGGCCGCCGCCGTCACCTCCACCTTGCTGAGGGACTCCAGCACCGCGCGCGGCACCGGCACCGGCACCGCCGGCCCCACCATCAGTGTCAGGTTGATACCTTTGATCATGGCCGCGTCAGTTTTCCGAGGGTCCGGGCACGCCGTCCGGCAGGGTGATGCGGATACGCCGGCCCTCCTCGTCGATCAGTTCGTCCGGACGGAGCACGCCGTTGGCGTCACACAAGCGCCAGAACTGCTCGGGATCGCCCAGGTAACGGGCGGCGATGGCGTCCAGCCGCTCGCCCTGCTGCACCGTGTGCTCCCGGATCAGCGCGAACCGCTCCGGTGCCGGCACGATGCGGCGGCGCAGGTACACCACCACCTGCCCGTCGGGCAGGGTCAGCTTGGCCGTCGGCACGTCGTGATAACGGCTGGTGGCCGGAAACGCCGTGTCCTTCAGCACACCGGCCTGGAACAGGGCCTGTACCGGATCGGTCATGGCAGTCCTCCAATGCCGAACGCGCCGAGATCGCCGCCCGGCGCCTTGGCGGCCAGCTGTTCCTTGGCTTGCAGGTAGCTCATGAACAGGCTGCCGCCGCGGTGGTCGAAGCCGAGGTCGTCGACGCTCAGCACCCGCATGCCCAGGCTCACCTTGGCCCGGATCGGGTTGAGCGAGGGATCGAACGCCTCCTCGGTGATGCTGAACTCGGTGATGCGCACCGGCACGATGCGGTTGCGGCTCCAGATGAACAGGGCCAGCGGCGCCTGCATCGGCGCGATCTCCAGGGTACCGGCCGCGGCCAGCGCATTATTGGCGATCAGCCGGCTGCTGGCCGGATAGACCATGGTCTCCAGTGCCGCCAGCGCCGGGAAGATGCCGAACTCGGTGGCGGTGGCGTTCTGGTCGGGAAACTCCAGCTGATCGGTGGCATCGATCTCGGCATCCAGCTTGAGCGTCTCCACCGCCGGGCCGGTGAGCCGAAGCGCCTGGGAGCGCGTACCCTGCTCCCCCACCGCCTGCACCTGCAGCGTCCGACTCAAGGAATCGGGGTTGTATTGCAGCACGATGATGCGCTGCACCTGGGAACTCTCGGCATCGATCAGCACGATCCCACCCTTGAGCAGCTGCGGCGCATTGGGAAAGGTGGTCATGGTCGCATTCCCTAGTAGCCCTTTACATGACCGACAGTTGCTTCCAAATACCACGTCAACTTTTATAAACTATATATTTGTCAATCATCAAAACATAACACAATTATTGAATTTGATATCGCCTTAAACTTCCTCTTTTATAATCGACCTATATAAAATTATGTCACGCCGGATGCCTCACGCGAACAATCTCGAACCAGCGCCCTTCTATATTGTCCAACGTAGCTCTGTAATTCTGAATTTGATTATTGTGACGAACGCCTGCAAGCCTCTGCTCTTGGTTGCTCGCTGGCCACAAGTTATCAAACCGATCATAATCTAAACCCCTAAGCTTAATATCCCAAACATGATCCGCATCAAAGCCGGTTCGATCAAATCCGAGTCTGTCTATAAGTCTGTTAAACCGGTTCTTCTCCGGCTCTGAGCGGGAATCGTACGGGAAGAACTCAAAGCGACGACGGACTGATGGCCAGTCTGCTACACCGATTTCCTCATACATCGTGCGGCCGCGATACTGATAACGAACAAGCGTCGGGCCATCAAATTGATCAATCTCATTCGGGTCATCAGCATTTGGAATATTTACAGTAGGCGCATACAATTCACGCGGCTTATACCAATCGAATGGGAGGGCAGTATCCTCGCTAAGGCCATCTGGCGATGAAACGTTAGCTCGAGCGTCGTCCAGAATTGCCTCAATGATATCGTCGAGCGCGACATCCGCATGATCTTCATTCTCTTCATACTCGTCAGCATCACCTTCATCGACATCGAGACTTCCAAAATTCCAATGAACTCCAGGATTTGGGCTATATTTGATACCGCCAGACCAACCAACCCCTGCATCGAAAGCGATTAGAGGCCAAGTTTGACTCCACAGACTTACACCCAGCAGCCTGAAACCGGCAGACAGATCAACACGGACCATCAGGCCGGCACGGCCACGTAAGCCGATTTCTGTAGCTAGATCGACAGAATCAATTGAGCTTCTCTCCAAAACAAGCGCCAGCGGCACCAATGCGCTTGGATGTTCCAAAGTCGCCCGCGAAGCGGTCGCTTGCGCCCGGATCTCAACAGCCCCATTGATAGTCCCCGCCAAAGCTGCTTCGCCACGTGCGTCCAGCGCTCCTTCAGCAGCGGCGACTTCGATAACGCTGAGATAATCTCCGCTAATGACAAGTTCCCCTCGCCCGACTATTCGAATGACAGCGCGCGCTGGCAAGTGAAAGCGCGCACGTCCGCCAATCACATACGTTGTAACATCAGCCTGACTGCCGCGACCCAGAAGTGGATGTTCGATCGGAGCTGAACTCGGGATAGCTTCAACCATATGAGTCAAACAAATATCTGTTAAACGGCCAGGCCCGTAGCTTCCGGAAAAATGTCCAGTCAGCCTTCCCGACGCGGTCGCACCGACATCAACCCAACCGAATTGACCTAGCGGTATTGAATTTGACCATATTGTTTGATTGAAGGATAGCGGATCGAAAAGCGCTCGGCTCACTGAATCCGCGGGTACCAACTCACGATCAGCAAGTCTTATCATACATTCCGGTGCCTGAGGACGCTCGGGCCGAGGTTCAGCAGGCCGTGCCGGGGGAACGTGCTCGACAACCTCTACCAGTACGGTTGACTGATCACCCAACAAAGTTGATGGGTTTTCTTGGCCATGCTCAACACGGTATCTAAAATTAAACGCCTCCGTTTCAGGCATATTTAGAATGTTTAGATGAAAATCATTGCCAGACACTGAGACTTCCGCTTGGTAGGACCCAAGCATCATTTCACATTCGTCCAACCTGTAAAGGTAGTGCGTTGAAGCCGTTTCCAGCCGCAGTCGCATATCGGTACAGGAAAACACCATTCGCTGTACTCGATCATTCGTTCCGCCATGCGGCCCTACCTCAGTCATCTGGGAAGGTGGTGCTGACAGTTGCTCGCCCGTCGGCTGGCCGTTCTCCAGTATGAGCTGACCACCGTCCCCCTCTTGCCGCTGCAACACAGGCGTTGAACGTGCCGACGAATCAATCGACGCTCTTTCGCCTATCAGGACTCGTTTTGCTGCCAAATCGGCTTCTACCTCGGTCGGATCAGACGCTGATCCGATGTGCTGGACAGAATTCCTCTTAATCGTCAATGGTGCCTGCTGCACCACATGTGCCAGTTCATGAGCCAGCAGTTGCCTCCCGGCCCGGCTTCCCGGCGCGAAAGCGCCCTGTGTGAACACAATATCGGAACCCACCGTATAGGCGCGGGCATTCACCGCGCGCGCTGACCCCGCCGCGCGGGCATCGGTGTGCACCCGCACCCGGCTGAAGTCGTGGCCGAACCGGGGCTCGAAAAACGCCCGGGTGTCCGCATCAAGCGGCTGCCCCGGCGCCCGCAGCACGTCGTGGACGATCGCCGGCACCGTGTCCGGATCGCGCCCCGGCCCGCGCCGGCGCTGAAGGGTGCCCTCCTCCTCGCAGGCGGCGCACTTGCGGTGCAGCACCCCGATCCTGCCGACCATCGGCATCGGAACCGTCTTGGGCGGCGGCGCCATGCGAAGCTGCTGGCTCACGCCGTTTGTCCTTCTTCGGTCACCGTCACACCGTTGGCACGAAGGATGCCGATGACGATGGCGGCGACGCCGGCTCCCACCGCCGTCCCAAGTGCGGCGGCTTCGCAGACGCCGGTAGCGAAGCAAGCAATGATCGCCGCAATTGCTGCGGCAGACAGCAACGCCAGCAACCAGGTCGGAAAAAGCTCCAGCACCCGGTTGGGCGTGGGTGCATCGCCGGATTGGTCGCGGCAGCGGCAGCCGTAGGTGATGCCGCCCCACTGACAGACCCCGCGCCGACCGGCCGCCGTGGTGCAGCGCGTGCCGGCACAATTTCGTACCGTTCGGTTGTCGCACTCGCCAACGCGCTGGAGTTGTACAGCCACGTTTCCGAGCCCGGTCCCGGGTGGCTTCATGGGCACGGCAACTCCATCGGTGGCAGTGAGGCCGGCCGCTGGCATGGCCACGACGCGAGAGGCGGCACGATCGGCATCAACCTCTGACAGCGTGTCCGGTCGGCCCAGCCTCAGAAGGCCGGGGCTCGGTATCCGCGGAGTCCCCTGCTGCACCACATGTGCCAGTTCATGAGCCAGCAGTTGCCCCCCGGCCCGGCTTCCCGGCGCGAAAGCGCCCTGTGTGAACACAATATCGGAACCCACCGTATAGGCGCGGGCATTCACCGCCCGCGCCGACTCTGCCGCGCGGGCGTCGGTGTGGACCCGTACTCGGCTGAAATCGTGACCGAACCGCGGCTCGAAGAAGGCTCGCGTGCCCGGGTCCAGCGGCTGCCCGGGTCCGCGCAGCACGTCATGGACGATCGCCGGCACCGTGTCCGGATCGCGACCCGGCCCGCGCCGGCGCTGAAGGATGCTTTCTCCATCCTCGCAGGCGGTGCACTTGCGTTGCAGCAGACCATGGGGAACCGGCAAGACGGCCGGTATCAGCGCGTCGGGAGCATGACCCGCCATTGTAGCACGAGTTCTCATCACCGCAGCCCTCCGTAGATCGCGCGCGCCACCGCCGTGCCGACGCCCGCCGGGCCGGAGCTGCGGGATGACACGGTGCCGGCATCGACCCGCTCGACGGCGTGACTGTCGGAACCGCGCTCTGCAACACCCGGCAGCCCGCGTTCGCTCAGCAGTCGCGTGAGCTCCGCCCGCACCGACGCCGCCACCCGCTCCCGGTCGCCGGGCGCGACGCCGTCCAGGATCAGGTTATCGATGTGGAGGTCGATCGGCGGCCGGGTCATGCCCATCCTCCCAGTTCGGCGGCGGACAGCGGCTTCTCCAGCTTGGCGTATTCGCTGCGGGCGGCACGCAGCAGGTGCGCCATGCCCACCGGCTGGCCGGCCTCGGCGGCCAGGAACGCGGCATTGAGGGCGATGTTGCGGATGTTGCCGCCGGGCAGGTTGAGCCGCGCGAGGCAGGCCACGTCCAGGTTCTGGCGTGGGGTTTCGGCCGGGAAGATCCGTTCCCAGATGGCCGCGCGCAAACCCGCGTCCGGGAACGGGAACTGCACCACGAAGCGGAGCCGCCTGAGGAAGGCGGGGTCCAGCGCGTTCTTCAGGTTGGTGGTGAGGATGGCGAGGCCGCGGTAGGCCTCCATGCGCTGCAGCAGGTAGCCCACCTCGATATTGGCGTAGCGGTCGTGGCTGTCCTTGACCTCGCTGCGCTTGCCGAACAGGGCGTCGGCCTCGTCGAACAGCAGGATGGCGCCGCTGGCGTCGGCAGCGTCGAAGATGCGGCTCAGGTTCTTCTCGGTCTCGCCGATGTATTTGCTGACCACCTGGCTCAGGTCGATGCGATAGAGGTCGAGCCGGAGTTCGCCCGCGATCACCTCCGCCGCCATGGTCTTGCCGGTGCCGCTGGCCCCGGCGAACAGGGCGCCGATGCCGAGCCCGCGCGCGCTCTTGCGGGCAAATCCCCAGCGTTCGTGCACGGTTGAGGCATGGCGGACGTGCGCCACCACCTCCCGCAGCATGGCGAGCTGCGGTTCCGGCAGGACCAGGTCGTCCCATCCGGCCATCGCCTCGATCCGCTCGGCAAGGCCATCCAGCCGCCGGCGTGCCTGGATGCGGCAGGCATACCACAGCCGCTCGTCCGGCGTGTCGCCACGGCTGCTGCCGTCGGCGATCATGGCCGCCGCGGCCCGTACCTGCGCCACGTCCAGGTCGAATCGGGTCACCAGGAGGTCGATCGCACCATTGAGTTCCCGCGCCCGGACGCCGAGGACATGCCGCCAGATATCGGCGCGCTCGGCCGAGGGCGGCTTCGGGACTTCCAGGGTGACGGTGGGGCGTGGATCCAGGGTGACCGGCTCCCGCGCCACCACCACCAGCACACCGGCCATGTCCCGGGCGAACGCAGCGGTGTCGCGCGCCCTCTCCGCCTCGGCCTCGTCCCAGGCCAGCAGCAGGGCAGCACCGGTCAACCCCAGTTCCCGTTCCAGAAGCCGGGCCAGCGCCGTCCGCTCGCCGGCCGCCCGGGGCACGTCGGCCGCGGCCAGCCGCAGCAGATTGAGATCGAGCCGCCGACAGGCAGCGGCGGCGATGGTGGCGGCCGCCTCCGAATCGGGTCCGCACAGCACCGCCGCCGGGCGGATCGCCGTATCATTCCGGCTCCATTCCCGGGCCAGCCGGTCCGAGAGCACCTGGTGCGAGGGCGGCAGCATCTCGGCCGGCGCCACCGGCTCCACCAGCCCGCTCAGCCGGTCATCCGTGGTGGCCACGCCGGTGAGGTTGTGCAGAACCCGCTCATCAATGCCGAGGGGCCCGGTGGTCAGGGATGCCGCTTCAGCCAGTTCCACCAGGCGCCAGCGGCGGAGCGGCGCCGTGGGTGCGAGCGCGCTCCAATGCGCCTCCGGCAGCGCGGCCAGGGCCAGGGCGAAGGTCGGGTTCGGGCGGCGGGGATCGCCTTGCACGCTGGCACACAGAGCGGCGAAGCGGGCATCCAGTTCCACGCCGGCACACAGCAGCAGGACATCCCGTTCGAACGGTGACAGGCCGAACAGCGCCACCATGTGGTCAAGGGCAAACGGTCCCTCCCCCCGCAGGGATGGCGCAATCGGGGGTGCCGGCGGGGCAATCGCCGCAATTTCGACCTCTGGCAGTGCGACATCCTGGGTCCGGGCGTGCGCCTCGAGATGCGTGCGCACCCGGGCGATAGCGTCGGCGAGGTGGCGCTGGTTGGCGTTGCTCCAGGCCAGTACCGGATCCGCGGTCATGGGATCGTCACCTGCTGCGAAGCGTCGAACACCGGCGGGGAGACTGACCGGTCCACCAGGATGCTGTCCGCGCCATCGATGCGCAGCCGCACCGGGTGGGTGGTACCGCTTGCGAAGCCGGTCCCTTGGAACGTGAGCTGGGCGGTGGGATCGGCGGCAAACGGCTCGATCGCGGGAAGTTCCCGTTGGCCGACGATCAGGCTCGCTCGCTGCCCCGCCCGCACCGGCGGCCGGCAGGTCACCGTGAACGTGGTCGCGGATCCGGCGGCGGCGGCAGCGCTGATGGCGGCCAGGGTGGGCGCCAGCACCATCGGCAGCTCATTGGTTTCCCTGGCCGGTGGTGTGCTGCCGGCCACCAGCGCCGAAACGGTATAAACGCCGGCGCGCCAGTTTTCCGGGTTCAGGGGCGACTCTGTCGGGACCGCCGCCGCCGGCGGATCCGGCGGCAGCGCGACGCGCACCTGTGCGGCGGTGCGCCCCGGCAACACCGGCAGAATCACGGCCTCGCGGGTGCGCGGATCGACGAAGCGGACGTTGACCGCATCGCCGTCCAGGTGATGGCCGGTGAGCGTGATGGCCTCGCCCATGCGGGCGGCCGGCTGGCCGTTGGCCGGGATGATAGCCGTGAGCGTAGGGAATGGCGGCAGCAGGTTCGCTTGCACCGCCACCCCGGCATCCCGCCCCGTGGCCGGAAGCGGCTCGCCACGGGTCAGCACCGGCAGCGGCGATCGCTTCGCCACCCGGCTCTCGATCAGCACCACGGAAACACCATAAGCGGCGGTCGTCCGATAATGGGTCTGCAGCGCCGTCCACACCTTGGACATGTCGTCGGTGCTGAAGGCTTCCGGCGTGATCTTGATCAGTTCCACCTGGTCGGCCAGGTCCGACGCGGTCAAGGACTGGAACGCCGGCGGCAGGATGCTGCCATTGACCGCGGTGCCGGAAAGCGCCTGGCGAATGGCATCGCGGCTCAACACCGCAGTCTCGTGCAGCACCTGCATGGCGTAGCCGAGCAGGATCTCCGCGTGCAACTCGTCGGCGCCGTAGGCGGTGAGCAGGTAATGCAGGTCGAGGGCCAGCAGCGGTGTCTCCACCAGGGTGCCGCGGTGATCCCGGGTGGGCAGGTCGACGTTACGCCAGCCGGTGTTGGGCGTGACCTGGTGCAGGAACAGATTGAGCCGGCTTTCCTCAACCGCGCCGTTCTCCCCCACCACCCGATCGGGCGGCAGGGCGGATACGTTGACATTGCCGCCGATGGCGCCGGTGACGTTGTTATCCACCATGGCGTTGTTGAGCAGGTCCTGCAGAACCCGGGTCACCGCGGCGATGGCGAGGGCGTTGCTCATCGCTTACCTCCGCTGCCGTGGCGGAGATAGTCCTCCAGGGACTGCAGCCGGCTGGCGCGTGCCGGCGTGGGTACCGGCGCCGATGCGGCTGGCGGCGGCGTCACCCGCACCTCGACCCGGCCGATACTGACCCGCACGGGTGGCGGCGTCTCGCCGCCGCGTGCAGTGATGCCGTCACTCCGCGCGGAGCCGGTCTCACGGACACCTGGGGAGTCACCAGGGGAGCCGCCGAGGGAGTCACCGGGCGCCGCCGGCAGCAAAGGCGGCGGCGGTGCCAGCGTCGGTGGAGCCGCCAGCTCCGGGGCTGGACCCGGCTCGGGCCAAGGCGACGCCGTGTCGCCAGCCGCGGCCCGCCGCACCGGCGACGTACCCATGTCATCACGCATGACGGCATAACGCGGCTGATCTCGGGAAGGCGGCGAGGCGTGCCGATCCGGGGGCGAGCCCCCTTCGCGGCGGTCCGGATCCGGGCCGCGGTCCTGGTTTCCCGTCGAAATCAGGGTCGGTGTGGTGACGGTGCGCCGTGCCACCGCGCGGTCGATGGGTGCCGCCGGCGGCGGTGCCCCCGCGGCCGCAGTCGGCACGGCACTGGCCGGTGCCGGTGAAGCAACTTTGTCCCGGACGTCAATGCGCGCAGCCGGCTCAGCTGCGGCGCGGCCGGGCGCCCGTTCGGCGGCGCCGGGTGCCCGCGGGGTGAGCGGTGACGACACCGCGTGCAGCGGTCTGGCCGCTGCGGTCTCGTCCGCCATTTCCGTGCCGGGCTCGGCAGCCGTTGCAAAGCCGGGCACCGCCAAGCTCGATGCCGGCTCGAACAGGGACGGGCGCCGCGGTTCAATCGATGCGGGAGCACCGATCGCCCGCTGGGCCAGCCGGGTCAGGAAGTCTGCCACCACCCTATCCCGCAAGTTGCAGGTAGAGCTGCCGCCGCGCCGGGCTCAAGCCCAGGATCTCGGCCTCGCTCCAGCCATAGGTTCGCGCCAGGGTGTCGACGGCGCGGGCCACGCGTTCGGCCTCGGCCGCGATTTCCGCCCACAAAAAGGATTCCGCATCCAAAGGTGCGGACCACTGATGCCCGCACGCCGGACAGGCCAAGGCAAACGTCACGTCGGCGGCGGCCTCCCGATCCGCGAGGTGATGGACCGCTCTCTCCACCACGCTATCGGGCAGGTCACGCGCCGCCACCGCTGCGTCACCGCGCCAGGCGCCCACCACGCACCGGTCCAGCAAAAGCTCCCGCGCCGCCTGCGCGTCGCCGGTGGCGGCAGCGGCGGCCAGATCGCGGCTGTCCGGAACGCGAAGCCGCAGGCGAAATCCGTCGATGGCGAAGGTGTCGTTGTGCTCGCCTTCGGTCTCGGTCGCGGCCAGCATCCGGTGCGCGTTCGCGGTGAAGGAGACGGTCTCGCCGCATGCCGGGCACAAGGCCCTGGCATCAAGCATGGGCCCGAACGTGGCGGCCCGAACCTTGAGCAGCAGTGCATCGCGCTGGCCGATCCCAATCCCGGCCAGCGCCGCATCTGATGACGACGGTAACGCCGCCTTGAGCACCAGCAGGGCCCGGTCCACCGGGTGCCGCCGGCTCCCGTGCTCCCACGCCCAGAGCAGCCGCTCAGGCGACAGGCCCGCCGGCGCCCCGTCCGCCACGCCCGCAGCGGTCATAGCGCCGGCTCTTCAGGCTCCTGAACGTCGACGTCGCGCTCCCATCCCTCGTTCTCGAGCTTGATGGTCTGGATGGCAACGGCGTTGGCGTTGGCGTCCAGGTCGGGCATCGCCTGGAATTCCGAGACCCAGCAGCGGTAAATGCGGTAGGCGAGGACGAGTTGCCCCGCCTCGTTGTAGACTTCCAGGATGATGTCCTTGCGGAAGTCCTTGAGCGAGGTCTCGGCACCCAGGCCGGTGCCGTAGTTCCACACCTTGTTCGACCATTTCTCGAACTCGGGGTCGTGAGTGACCCCGCGCTCCAGGGTGATGGCCTCGTACTTGGTACGCCCGGGGGACTTGCGGCTGCTGCTGGGATCGCCGCCCTCGCGGTGCTCCACCACCTCGGTGGAGCGCTTGAGGGCACCGACCTTGCTGATGCCGGCGACGTAGCGGCCGTCCCACTTTACCCGGAACTTGAAGTTCTTGTACGGGTCGAACCGCTGCGCATTGACGCTGAACTGAGCCATCGTTGTCCCCTCAGGTCTGGATCTGGCCAGCCAACTGCTGGATCCGGATGATCACGAACTCGGCCGGCTTGAGCGGTGCGAAGCCGACCACGATGTTGACGATGCCGCGGTCGATGTCGTTCTGCGTCGTAGTCTCGCGGTCGCACTTGACCAGGTAGGCCTCCTGCGGGGTCTGTCCCTGGAACGCGCCCCGGCGGAACAGGTTGTTCATGAAGGCGCCGACGTTGAGGCGAATCTGTGCCCACAGCGGCTCATCGTTGGGTTCGAACACCACCCACTGGGTGCCGCGGTAGAGGCTTTCCTCCAGGAACAGGGCGAGCCTGCGCACCGGAACGTACTTCCACTCCGAGGCGAGCTGGTCGCTGCCGGCCAGTGTCCGCGCCCCCCACACGACCGGGCCGAACGCGGGGAAATTGCGCAGACAGTTGAGCCCCAGCGGATTGAGCACGCCGTTTTCCGGATCGGTCAGGGTGTATTCCAGCGCCCGGACGCCACGCAGCGCCGCTTCCGTGCCGGCCGGCGCCTTCCACACCCCGCGGGCGCCGTCGATCCGGGCATACAGGCCGGCGATCGCGCCGGAGTTGGCAAAGGCCACGATGCGGTTGTTCTGCAGAGGATCGGCCGCCTTGATCCGGGGGAAGTAGGCCGCGACGTTGCGATGGCGCAGGGTGGCGTTGTCGGTGAGCCAGGCTTGCGCCTCCGGCAGGGTGTCCACCGTCTCCGGCAGGTCGATCAGCATGAATGACCGCCGCTCCTCGGCGTAGGCGATGGCTTCTCCCAGAAGGGCGGCGTTCGACCGGGCGGGCAGGCAAAGGACGTTGAACAGGTCCACGTCCTCGAGGGCGTAGATGCCCGTCTTGGCGGCGCGGCTGCCGCGGATGTCATTGTCCGAGGGCGGACTGCCATCACTGCCCGGCACGGCACCGGTCTGGCCCTGGGACGTGGCACCGACGCCAGTCGCGTAACGCGCCACGTTCTGGACCCCGCCGGCCAAGCCGATGGTGGTGGCGGTGGTATCGGCACCGCTGTCGGTGACCTGCAGGCGCACGTTCGGGTCCGTGCCGCCCGCGACCAGCCTCAGCCGGTTGTCGGCGACGGTGACCCGGGCCTGGTTGAGCGCGGCCCGGCCCGATGTGGCGAAAGCTGCGGCGATCCGAGCCCGCAGACCTTCCAGCGTGGTCGGTCGCTCCCCGGCGTTGGCCCACAGCGCGAAGGGATGCGGGCCATCATCCGCGACACCGGCGGCCCGGATCGTCACGTCGATCGCGGCCGGCGCGGCCAGGGTGGAGAGGTCCAGTGCCGAGAGGTCGGTCCCGACGGTGCCGGTCTGCACCGGGCGGATGGTGCTGGTGGCATCCGTCTCCCGCCCGCCGTTGGCGAGGCCGAGGCGCAGCACGGCCGCAGCGTTACGCTGGCCGGCGTTGGCGAACCGCACCGACGACCGCTCGCCCTGTCCATTCGGCGTTCCGGACGTGGCCACAATCGCGGCGCCGTCGCGAACGCAGGTGAAACCGTCGAAGGCGTCGCTGGCCGGGTTGATCGCTCGGACACGGGCCTGGATCCGGCTGGCCAGATCGTCGAGCCGATCGTCCAGCGTGGCGCCGCTGAGGCTGCCACCGGCATCGAAGATATCGAATTCATGCGGTCCGTCGCCGTCCAGGATGATGGCGAGGCGGCGCCGGTCGTCGCCCAACTGGTTCAGGTCGGCATCGGTAAGTGTCCCGCTGCGACCGGTGCCGTTGGCATCCTCGATCGCAGTGACCGCAGCGGCCGGCCGGCTCAGGTCGATCAGGTCGGAGGCGGCGTTGACCACGTCGACGGCATAGTTGGCGCCGAAGCTGCTCATGCCGAGGTTGCGGTGTACCTCGGACCGGGCCGGCTGCAACACCCCGCCCTGTTCCACGAATTCGGTCACGGTGAGATTGAACAGGCTGGCCGGATTGGCCGTATCGAAATCCACGTCCAGACGAAGGTTGTTGCCCCAGACGCCTTCGGACTTGGCGGTCGCGGTCAACACGGTAATGGCGCCACCGTCGACGCCGTTACGGAGGCCGACGGACGCCCGCGCCGCGCCCTGCGCCACCCGCACGATCCAGGCCTTGCCGCCACCGTTCAGATAGAAGTGTTGCACCGCGTAGCCGAGCGGGCTGTCCCGGTGCAGCCCGCCGAAGGCCCGCTCGAAATCGCCGAAATTGAAGATCTGCCGGGCGGCGTTGGTGGGGCCGCGGCCGGTATAGCCGACGAACGCGGCGATGGACGTTTCGACGCCGGCTATGGTGCGGACGCCACTGGGAACCTCAACGATATACACGCCTGGATAGGTGACGTTGACCGCCATGATCCGCGTTCCTCTCTCCCATGTTCCGCGACCCCATCACCGGACACCGGCAGAGCCGCCTTTAATCCGTCGTTCGCCGCCGCCCGACCATTACCCGATCATTGTCCGACCATTCCTTGCCTGGGCTTGCCCGGAGTCCTCGCCGGACGTCATGGCGTTAACGACGTCACAGTGTCGCCATCAACAGGTACTGGGATAAAGTACAACCAAAAAACATGGCAAGAAATTGTCAAACCCTCTCCCTGCCTAAGCTGCCAGGGCAGCTCAAGAACACAATTACGCACAAAGCGTTCGGAGATTTGGCTGAATCCGAATCTCCGAAACACAACTGTTCATTTTAATCGGGGATCACGCGCCCTGCCCTTGCGTCCCGTTGTTCTTTCTCCCCAGAAAGAGATTAAGTAATCGTACACCCATTTCGGGGAAGGGTTCAACGCCAAAGTGCAGCAACGTCATGGGCGACGTGCCGTTGACGCCGACCGGCGGGAGCGCGTAGGGTTCTGACGACGGTCGCACCGGGGCGGGGGAGAATCACCATCATGGCCGATCGGCCCATCAGCGTTCTGTTCCTGTGCACGGGCAATTCTGCGCGCAGTGTGCTGGCCGAATCGATCCTCAACCGGCTCGGTCGCGGGCGGTTCATCGCTCACAGCGCCGGCAGCCAGCCCACCGGTCGGATCAATCCGTTCGCCTTGGAACTCCTGGAAGGTGAGGGTTATCCAATCGGGCATCTCCGCTCCAAGAGCTGGGACGCGTTCAGTGGCCCCGATGCGCCGGCGATTGATTACATCGTCACCGTGTGCGACAGCGCCGCGAGCGAGGCCTGCCCGATCTGGCCCGGGCACCCGACCACGGCGCACTGGGGCATTCCCGACCCGGCCGCGGCGACCGGCTCCGACGAGGACAAGCGGGCGGCCTTTCGCCTTGCCCGCGACCGCCTTACCCGGCGTATTGAACAGTTCCTGGCCCTGCCGCTGGACAGCCTCGACGCCGAGAGCCTGCGGGCACGGCTGCAGGGGATCGGTCGGATCGATGACGCGGCCGCGGACGGAGCGGGCGGCGCCGCGGCCTAGTCGTCCAAGTCAAGGCAGTCGTGCGTCGGGTCGACGGCGCTACGGGTGCGAAAGGAACACGGTCATCGTCAAGGTCTATGCCATCGACGGCGTCGTGCCGGTGGTCGATCCGGAAGCCTTCGTCCATCCGGCGGCGGTCCTGATTGGCGATGTCATCGTCGGGCCGGGCAGCTACATCGGCCCATGCGCATCATTGCGCGGTGATATCGGACGGATCGTGGTCGGCGCCGGCGCCAATGTGCAGGACCATTGCCTGCTGCACTGCTTCCCCGAGGCCACCTGTACCGTCGAGGACTGGGGCCACATCGGCCATGGTGCGATTCTGCACGGCGCCACGGTGCGTGCCCACGCCCTGGTCGGCATGAACGCGGTGCTGATGGACGGCTGCGATATCGGCGAAGCGGCGTTCGTGGCGGCCCTGTCGTTCGTGCCGGCAGGGTTCGAGGTGCCGGCGCGGACCCTGGTAGCCGGCACGCCGGCATCCGTGCGGCGGCCGCTCACCGAAGCGGAGATCGCCTGGAAGCGGCGCGGCACCGAGGAATATCAGCGCATCGCCCAGCGTAGCTTGGCCACCATGATCGAGACCGAGGCGTTGACCGCAATCGATCCCGACCGGCCGCGCCTCCCGGTTACGCCGCATCATCCCCTGCACATGATGCGGGGCCGCTGACTTCGTTTTAACCGCAGCGTTCCCGGCCGGCCTCGCGGATCAACCCGCGGCACCGCCGCCTGCCACCAGATCGCCGGTGGTGGCCGACTCGATGGCGGCGATCGCCGCGGCATAGTCGGGATCGAGCCGCCACCGGGCCACGACCTTCAGTGCTTCCTCCCGGGCGATGCCGTCGTACACGGCCAGAGCGCGCTGGGTCTCGGCGCGCACGTCGGTGGGCCTCGGCTTGGCCGCACGGCTGAGCGTGAGGATTCGGAACACCGTGGGACGATCCAGTCCGGCCGCCCGACAGGTCACCGCCAGGCCCTGCCCGCCCGATTCGAACAGGAACCGGCGCACCAGGCCGGGCTTCAGCCGGAGCGGATGCGCCAGCATGCCGACGAACAAGCTGATCTCGCCTTGCGCGATGGCCCGGACCAATAGCGTCGCATCCACCCCGCCGGTCGCGGCCAATTCCTCAGCGAGCGCTTCCGCGCCGCTGGGCGCGGCCGGCTCGACCGCCTCGGCAAACTGTTCAGACGCCGCCTGCTCCAAAAGCGCATCGACCGTTTCGTCGTCCAGGCCGAACCGGTCGATGATGTGGCCGCGCAGCGCGGCCGAAACCCACAGGAACATGCGCTTGGCCAGGGCTGGGTCCAGTTCGCGGCGATCCAGCAACGGCTTCCGAAAGGAATCGTATCGGGCGGACTCCTCCACCAGGAAAGCCATCGTGTGCTTCGAGATGCGCGCGCCCGTATTGCGCAGCAACGCCTCGACCACGCTCTCATTACGGGTCTCCGCCAGTGCCGCACTGACCGCCTCGCTGACCTCCTCACGCATGGCGACGGCGAGCTGGTGTTCCATGGCCCGCAGCCGCACCACCTCGATCAGGTCCTGGTCCTGCAGAACGCGGCTGCGGCTGAGCACCGGGTAGGCGATTTCCGGCCGGCCATTGGCGAGGAACCGGATCAGTTCCCGCGGCGCGTCCGACATGTCGGCAAGCTTGGCGCTCAGGGTCGCGCACACCGATTCTTCCAGATCTGCCACGATCCGGTGCAAGATGTCGAACATCAGGGCCCGTTCCCGCTCGGACAGACAGTCGTCGTCGCCGCCGAACAGGCCCGAGATGGTCTCGGCGATGGCGCGTCGGCCCTCCGGGCTGCGGCTTCGGGCAAGATCAAGCAGTTGCGCGCGAGCGATCGTGGTCATCGCTTGGAACCCGTCACGGCTGAACCGGCTGGAGCTGTCAAGCTCTTTCACAACCCAATCATAGCGATAACAAGATTTATGCAGCTTTAACAGGCAACATTTGTCGCACTGCCACCGGCATGCGGTTAATGGGGGACATGGCCCTCAAAAAAGAAGCGCGGCGCCAGGCGATGGACCCGCCACGCAAAACCACATAAAACCGACGTAATGGAGTGACGGCGGTCCCAGAAACGAGACAGACACAAGGAGAGCGACGATGAGCGACAAGGACTACCACCAGATCGTACGCGACCTCAGCGGCGTGATGCGGGACATGCACAAAGGCATGCCCGGTACCATGCAGGGCTTTGCCAAGTTGGCCGATGCGGCCAAGGCCGATGCGGCAGTGGATGCGAAGACCAAGGAACTGATGGCCGTGGCCATCGCCATCACGCTCCGCTGCGACGGCTGCATCGGTTTCCACGTTCGTGGGGCGGTCAAGCTGGGTGCTACCCGGGCGGAGATGCTGGATACCATTGGGGTTGCCATCATGATGAACGGCGGTCCGGGCACCGTGTACGGGGCCTATGCATTGGAGGCATATGATCAGTTCGCCGGCGAATCGGCGCCCTGATTAAGATCGCTGAAGAGCAATTCGTCATGGGAAAAGAAAACCCCCGGAAGGAGGGACTTCCGGGGGGACACGCCAGGTTCAGGACGGTTCCTGCGTCGCTTGCCTACTCGCGTGCGACGCCGAACAACTGCAACAGCCAGATGAACATGGTCACGAAACTGCCGTAGAGCAGGAAGGCGCCAAAAATGGCCTTCTTGTGAGTGACGTCCCCGGCATCGCTTTCGTAGTACCAGCCCTTGATCTGCTGGGTCTCGAACGCGGTCAGGCCGGCGAAAATCAGCGGCACGACGATCGAAAGCAGCAGATGCAGCCCGCTCGACTGCATGAAGATGTTCACGACCACGGCTACCAGGATACCGATCGTGGCCATGATCAGAAAGCGCCCCATGGCCGTAAGGTCACGCTTGGTGGTGTAGCCGTAAAGGCTCATCCCGGCGAATGCCGCCGCCGTGATGAAGAACACCCGGGCAATGCTGTCCTGGGTGTAGACGAAAAAGAATGGCGCCACCAGCGCGCCCCACAATGCCGCGTACACCCAGAAACACAGTTGGGCGACGCCGACGCTCTGGCTGGTCATGATCCGCGGCGCGAAGAACCCGAGGCCGAGGATGCCACCGAACAGCACCCAGACCATCGGACCGCCGACGATCGCCTGCATCACCGGCGGGTTCATGGCGATCAGCATGGCGACGACGCCGGTGAAGGCCACCCCGAGTGCCATGTAATTGTAAACCTGCAGCATGTACTTCCGCAGGCCGACATCAATCATAGCGGCCTCAGCCTGCGACCGCGTCATGGTGTCGGTACGCAACTGGAACCGTCTGTCAGGTCCTAGGGCCATCTCGAACCTCTCTCCCGGACAGGTTAAACCTGCGGCTAATATGGCACAGGGCGGAATCCGATCAAGCCACTTCGGCTACGCTGATGCTGTTTCGCCGCTGCCGGCGCGCTCTTGCCAAGGGCTTTTCCATCAGTCGTTGCGCAGTAAAGGCGCTGCTTTGCGCCCGAGCACTTGCCAAGTCCCGGCGAAGCCGGCGATCACCGTTGCCGCCACCGCCACGCCGACGATCCCGGCCGCGGTTCCAGGCAGGAACACCCAGGGGCTGCCCATCACCAACACCGTCACCGCCCATGCGGCGGCGCCACCGATCAGCGCGGCAATCAAACCAGTCACCAAGCCGAGCAGGCCGTACTCGGCAAAATAAAGCCGGGCGATGCGCAGCCGGGTGGCGCCCAGCACCTTGAACACCACCGCATCGTAGGTCCGGCGCTGGCGATCGGCCGCCATCGCCCCCAGCAACACCAAAAGACCCGCTGCCAGCGTGACGGCGCCCGCCGCCCGCACCCCGGACCCAATGGCCGAGACCAAGCCGTTAACCGCCTCCAGCGCTTCCCGGACACGCACGCCCGTCACATTGGGGAAGGCCGCCGCCACGGCCCGATCCAGCGCCAGTTCACTCTCGGGTGTGGCGAACACGGCAGCGATGTGGGTCATGGGGGCGCCGGCAAGCGCACCGGGCGACAGGATCAGGACGAAGTCGAACGGCACCGACTGCCAGTCGATGGCACGGAGCGACGCGATCGTGACCTCCAGGTTGCGGCCGAGCACGTTCACGGTGAGGGTATCGCCGATGCCGACGCCGAACCCTTCGGCGATGCCGGCATCGAACGACACCAGGGGCGGGCCGTCGTAATCCGGTGACCACCAGGAGCCGGCCACAAGCTCGACATTGGCCGGCGGTTCGGCCGCGGTGGTCAGCCCGCGATCGCCGCGCAGGGCCCAGGCCGATTCGGGGGCCACGTCCGCCTCCGCCGCCGGCACCCCGTCGATCCGCGTGATCCGCCCGCGCAGCGACGGCACCCGTTCCACCCGCTCGACCCCGTCCACGGCCAATACCGTCTCGTCGAACGCCTGGGCCTGCGCATCCTGAATGTCGATAAAGAACCAAGCCGGCGCGCTGTCCGGCAGGCGGTCACGGATCTGGGCCCGGAGCGAGCCTTCGATCAGCCCGATCGCGACCAGAGCCGCCACCCCGATGCCGAGCGACACTACCACCGACGCCGTCGGCGCTGACGGCCGATGCAGGTTGGCCACCGCCAGGCGCCACGAGGACGCACCCAACGCCGGCAATCGCTTGGCCGCCGCCGTGACCAGGGCAGCGCTCGCCCGCAACAACAGCAGTGACGCCGCCGCACCGGCCACGAAGGCCAGGGCGAAGCGGGGCTCGGCGGCGGTGCCCACGGTTAATGCCGCGAGGGCCAGGGCGGCCCCGGCCACGGCCAGTGCATCGCGCAGCCGCGGTCGCGCCGTCACCGGGGCGACCGCGGACCGGAAAAGATTGGCCGCGGGCACCTGCCGGGCGCGCGCCAGCGGCCACAGAGCGAACGTCACCGCTGTCAGCAGACCGAACAGGGCGGCAAGGCCCAATGGCCCCGGATACACCCCCGCCTGGGCCCTGAGCGGCAAAACCCCCTCCAGTACGGACAATCCGATCACCGGCAAGAGCGCACCGAGGACCAGACCCATGGCGATGCCGATGGCGGCCAGCAGCAGCACCTGCAGCAAATACATGCGGAACACCAGGCGAGTGGGGGCGCCGAGGCATTTCAGGGTCGCGATGGTGGCGGTGCGGCTGTCCAGATGGGCGCGGACGCCGTTGCTGATGCCCAGTCCGCCGACCAGTAGCGCGCTCAGACCCACAAACGTCAGAAACAGGCTCATCCGCTCGACGAAACGCTCCACCCCCGGCGCCGCGCCGGAGACGTCGCGGATGCGAACCCCGGAATCGGGCATGACGGCTGCCAGTTCGCCCGCCCAGCGCGTCACGTCGGTGCCGGGCGGCAGCACGGCGCGGGTATGAAACCGGACCAGGCTGCCCGGCTGGATCAGACCGGTTTCCGGCAGGGCGCCGGCGGCAATCATCAGGCGCGGCCCGAAGCCGGCGACCGTCGCCACGCGGTCCGGCTCCCGCTCGATCACCGCGCGCACCACAAAGGAGGATTCGCCCACCTGGATCGCATCGCCGACGGCGATACCGAGGCGATCCAGCACGCCCCGCTCGAGAACCGCCCCCCAGGCGCCGTTGCGATAACCCAAGGCCTCATCCAGCGGTCCGTCGGGACGAAGCTGCACGTGGCCCACCAGCGGATAAGCGTCGTCCACCGCCTTGAGCTCCACCAGCGCCCGGATGCCGTCGCCATTCACGGCACGCGCCATGGCCCGCATCTCGACAACGTCTGCCGTTTCGTCTGCGCGGTCATTGATCAGCCGCCGTTCCCGCTCGGCCAGCGGCTCGTGGATTCGGCTCACGTCCACGTCGCCGCCCAGCAGTTGGCGAGCGTCGGCGCGCAGACCCGCCACGATGGACTGTTCCACCGAACCCACGGCGGCGATGGCGGCAACCCCGACGACGAGGCAGGCGAGCAGGATCCGGAACCGCCCCAGCCCGCCGCGCAGGTCGCGGCGGGCGAGCCGCCAAGCCAAAGCCGGCGCCGGCCGGGTCATCCGGGTCATGGGGCCATCACCCGGCGGTGGCGGCCCGGGCCGGGCCGGGCTCCGGCCGAACGCCATAATCGGCGATGCGACCGTCGGCCATGCGAATGATGCGCTGGCAGCGATCGGCCAATGCCGACTCGTGCGTGACCAGCAGAAGAGTCGTGCCCTGTTCCCGATGCATGTCGAACAACACGTCCATGACCGCTTGGCCGGTGACCTGATCCAGGTTCCCGGTAGGCTCGTCGGCCAGCAGCAGAGCCGGTTCCACCACGAAGGCCCGGGCTAGAGCCACCCTCTGCTGTTCCCCGCCCGACAACTGCGCCGGATAGTGCTCCAGCCGATGACCGAGCCCCACCGCCTCGAGGTGCGCGCGGGCGCGCCCGAAGGCGTCTCGCCGACCGGAAAACTCCAGCGGCAGCGCAACGTTCTCCAGCGCCGTCATGGTCGGAACCAGATGGAAGCTCTGAAACACGATGCCGATGTGGCGGCCCCGAAAGCTCGCCAGTGAATCCTCGTCAAGACCGGTGATGGTGGTATCGGCGACGCAGATGGTGCCGGACGTCGCCCGTTCGAGGCCGGCGATCAGCATCAGCAGGGAGGTCTTGCCCGACCCCGAGGGCCCCACCAAACCCACCGCCTCGCCGGCCCCGACGTGAAGATCGAGGCCGCGAAGGATGTTGACCTCGCCGGCTGCACTCGTCAGCCTCAGATGCACGTTATTGATGGAGACCGCCGCACCAAGCGAATGCGGCTGTCCACTTGGTTGGACCTTCGATGCTTGACTCACCCACACATCCTTGCCGCTTCGACCTCTTCCGATATGGAAGGGGGCTCAGGCTTGTCAACGCGATGCCGTCCCGGCTGCGAGCGGCCGTCACGGGCATCCTGGTGGCGGCCGTCCTGGCCATGCTCGCACTAACGATCGCCCTGCCGGCCGGAGCCACGGGCCCGGACCCGACGATCCGCATCCTCGCCCTCGGCGACAGTCTGACGGCCGGCTTCGGGCTGCCTCAGGAGGACGCGTTCCCGGCGCAGTTGGAGCGGGCCCTGCGCCGGACGGGCCATGACGTTGCCGTCATCGATGCCGGCGTTTCCGGCGACACCACCGCAGGCGGGCTGGCCCGCCTGGAGTGGGCCCTCGGCAGCGTCGAGGACGGCGATCCCGATGCAGCCATCGTCGCCCTTGGCGCCAATGACGGCCTGCGCGGGTTCGAGCCGGAGGAGACCTTCGCCAATCTGGACGCGATCCTGAGCGAACTGGCGCAACGAGACATCAAGGTGTTGTTGGCCGGCATGCTGGCGCCGCCGAATCTCGGCCGCGCCTATGGCGCGGAGTTCGAAGCGGTGTACCGCCGCCTCGCCGAACGCCACGATGTGGTGCTGTATCCGTTCCTCCTGGACGGTGTCGCGGCCCGGCCTGAACTGAACCAAGCCGATGGGATCCATCCCAACGCCGATGGCGTAGCCGTTATGGTGGAGCGTATCCTGCCGTCCGTCGAGGCATTGCTCGCGCGTGCCGGGGGAACTGCGTCGGCCGACCAAGCCCGAGGTGCCCGATGACGGACGACCGCGTCCCGGCCCCCGCCCTGACAACGCCAGCGACCGTGGCAGACGCTCTGCCGTTCAAGCTGGCCCACGCGGCTGCCGACGATTGGGCACATGCGGCGCAGGCCTGTGCCGACCAGCTGAACCATCTGGGCCCTGCCTACACCTTCGGCTTCCTGTACTGCTCGGATCACTTCGCCGCCGATGTCGCCAAAATCCTCAACTACCTGAAGCAGCGCACCGGGTTGAAGGCTTGGCTCGGCAGCGTCGCAACCGGCATCGCCGCCGGCACGCGCGATTATGGCGACGCGCCGGCCCTGGCGGTGATGGCGGCCCCGTTCCCAAGCGACGGCTTCAAGGTCTTTCCGGCGATCAACCGCGACGCGGACCAGCTTTCCGCCGACTGCCGCGCCTGGATTGCCGCCGCCGGGCCCACCTTCGGCATCGTGCACGGCGATCCCAATAACTCGGAAACGCCCCGACTGGTGGCCGATCTGGCGCAGCAGAGCGCGGGCTTTCTGGTGGGCGGCCTCACCGCCTCGCGCGGCCCCTGTCATCAGCTCGCCGGCCGGGTGACCGGCGGCGGCGTATCCGGCGCGCTGTTCGCGCCCTCGGTCGCGGTGCAGACCGGCCTGAGCCAAGGCTGCATGCCGGTCGGCCCGAGCCACATCATCTCCGACTGCGTGGAAAACGTGCTCATCGGCCTGGACGGTCGGCGGGCGCTGGACGTGTTCAAGGAGGATATCGGCGACCTGCTGGCCCGGGACCTGAGCCGGGTCTCCGGCTACATCCACGCGGCCCTGCCGCTGCAGGGATGCGATACCGGTGACTACATGGTGCGCAATCTGATGGCGATCGACCCGGTGCACGGTTGGCTCGCCATCGGCGAACGGGTGGCACCGGGCGATCGGGTCGTGTTCGTGCGTCGTGATCCCGTGGCGGCACGGGACGATCTCCGCACCATGTTGGGCAAGCTCAGGCACCGCATCGGCGACTCCGCCCGAGGCGCCATCTATTTCTCCTGCGTCGCCCGCGGCGCCAACATGTTCGGGGCTTCGGGCGTTGAACTGGCCATCCTGCAGGAATGCCTGGGCACGACACCCGTGATCGGCGTCTCGTGTGCCGGCGAGATTTCCAACGGCCGGCTCTACGGTTACACGGGTGTGCTCGCGGTCTTCGGTTGACGGTCGGGCGTTCACGCCTAAAGTCAGGGTGCCATGCAGTATCGCTCCCTCGGTACCACCGGCATCCGTGTAAGCCGCATCTGTCTCGGCACCATGACCTTCGGTGAACAGAACACCGAAGCGGAGGCGTTCCGTCAGCTGGACATGGCGGTGGACGCCGGGGTCAACTTTGTCGACGCGGCGGAGATGTATCCGATTCCCCCCCGGGCGGCGACGGCGGGCCGCACGGAGGAAATCATCGGTGCCTGGCTGAGGCACCGGGGTCGCCGGCATGACATCGTGCTGGCCACCAAGATCACCGGGCCGGGAGAGATGGTCCGCCACGTCCGCGGCGGTGACCTCCGCTACGGACAAGCGCAGATTGACGCGGCGATCGAGGGCAGCCTGAGGCGACTCAGTGTCGACCATATCGATCTCTATCAGCTGCACTGGCCGGAACGGCCGGCCAACTACTTCGGCCGCCGCGGCTACCGGCGCCCGGACGCAGAGGCGTTCACCCCGTTCGAAGAAATCCTCGAAGCATTGGCAACCCATGTGCGGGCGGGCACGATCCGCGCGATCGGCCTCTCCAACGAGACCGCCTGGGGCACCATGGCCTTCCTTCGCCTGGCCGATGCCGGTGGACTGCCGCGCGTGGCCGGCATCCAGAACCCTTACAACTTGCTCAACCGCCTGTTCGAGATCGGGCTCGCCGAAGTAGCGATCCGGGAGAAGTGCGGCCTGCTGGCTTATTCGCCGCTGGCTTTCGGTACCCTCAGCGGCAAGTACCTCAACGGCGCCCGACCGCCGGGCGCGCGGCTGACGCTGTTCCCGCACTATACCCGCTACACGGCTCCCAATGCGCGCAGGGCGGCAGCCGCTTATGTGGCGGTGGCGGCGCGGTTCGGGCTGGATCCGGCGCAGATGGCGCTCGCTTATGTTCTGAGCCGGCCGTTTCTGACCAGCGCCATCATCGGGGCCACCACGGAGGCGCAGCTCCGCATGAACCTGGCCGCGGAGGACTTGGCGCTGGCTCCGGAGGTGATTGCCGCGATCGAGACGGTTCATGACGACAACCCCAATCCCGCCCCATAGCCGCCCGCCCCGTAGCTGCCCGCCTTCTGGCCGCCCGCTCCGGTCGTCGGTCGACGGGCCGGCCGGCGGCGGGATCAACCCCGACGATCGAGGAGGCCTGCCATGTTCCGGCTGTTCGTTGCCCTGCCGCTGCCCGAGGACGTGCGCAGCCACCTGGCGAGCCTCTGCTCCGGCCTTCCTGGCGCCCGCTGGGTGGCGCCGGAGGCGATGCACGTCACCCTCCGCTTCATCGGCGAGGTCGGCGGCGCCGAGGCCGAGGACATCCATGAAGCGCTGGAACGGATCCAGGCACCAGCCTTCGACCTGACCCTGTCAGGGCTGGGCTGCTTCGAATCGGGCCGCCGGGTCCATAGCCTGTGGGTCGGCATCGAGCGCGAGCCCAACTTGCTGCGCCTGCAGGAAAAGATCGAGTCCGCGCTGGTCCGCACCGGGATCGAGCCGGAACGCCGCAAGTTCAAGGCCCATGTCACTCTGGCGCGCTTTCGCGGCGGCGATCACCCGCGCATCGGCATGTTCATCGAACGCAACAACCGCTTCGCCATGACGCCCTTCCCGGTGGACCGATTCACCCTGTTCCGAAGCTTTCTCGGCCGCCAGGGCCCACATTACGAACCACTGGCCGAGTATTTCCTGGAGACAGCTTCCACGCCGGCGGTGCCATGACCAGGCGGCCGCTCGCGCCGATCTCATCGGGGGCTTCCGTTGCGACAGGCAGGCACCGGCCCAGTTCTATCCGAGCACATGCCGCACGGCACTTAATTGTTGCGCGGTCTCGCCTGTGATGTGACATCATCGCGGCCATGAGTGACGCTGCGCCCCCTCGGATTGAGAGCCTGCGGGTCGAGAACTACCGTGCCCTTCGCAGTATCCACTTTGATAAGCTGACACCGCTCACGGTGCTGCTCGGGGCCAATGGCAGCGGCAAATCCACCGTTTTCGACGTGTTCGCCTTCCTGGCCGAATGCTTCGACGATGGTCTGCGCAAGGCGTGGGATCGGCGCGGCAGGTTCCGGGAACTGCGCAGCCGCGACGCCGAAGGTCCGGTCGTCATCGAGATCAAGTATCGGGAACTGCCCAAGGCACCGCTGATCACTTATCACCTGGAGATTGATGAGACCGCACGCGGCCCCGTGATCAGCCAAGAACGACTCGGATGGAAGCGCCAACGATACGGTGCCTCCTTCGCCTTCCTGGACTACAAGCTCGGTAAGGGGAAAGTCATCAGCGGGGAACAACCCGAGAGCAACGACGCGCGCATCGATCGGCCCCTGTCCGGACCCGACGTCCTGGCGGTAAACACGCTCGGGCAGTTGGCCGAAAACCCGCGGGTGATCGCACTCCGGGACTTCATCACCAGTTGGCACCTCTCCTACCTCTCAGCGGCGGCCACCCGGGGCAATCCCGTGGCGGGCGCGGAAGAACGCTTGTCCGAGACCGGCGAAAACCTCCCGAACGTCATCCAGTATCTGCACGAACAGCATCCGGAACGGCTTCGAGGGATCTTTGACACGCTGCAGCGGCGGGTGCCGCGCCTTGAAACCGTCGTGCCGGAAATCCTGGCCGATGGCCGGCTGATGCTTCTGTTCAAGGACGCGCCGTTCTCGAAACCCGTTCTGTCCAAGTTCGCGTCCGATGGCACCATTAAGATGCTGTCGTACCTCACCCTGCTGTACGATCCCGACCCGCCTCGCCTGATCGGGATCGAAGAGCCGGAGAACTACCTCCATCCCCGGCTGCTGCCGGAGCTGGCCGAGGAATGCGACCAAGCCACTGCACGGGCCCAGCTTCTGGTGACGACCCATTCGCCGTTCCTGATCGATCCCTTGCGCAGCGAGCAGGTGTGGATGTTGTACCGGGAAGCCGACGGCTACACCCGCTGCAAACGGATTGCCGACATGAGCGGGATACGCGAATTCATCGACGCGGGAGCCAAGCTGGGCGAGCTCTGGATGGAGGGGCATTTTGATGTCGGCGATCCGCTCCAGCGGGTGGATGCTTGACGCCCATGCATATCGAGGTACAGGTGGAGGAGCCCTCTGCCGAGGAAGCCCTGCGCCATCTGCTGCCCAAAGTCGTCGGTGGCCGCGCAACGTTCAAAGTCGTCAACTACGGCTCAAAGCGAAGCCTTCTCAATAAGCTGCCAAGCCGATTGCAAGCTTACGCTGCCCGGATCAGGGACGGAGAACGGCTCAAGATCGTCATCCTTGTGGATCGCGACAGCGATGACTGTCGACAGTTGAAGGCACGACTGGAACGCATGGTCTCTCAGGCCGGGCTTGCGAGCAAGGCTGCACCCGACGGCGACGCTGATTTTGTTGTGGCGACTCGCCTCGCCATTGAAGAACTGGAAGCCTGGTTTCTCGGCGACGAGCGTGCGGTAAGGTCCGCGTTTCCGAGAGTGCCGCCGTTCGCAAGAAAGGCGCGCTTCCGCGATCCGGATGCGATCACAGGCGGCACCTGGGAAGCCTTGCACCGGTTGCTCAAGCGCCACGGCAGCTATCCCGAAGTGTTCCCGAAAATAGAAGTCGCCCGCCGGATTGCGCCGCACTTGGACGTCAACACCAACCGCTCGGCCAGCTTCCGCACCTTCTGTGGTGGCGTCGAGGCATTGCTTGCGTCGGCCATAACCGCCTCAGGGAGGCAAACGGACCAACCCACACTTTAGCCTGCACACGGCCGTCACAATGCTGTAGCTTCCCGGCACCGCGCGGGTGCCGGGTCTGGTCCCGTTTGCCGAACCCACCCTGCCCGTTCGGCGCGAGGCCGCAGAAGTCTCGAACAGGACAACACAATGCGGCGGCGCACATGCCCGCCGCAGGGGGAGAGAACACGATGGATTTGTGGCAGTGTTCAGCAGTGGTCACGGGCGGGGCCTCCGGCCTCGGGGCAGAGACCGCCCTGCATCTGGCCGAAGCCGGCGCCAAGGTGGCGGTGATCGATATCGATCCCAAGGGGGTGGAAGCGGTCGCTGCCAAGATCGGCGGGCTTGCCGTGCCGTGCGACTTGGCCAACGCCGACGCGGCGGAAGCGGCATGGGCGTACGCGCGGGACCTGCACGGTCCGGCCCGCGTCCTCATCAATTGCGTCGGGCGTGCGCACCCGCAGCGCATCCTGGACCGTGGCGCCCCGATGCCACTGGAGGCGTTCCGCTATCTGGTGGAAGTGAACCTGATCAGCACCTTCAATATGATGCGCTTGGCAGCCGCCGACATGGCCTCGCTGCCCACCAAGACCGACGGGGAACGCGGCGTGATCATCTCCACGGCATCCGTATCCGCGTACGAAGGGCAGATCGGCGAAGCCGCGTATTCCGCGTCCAAGGGTGGCGTGGTCAGCATGATCCTGCCCGCGGCCCGGGAACTCGGGGAAGCCGGCATCCGCGTCATCGGCATCGCGCCGGGTCTGTTCAGCACGCCCACGCTGTTTTCGATGGAACGCGACCTCAACACCCGTCTGGCCAACCAGATGCCGTTTCCCCATCGATTCGGCGATCCGGCGGAATTCGCCCGCCTCGTCCTGCATGTCATCAGCAACGTGATGATCAACGGGAGTGTGCTTCGCCTCGATGGCGGTTATCATCGTTGACTGGTTTCTTGGACCCGACCCACTCGTGGCCGATGCCGGAGGTGAGATGGAAAGCAAGCGCGTGGTCCTGCACTTGGTCTCTCCCTCCTCGGGCGAGTTGATCGATCTGTTGGCGCGGAGCGTCGTCGGCCAGCTCGACCACCTGGATGTGGAGCGGTTCGTCTGGAATCTGGTGCGTTCAATCGAACGGGTGAACGAGGTCCTGGCCATCGTGGCGGAAACCCAGGGCGTCGTCTTCCACACCCTGTCGGACGAGGAAAACCGCCAAGCCCTGGAAGACGGCTGTCGGATCATCGAAGTGCCTTGCCTGTTCGTGCTCGACCCGTTCGTGACCACCCTGGCGGAGCACACCGGCGCCACCGTGCGCTTTCGCGCAAGCCCGCGCGACCGCATGGACGAGGAGTATTTTCGCCGGCTGGACGCGATGCGGTTTACCCTGGCGCACGATGATGGCATCGGCGGCCACGACATCGAGAACGCCGAGGTGGTTCTGGTGGGCGTCTCCCGCGTCACCAAGACGCCCACGTGCATGTACTTGGCCCATCGCGGGATCAGGGCGGCCAATGTGCCGCTGGTACCCGGCATGCCTGCCATCGATGCCCTGTGCCGGGCCAAAAAGCCACTCATCGTCGGCCTGACGATCCAGCCCGATCAACTCGCCCGGATCCGCGCCAAGCGGCTCAGCATGCTGAAACAGAAACCCAACGACGCCTACGCCGACGTCGATGTCATTCGCGGCGAGATCCTGGATGCCCGCCGCCTGTTCGCCCGCAACGGCTGGCCGGTGATCGACGTCACCAGCCAGTCCATTGAACAGACGGCGGCGATGATCATGGAATTGCTGAAGCGCCGGCAGCGACAATCCGCCTGATCCCTCCACCGCCCAAGTCCCCGGACCCGCGTTGCCAGGGCCGGGCCGCGGGCGCGGCAGGAATGCCACACCCGGCCAAGCTGACGCCGACGATTTTTTGCAACTGCGAAGACGGCTTCCCACTTTGCAGGGCGGGGCCTGGGTGGGCGGGGCTTGGCCCGACGACTCCGGTTGGACGATTGAGAGCGCGAAGGCTGATGCAGATGGACTCCGTTGGCGAGGACCGGGAACGGCTGGAAGCGGCCTGCTTGCTCATGCGGCGCGATCATGAGCGGATGCGTGACCTGTGGCACGAGATGACGCGGACGCTGGAGGCTGGCGGAGACGAGGCGCTCTTCCGTGACTGCGCGGCGGCGCTGCTGTCCTATGCCAGGGCCCATTTCCGTAACGAGGAATGGGTGATGCGACTAACCGGTTTTCCCGACTACGCCGACCACAAGGCGGATCATGATCAGCTGATCAGCGACGCCGAAGACATGCTGCACAACATGGACGTGGCATTCGCGCCACCGGATTGGCCGGCGGTGGCAACGTTCTTCCGGCACTGGATGCGCAAGCACGGCGACACCGCAGACGCCCGACTGGAGGCGCATCTGCGTGCCCTCGCGAGCCGCACGGAAGGCACGCTCAACGTTTCCTGAAGCATTCTCGGCATCCGTGCCGGCATGCGCGGGCAAGAGAGCGCGCGGCAAGAGAGCGCGCGGCCGGGGACGCCGGCTCGGGCTTTACACCTGGGGGCGGTGACCGCATCATCGCGGTGATTGGCCGATGGCGGCCGGTCGAGCCCGGCAACGGGCCGGGACGGGCACCGATCATGGAAACATCCTCGCAGCTTCTCACGGCGGGCGCCGTGCATGTGGTGAGCTGGCACGAAACCCATCGCGATGCCGCCGACCTCGCCCGCCGCTTGGCGACACTCGGGCCCTGGCATGGCTTGGTGGCGGTCAGCCGCGGCGGGCTGGTGCCGGCTGCCGTGATTGCCCGGGCGCTGGGCCTGCGGCTGGTCGAGACAGTGTGTATCGCCAGTTACGACGGCCGCCGCAAGGGGCCGGTTAAGACGCTAAAAGCGGCCGGTGACGGCGTGCGCGACGGCGGCATGGGCTGGCTGATGGTGGATGACCTGGCCGACAGCGGTGCCACGGCGGAAACGGTCCGAAAGCTGCTGCCCCGGGCGCATTTCGCCACCCTCTACGCCAAACCGGCCGGCCGGCACCTGGTCGATACCTATGTCCGCGACGTTCCTCAGGACGTCTGGATCGACTTCCCGTGGGACCGCGACCCCGCCCCCTGACGAACGATAAGAGGATGAAGCCTCGGGTGAACCGCCGGGGCCCGGCAACGACAAGACGTCACCCCTCAGGCACTCCTGCGGCACCACGACCGGCTCGCAAGCCACGCACTTTCGAAAACGCCCACCGAAACGGGTATGGTTGCAGATTTGCGCCGGTAACCACTGGCAATATTCCCGATCAGATAATACGAAAGCCGGGAATGTTGCCTCTCAGCAGGTCAGTGGCGTCAGCGCTTGATGCGGACCAATTCCTCCAGCATGTCGTCGGCGGTTGAGATGATCCGGGTCGCGGCGGAATAGGCGCGCTGGACCATGATCATGTTGGTGAATTCCTCGCCGATATCGACGGTGGAGGCTTCGAGCGCCGCCTGCACCACCTGCCCGGCCGGGCCGTTGTCGGCCACCCGGAGGGTGGGATCGCCCGAGGCCTGGGTGGCGTTCCAGACGTTGCCGGTGCGCGATTCCAGGCCGTTGGGGTTGACGAAGGTGGCGACGGGTATCTTGAAGATCGGCCGGATCTCGCCGTTGTCGAACAGCGCCGTCATCAGCCCGTCCTCGCCGATGGTGACGCCGGCAAACACCCCGAAGCGGGCGCCATTCTGCTGGATGAAGGTGGGGGTGAACTCGGCGCCGAACTGGGTCATGCCGTTGCCCTCGCCGACATTGCCGAAGTCGAGGACCATGCGGTTCACGTCGATGTTGCCATCGCCGGTCAGGTCCACCTCGTCGATGTCGGAAGCGCCATTGGCGAACCCGAGCACGGCCATGGCCGATACACCGAAATTGGCCGGAACACCCTGGGCATTGAAGGTGATGGCAGGGGCTGTCGCCGTGCGCCGCTCGACGGTGAAGGCGGCCGTCTGGACCGTTCCCGGGACGGCGGGCGCGCCCGTCGTCAGGTTGGCAAGACCGGTCACCGCTAGGTCCGCACCACCACCGGTCAGCAGCAGCGTCGTGGCATTGCCAAGCTTCGGCGCGGCAACGCCGGGGAACGCGTCGTTCACAACGGTTGTCAGATCCCCGACGATCTGGGCGAGAGTTCGCCCGTCACGTCGATCGATCTGCCTTGCCGCCACATCGGTAGCGGCGTCCACGAACGTGAAGTCGGCACCGTTAATCGTGAAGGTCGATGCAGCGTTCGGCCGGCCCGTGAACTGCAACTGCCCAATGCTTTTGTACACATCCCCCGCGTCATCATACAGCGTCAGCACCGAGGTCCCGCGCGGCGGTTCCACCGTCAGGTCCCACTGGTTGGGCCCGGCCTTGGTGAACTGGAAGCTCACGTCGTTGGTGACGCCGAGGGTATCGAAGAACTGGATGTCCACCTTGTGGCTGTCGCCGATGGCATCGGTCGCCGGCAGGTTGGCGCCCATGGAAATGCGGGATGTCTCGGAGGCGGTGCCGCCCACCCGGATCAGGTTGATGCTCTGGAGGAAATCGGTGGAGATGATGTTCTGGTTGACCAAGCCGGCACCGCTGCCCTGGGGCAGAACTACGTTGCCGGCCGGGTCGGTGGGCCAGCCCTGGAGATACAGCCCCGCGGTATTGCGGAGAAAACCTTCCTCGTCCTGGAAGAACGAGCCCGCGCGGGTGAACAGGAACTGGTTGTTGATGGTGGGGCGACTCGCCTCGTTGACCACGAAGTAGCCCGAACCGGACACGCCCATGTCGGTCTGCGAGGTGGTCGCCTGGAGCAGGCCCTGAACGTCGTTGAGTTGCTTCGGCTTGGCCTGAACCCCGCCGGCGGAGTAGAACGTAACCGACGTCTGCTTGGTGACCAGCGACTGGAAATCGGTCTTGACGTTCTTGTATCCCACCGTGTTGACATTGGTGATGTTGTCCGAAATCGCGCCCATGGCGCTGGACTGGGCCACCAGGCCCGATACCCCCGAGGTCATCGCACCGAACAGACTCATGACCGGTCTCCTCTGATCGACCGCCGCCAGATGGGCGGCACACTCGTTGAACCGTTGATCCGGATGGACATGGCCGAATCAGCCGCCGGCCGTGGCCGGACCTTCCTTCACCGACAGGATCTCCTCCATCGGCACCGGGGCATCGCCCAGCAGCAGGCTCACCCGCCCGCCGTCGGCGGCCGCCCCGGTGATCCGCCCGAAGCCGGTCTGCGCCACCTCCAGCAACCTGCCCTCGCGGTTGCGGGAGGCCACTTCTACGGTGTAGTTGCCGTCCGGCAGGCGGTTGCCGTTGCCGTCGCGCCCCGACCAGGTGAACGTGTGACGCCCGGCGGTGGTCTCCCCCGCCGTCACGAACACCACCCGTCCGAACGCATCCTTCACGGCAATGGTGGTGTCGGCCGCGTTCGCGTTAAGCGTGTAGGTGGCTTCCGCCGCACCGTCCTCCAGCACGAGGTGCTTGCCCGTCACCTCGGCCCAAGTGCCGAGATAGTTCACCATCGCCGCCACCTGGCTGTTCTCCTGAACCTTCAGCAGCTTTTCCAGGTTGGCGTTCTGGTAGATTTGCTGCTCCACGGAAGCGAACTGCACCAGCTGCGCGGTAAACTCGTTAGCATCCATGGGATCCAGCGGATCCTGGTGTTGCAACTGGGTGATCAGCAGGGTGAGGAAGCGGTTGAGGTCGTCCTGCAACTGCTCCTGTTTGGCGGCCGATTGCGTTCCTTGCGCCGGCGCTGCGGCATTGCTGATACCGGTGAACAACATGGAACTGGCACTCCCTGTTCTCTGGCGGCCGCGAGGCTAGGCGTGGATGTCGATGCCGCCGGGGCGCGTGGCGCTTCGCTCGGCGATGGTGGCCGCGGCCGTGACCGGTTTATCGCCGTCGTCCGCCGCCCCTTCGGCGATTGCCGTCCGGTGTTTGCCGGGGGCCTCGCTGTCAGGCCGGCCGCCGTCGCCGCGCAGGTTGAAACTGAGACTGCCGGAATCCGCCTGAAGACCGGCGTCCTGGAGAGCGCGCTCCAGGCCCCTAGCATCGGCCCGCAGCAACTCCAGCGTCTGGCGGGTATCGGCGGTGACCGTGGCCAGCACGCGGCCGTCCGCGCCCAGTTCCAGGCGGACGTCCACCCGGCCGAGCGAAGCGGGGCGGAGCTTGATCTCGATCTGGTCGCTGCCCTCGCGCACCGCCTTGGTGATGTGGACGGAGACCTGATCGCTGACCGCCCGCTGTGCGAACGGTTGCGCCCGCATCAGCACCGCTTCGCTTCGACCACCGGCCGTGTCCACGGGCGCGGTGGCCGTGGCGCCGAGTCCGGGTCCATCCGAAAGCGCCGTCGGCGCTGCGGTGGCGGTCCCAGCGGCGGCGCCGACGCCGGTCGCCGATGCTGTCACGGATGCTGTCGACGGCACCGGAACGGGCGCGAAGGCCGCCCCGGCTTCCGCCGCAGTGCCGGTCATGGCCGAAAGTGTCCCAAGTGCTGTCTGGGCCGAGCCGGTGGCGGAGTTGCCGCTGCCAGCGGCCAGCGCCTGGAATGCCAGGGAAGTCGCACCCTCGCCGCCGGCGGCAGAGATTGTCCCAGGCGTGGACAGCACCGGACCGCGTACGTTTTCGCCGACGGCCAGCACCGCGGCTGGCGCCAACGCGGTCGCGGCCGGCGGCATGGCCGCATCCCCGTGCCGGGCCAAGGTCACGTCGATCCGTCCGCCGGGCACACCCGCGGCCACGAGCGCGGCCGACAGCAATGCGCTCTGCGTGGTCGGTGTACTCTGGCCGGCGACGCCGGCGTCGCCACCCACCGCCATCGCCAGCCCCGGCTGTTGCGCCGTGGCGAGAGGGCCCGGTAGCGGCGCCGTCCGAGCCGCGAGGAGAGCCGCGGCGGTCAGATCGGTGGATGTCTGGCCGCCGGAGAGCGCACCCGCAGTGTGGCTGGCAGCGAAGCCGGCAAGGCCGGGCGCCGTCGCCGGCGGTTCGCGCCCGGCGCTGTGCCCGATCGGTACCGCGGCCGGCCGTGTCGTCGTATCAGCCTCGACCGAGGGCGATCGGCGGTCGGCGGTGGCCGCCGACATTGCGGACCGCCCCGCGCCGTAGGCATCCGGGCGCGGCGCGGCGCCCGGTTCAGTCCCAGCCCGGTCACGCGCGGTCGGGCGGTCCGAGGGACGGTCGGAGGGCCGGTCCGGCTGGCGCTCTACACCGCGATCGGCCGTGCCGGCGCGGGTGGAATCGGCCCGGCCAATAGCCGCGGCCAGATCGGCCTGCTGCGACACATGGATCGGCGTCGCGCTGTGCTGCAACAGCGCCTGGAAGGAGACGGCCAAGCCGCCCAATGCCTCGCCGGTGCCGGGTTGCCGCTTGTCCGCGGCGACAGGCTGACCGCTGCTGCGGGTGTCCGGAGCGGCGAGGAGGAGAGACAGGTCGGACATTGATCGTAAGCCCTCATCAGGGGATCATGCGCGGCATACACCAAGCAAGCGCCGGGCCAGATTCCGAAGCCTCGGTCAACATCCTGACCTTGAACAAAAAAATGTCGCCGACATGGGGCTCCGTCGATCCGACAGGCCCGGCCGACGGCAGGAACAAACGGGCCGACCCGGCAGATCATGCCGATTGCGCCAAGCCGGCAATGCCGGCGCGAGATACTACTCGGAAAAGTTGTGGCCCTCACAGGCCATGTTTGCTACACTTCAAAGATGTGCCAGGAGCGCCTTGTGCAATATCGGAGATCCGTATGGAGAAGCTGACGATCGCCGAAGCCGTCCGCGCCAACGCCCGGATGCTGGATCACGTACGGCCATCCCCTGCGGAAAATGCCGACGGCGCCGGCCCGGCACGGCCGACCAACGGTGACGGCTGCGGCGACGATGCCGAGGCCTGGGCATTGGTCGCCCTGCATCGTCGACAGTCAACGCAGCACCATTGGCATGCCGATCACGCGCATGCGCATGCGATCCTTGGCCTGTTCCGATAACCGAAACTGAACCCGGTCGAGGGCAAACTTCGGACACCACACGGCGCCGACCGCGCGGAAGGGAACCTTCATGGCCTTGCTGATTCACCTCAAGAAGGGCCGCAAGATCATCATCAACGGTGCCGTGCTGGAGAACGCCTCCGGCCGGACGGCATCGTTCCTGATGTGCAACGAGGCCGAGGTCCTGCGCAGCGAGGACGTGCTGCCGCCGGAGGACGCGCTGACCCCGGCTGGGCGGGTTTATTATGCTTTGCAGTGCCTCTATCTGTTTCCCGACCAGCGGCCGTCGTACCGGGCCGCCTTCGTCGCCTTGATCAAGGCCTTTCAGGAGGCCGTGCCCAGCACCGCACCAACGGTCACCCGGATCCGCGCAGCCGTCGACGATGGCCGCTATTATGACGCCCTCAAGGCCACCCGCGATCTGGTGCACCACGAAGCCTGGATGGCGTCCACCCTGGCCGCCCGAGTCCCGTCGGTTCGCGCCGCTTCGGCCGATCGCGAACAGCGGGTACACCCCGAAGCGGTGGAGTGACGGCAATCCCGACAACGACGGTCCCTTCTGGCACAGCCACCGGGTGGTTCTGACGCCGGACGCGATCAACTGCCCCGGCAGACTGAAGGTCAGGGACATCCCCGTGGGCGAGGAATCGCCGCTTTCGCTCACCTGGCCAGGCCTGCCCGGCCGCGTCGAATAACCGCCACGAAGGGTGAGGCCGGTCATCCACCCGTGTCATCCACCCGTGTCATCCACCCGCTGCCAAGGCCCCTCGGATGGTTTATGCTGAGGTCCGAGGGGCCCGTTGCGGCCATTGGTTTGGGAGCATGTGATGAAGCTGACAGCGATCATCGAGCGGGAAGGCGCGGGGTTCGTATCACTCTGTCCGGAAGTGGACATCGCCAGCCAGGGCGAGACCATCGAACAGGCGCGGGACAACCTTCGCGAGGCCCTGACCTTGTTTTTCGAGTGCGCTGCGCCAGCGGAAATTCAAAGCCGTTTGAAACAAGAGGTCTACGTTACTCAAGTCGAGGTCGCGGTTGGGTAAAGTTCGCGTCTTCTCCGGTCAGCAAATCGCAGATATTCTCATGCACCACGGCTTCAGGGTTGTGCGTCGGCGCGGCAGCCACATCGTACTCCAGAAAAGCTCTCCGACGGGAACTCTGACCGTCCCTATACCAGACCATTCGGAAGTTCGCATCGGCACGCTTCAATCGATTATCCGGCAGTCAGGCGTTCCACGAAGTGCCTTCGAGGTATGATTTCGTGGCCTATTTATGTGGCCAAGTAGGGGCTGTAGGAATTCATGACCCAGATCATTGCCATTCGCCACGTCGGGTTCGAGGATGTGGGGCTGCTGGCCCCGCTGCTGGCGGCGCGCGGACACATGGTCCGCTATGTGGAGGCCGGCGTGGATGATATTGCCGCGCTCGACCCGATCGAGCCGGCGCTGCTCGTCGTTCTGGGCGGCCCCATCGGCGCCATGGACGACGCCGATTACCCCTTCCTCGCCGACGAAGCCCGGCTGCTGGAATGGCGGCTGGCCGCGGACAGGCCCACCCTCGGCATCTGTCTCGGCGCACAACTGATGGCACGGGCGCTGGGTGCCCGTGTGTATCCGGCCCCGGCCAAGGAGATCGGCTGGGCGCCGCTGACCCTGACACCGGCCGGGCAGAATTCCTGCCTCCGTCACCTCGACGGGGCGGCCACGGCGGTGCTGCACTGGCACGGCGACACCTTCGACCTGCCGGACGGGGGCACCCGCCTCGCCGCTACCGACATCTGCGAAAACCAAGCGTTTCAATACGGACAGGCGGCACTCGCCCTGCAATTCCATGCGGAGGCCGCCGGCGTTGGCCTGGAGCGCTGGTTCATCGGCCATACGGGGGAAATCGCCGCGACGCCGGGCGTGAGCGTGGCCGGCCTGCGGGCCGACACCCGCCGCTGGTCGTCCGCCATGACGGCAGCAGGAGAGCGCTGCTTTACCGAATGGATGGAGGACGTGGGCCTCTGAACCGAACGACGGCGGGCGTGGCTGCCGTGGCAGACCACGCCCGCATCACCTCGAACCCGCTCGGCGTTACTGCCGGGCGTCGGCGTAACCGATGGTCTGAAGCGCGTCCTTGATCTCGTCCAGGATGGCCGGATCGTCGATGGTCGCCGGCATCTTCCACG
>REEP01000109.1 GCA_007695045.1 Rhodospirillales bacterium | reverse complement strand
CGATCGCGCTGATCGCCGCGGTCTGTACCACCGCCAGACGCCGCGGCAGCAGCACGGGCAGCGCGCGACTCGGCAATCCTGGCGCGCTCAAGGTCGCCCGCCGACTTCTGAATGGCGCGCTCTATCTCGGCAGCACGGGCAGGGTCGCCAGCCTGAATGGCCTGGTCCCGCGCCTGCTGCAGCCGAACGATCTCAGGCGATGACTCCAGCGCCCCGGAACCACGCAACACGGCATCCCGGAACTCAGGCGTGCCGCGTTGCACACCAGCAGCCTCAACCGCCCGGACAATCGCAGGGTCCTCCGCCGGCTTCATCATGCCCATGAGCTGGCCGAACATCTGCTCGTCGGCCAGCAGCGACGGGTTCGACTGCAACAGCGCCAGCACCTTGCGCCGGGGGTCGCCTTCGCCGAAACCTTCCTCCGGCGTCATGGCATCGAACAAGCCCTGGCGCTGGCGCCCGATGAACGCATTCTGCATGCCCTGGCCAAGACCTTCACCCAGCCCGGCACCAATCAACGGCATGGCCTGCTCGAACCCGCTTGGGCCGGCGGGAGGAGTCGCGCCCTGAAAGATTACCCTGGTCATCCGAACAGCTTAGCCCCCAATGCTTCCCCACCAGCTCTAGCGCCGGCGGCCAGGAATGCCGGGAGAAACCCTGGCGATCCCGCGGTGCCCGGTGTGCCCGGCAACGTGGCAGGCTGCGCCTGAGCCAGCGTGCCAGCCTGGGCAATTGCCGTCAGCAGAACGTCAACCCTGCGTTGAAATTCCTGCATCCCCCGCTCGATGCCAAGCTCCTGGATCATCCTTGGCAATGCCTGAGCCTGAAGGCCACGCATCGTCCGGTCGAGTTGCTCGCTCTCGATCGCCGGGAGAAGCTGTGCCGCCTCTTGCTGCCGGCCACGCTCAGCCTGGAAATTCCCGAACGACATGTTCGTGGAAATGTCGCCAAGGGCGTTGGCGAGGCCCCGGCTGCTGAGCGCGGCGGCCATGTCGAAGGGGGATGACGCCTGCGGTTGCGTGAATTGCCCGGCGCGGGTGAACTGCGCCTGGAGCCGCGGCATCACAGCGTCCTGGAATTGCTCCAACACCGGGCGCTGTGCGGCCTGAATGGCTTGCTGCAAGAACGGATTGCTGTCGGGCGTCAGAAACTGGCCGCCAAGAACCTGCGTCAGAAATTGCGATGCCGCATCAGTGCCGGGCGCGTTGACCGTCTGGCCGAACGCCTGCTGCAACAGCGTCTGTTCGTTCCCGGTCATGGGCGCGGCGAATGGCCCCTGGAACTGCGGACCTCCACCGCTGGAAATCAACCCGCTGAGCGCATCGGCTACCGGCCCCCGAAGCCCCACGAACTCATCGGGCGTGGTATCGACAACCTGGGCCGGGGTTCCCGCCTTGCCCTTGCTCCCGAACAGGCCCCTAGCTATCCCGCCCATCGTCGCCCCCTATGTCAATCTCGAACAGGGTGCCAACCCTGGAAACCTTCCCGGCGGTGCGCCACATGCGCTCGAACGCCGCATCCCGGCCCGAGCGCAGGTTCATCGTTTCTATCTTATCGAAGCCGGCGGATTTTACAACTTCCACGATGGAATTAGCCATCGCGCTCCGCAGTCTGCCCGTTCCTTCCGTGTAGAAATGCAGAACGCTGGCAGCAGGCATCAGCCGGCTGACCGGCAGTATGACAACCGCCATGCCCCGGAACAGCCCGCCTTCCCGCCACATCATCACCACCAGGCTTTCGTTCTGCGCATTGGCGATCAATTCCATCAGCGCATCCCGCGGCCCCACCGTGGCGCCCTTGGAAAAGGCCCGCAACACGAACTCATGCACTTCCGGCAACGCATAAGCGGCCGGATTTGCAATGCGGAAGCCCTCGATCAACCCAGATTCACCCATGCGCTTCCATCCGACCCCTGAAACTTCGCCCCGGTGCTCGCATCCGAAACGTATATCACGCCCCCGGCCCAATCGGCAGCAGGCGGGCGGGTAGCAACGGTGAATGTCGCCAACGGCAACGGGTGGCCCATCGCCTCTGATCCATCCTTCGGCAGCGTCCGGTTCAGCCGGTACGCCATCTCCGACAGAACCTCGACAAGCTGGCGGACAAGCGAGCCGGCAAAGTCAAGAAGGCCCCGCGGAGTCTCCGGGACGATGTGAGGAAAGAGCGGGCGCTCACGGACCGGGCGCATCGCAACCACACGGACCGAGAAGTTGCTCCCAGGTGCCGATGCGCTTCTTGCCGCACCGCGGGCACCATCCATAAAGATCGGCTTGAGCCCTGAAATGCGCCTGGACCAACTCCGCGGCGGCCGAGGATGCGCCGCGTTTCCGCTTAAGCCGGGCCTCTACCGCAGCCTTCCTGTGTTCCGTCATCAGCGTTCACCTGCCGGCGCAATGTCCATGTCGTAACCGGTTATCTCCCAGCCTCTACCAACGCCATTGGTGGAGAACTCAAGCTCCACATACCGGCCCACCGCCCGCGTGCTGACGAAGTGCTTGCTCGTAGCCATCGTCAGGTCGAATGGATATGGGCCCATCACGCCGGTGTCGCCGTCGGTGGTGTTGCTCATGTGCAGGCGCACGTTCAGGGGATACCCGGCGCCCTGCATCTGCTTCGCGAACGGGTAGACGCGCTGGATCATGCCCTTGCGCCGCACGGTGCCCAACGGACGACGCCCGAAGCGCGCCCACGAATGGATCGGCTCGCCAACTTTCGAATCGACGGATCCAAGCACGTAGATGTAGCCGTCGGCGGTGCCCATCAGATTGAACGGAAACGCGCCCTGGAGGAACCTGTCATCCCAGCGGAAGTTCATTTCCTGCCACGTTTCCTCAATCGCATCCCAGGTCAGGGTCGCTTCCCGGTCGTAAAAACCCATGGCGGTGGCGGGCAGATCACGCACGGTGAACGGTGATGGGTTTTCGTTGCCGACACCCTCCAGGTAGTGCTCGACGTAAGCCGTTGTCGGGGGGCCATCGTCAGGGTCGGGATCGGTGGTAAGCGGCATGACCCAAAGCAACTCGCCGTTCTCCTCATCGAAATGACCAAAGATCATCTCCCGACGTTGCGGCGATTGCTTCCTGGTGACCTCCCGAAACACCTGGAACCCGATTTCCTGCACCGAAATGCCATCGAAGCGATACTGCGCATCCGGCCCGATGAACTGGTGGAAGTCACCGAAGTCGGCCACCGCCCGCGATGACAGCGGCCCCAAGCCACTGATAACGCTGCGGAAAATGAACATCAGGTCGGGGCCAACGAACTGTGCCAGGGTCACCGACCGCTCGCCATAGATGACAAGGTTGTCGCCAAGCGTTGCGGCAGTCAGCAGGGTATCGACGCCATCGTGAACCACGAACTCAGCCGACAGGCCGGACACCACGTTCTCAGGCTCGCCAATGTTCGAGTTGCGGATGGAGAACGGACGGCGGGTGCCGTTCCGGGTGATGTCGCCATAGATCATCATGTTTTTGTGGCGCACCATGAACGACGCTTTCTCCATGTCGCCCAGGTCCGGCCGATACACCTGCGTCGCCACGCCATCCCAACCCACGACGCGATCACGGCCGTTGGTCGCATACCAGCGATCGCCGTCCGAGCCGACGACATTGGTCGCCATCGGAAAAGTCTCGAACTTCCAAGGGCTTACCAGGTCGCCGTGAAAGATGTTGCGGGCCGTGTACGACTGCCCCGATGCGGTGCTGCCAGCGTATGGCGCGGCGAGCGTCAGTTCGGTATCGCTGACGACGGTGGCGATCTCAAGCCACTCGGCAGCCGGATCGGTCTGGCCGGTGGCGCCAACGTGCAGGAAGTCGCCGGGTTCCACGTTGGCAAGCCACGCCGTGCCAGTGCCCGTCACCGTGGCGGATGCGTTGGTCACGGCGATCGTGCCCGCCTCGTAGCGCGGATTGATGAAAACCACGTCCTCCTCGGACTCACGGTAGCGGTACAGGTCGCGGGTGGTGCCGAACAACAGAAGCTGCCCGCCGGCCGTGGGGAAAAAGTTGTCAATGCCCATAACCGCTTGGCCGCAAAGGCAAATCTGGTCCGCCTCCGACGGAAAGTGCCCCCAGCCCATGTTGTCGCGGACGACCTTGCCGTTTTTCACACGAACATTGCGGCAATCCTTCAGCGCACGTTCGGGCAAAGCAATCGAGGGGCGGTCAAAGTACACCCCCAGATTGGGCATAAGCGTCGGGTTGCCCCTATTGCGGCTCATTGGTAAATTCTACAAACTGTTCAAGCGTCAAGACCTTGACAGGCTCAGGCTCTGGCGGCAGCGCATCAATCCCTGAAATGGCGTCGTTGTACCTTTGCCGCCACAGCGCCTCAGCCCCTTGATCTAACGGCTCCCGGCCGTCAAACGGGATGCTTTCACGCCATGACCCGTCTTCATGGTCAATGACATAGTAGGCAACCCCCGGCTCACTATACGCACACGAACACGACCCATCGGGTCCTTCGAAAATGCCGTGCTTGAAATCCACGTAGATGGTCATTTGTTGTCGTCCCCATCTAGAGTTTCATGATGTAGGCCAGGGCATAGTATGGGGGCCTGTTTTCGTGTGCTTCACCACTACCAGTTGCGGCTGTTGTGAAGGTGTGTGAGTGGTTGCCTGACGACGTTGTCGCTTGCGTCATGTTGCCCCAGCTTGCACAGCACGAGAAATTTCCCGAGCCGCCGCCCCATCCCGCCGCAGTGTAGTTATGGGTATGCGCGCCGGTGGTGTTCGTAGTTCCGGTGTGCGTATGCGCCGGCATCTGGGCAGTAGTGAGCGCCACAGTCGCCGCGCCACCCGTAGCGCCAACAGCGTACGTGCTCCCTGCGCCGACAACGAACCGATCTCGCAGATCGGGGGTTCCATTGGAGCCGTCGCACAACGCCCAGCCGTCCGGGATGTTGGCGATCGACCCGGACCACATGATGATGCCGCCCGTGGGGATACCAACAGGCCCGACCGACCCCGTGCCAACCCGCGTCTTGAGCTGGCCGCCATCGTTCCAGATGCCCACCGAGCCCGCCGGGACGGTCAGATCGCCGGCAAGGTCGGTGAGTGTGACCGCGCGATGATAGCCCTGGCTGGCGCCCTCGGCGTGGTGTTCCTCGTCGAACACATCCCTGACGGAAGCGCGCTGCGCACGCTCGTTCGCCGGGTACTGCGAAACAATGTCGCTGTCGCCCGGCTTGTCTACATCCCAGCCCATCCGCGCCGCCCCTCAATCCGACATTTCAAACACCGGCCCAACAGCCGGCCACACACCAAACACCTCGCCCACCTCATCATCGCCACATCACCCGGCGACGCTGCGAAAACATCCGGTTCACATGAAGCGTCTGGCGCTCGCCAATCCGGGAACGCCGGTCCAACCCCACCGCCCGGCCAATTTCCTGTTCGGCCTTGCTGATGAACACCGCGGCACGTTCTTCCTCGCGGTTGAAGATCATCCCATCGGCCACCGCCAGGAACACCAGAGCCCAACCCATATCCCGCGTGAAGAACGACTCGGTGGCGCCGGCAGTCATGGGCGGCAGGAACCGCCAATACGGCACCCTCAGCCGATACTCGCCATCGCCCCACTGGCTCCGGCCATCCGGCAGGGGCCAGACGTGCAACTCCGTCGGCGTTTCCAGCAATGCCCGCGGAGTGCCGGTGTCGTGATCGCTGCTGACCCCGAAACCCCGCACCATCTCGGAAATGCTACTCGCCCACCTGATCTCCCGCGTGGCCCCGTCGGCCGTCTCGAGCCACGGCAGCAGACGGAACTCCTTCCAATCAGACGGCTTCGCGCCCAACACCCGCGCATCCGCGACCGTCACGAAATCAGCCTGAGCCTCCATGGCCCGGAAGTTGTGCCTATCCTGCACCGTGCGCAGGGCATGATTGACCCAATCCGCCACCAGGGCGTTGGTCTCCGTCGGGAGGTCCACCAGGTAGTCACGGACCTTGGACTGTATCGCGCTGAAATCCACCGCAAGCCCTCATATGCAAAGGGCGGGGTTTCCCCCGCCCCCGTAGATCGCGAAATCTCAGCGACCGCCGCCGCCGGACTTACGCCGCCGCGCTTCGAGCTGCTTCATTTTTCGGTGCCTTTCTGCTTGAAACCAAGGCCTGCGACTTGGCAATCAAGTCCTCGGCCTCGGCCTGGTTGAAGTCCCGCTTGGTGATGCGTTCCCCCGCCTCGTTGAAGATGGCGTGCCTGCCGTTCGCCATGCGACGAACTTTCAACTTGCCACCGTTCTCGATGTGCTCAAGAACCTGGAAATCATCGTCGTTGTCAACGTATTCCAGATCGATCTTCGCCTTGGCCAGACGCAACTTCTCAAGCCGGGCAGCCTCACGCACATCGCGCTTGGTATCGAACCCGGCTTGAGACGCCAGCTTCATCGGAACCGGATCGCCGTTTTCGTCGAGGTACTCGCCCGGCGCGTCCAGGTACATCGACACCTGCAACCCGTCGGACGTAAACCGCGTCATGACGCCCCTGTTCAAATCCAGCATTATACCACCGTGATCTTGTTGGCCGACGCAACCCGCGGGCCGGCAAACGCGCGCGGGAAGTATTCCACAAACACGTGGCCGGCGCCAGCGGTAGAGCCACCGTTGGACGAAACGGTGATGTCGGCGCCAGGGTCGACCGGCACCCCGGCCCGGGTCGGGATGTCGGCATAATGCACCGTGCCCACAGCGGCAACCGGCACATTGAAGGCCATCAGCGTAACCTCGTTCGCCGCGGCGCCAGCCACCGGACGACGCTGCACGGTGATGAGGGTGTTGGCGTCCGTGGTGGCCGTGGTGAGAACAACCCCGACCCGCACCAGATCAACCGGGCGTCCCGGCGCCACCGTCATCTTGACGCCAGACGTAGAAAGCGTCTGGATCCCGGAGACTTCCGTCTCGCTGCGCTCGTAGCTCATGAACCACCCTCCTTAGGTGCTGGAAACGTGGATCACGCGAGCATGCGCGGCCACATCCCAAACCAGCCCGGCGCCGATGGTGCCGTACCAGCCGAATTGACGGAACCGTCCAAGGTCTTGAAGAACCGGGTCGGCACGAAGCTCGGGGTTCTCGACCACCGCCAGGGCAACCGGATCGGCAGCGAAGAACACCGCCTCCCCGAGCACGCCTGAGTTGCCAATGGCATCGTTCAGGGCCCAGTCGTTGTTCGCCTCGAACAGCGCGAAACCCTCGACATCCCGAAGCCGGCCATCAATCAGCGGCCCCGAGGTGGTCGGCGCCTGCCAGTCCTTGTACTCCGAGTCGTTCTTGATGCCGCGGGCCGCCTTGGTCGACAGGATGCCGACGTACTTCCCGCCACGGAACTTCGGCGCCTTGAGCGTCTGCCGGAGGTAGTCGTGCATCCGGCGAAGGTCGGGGATCCGAAGGTTCGCCGTGGCCTGGGCGCCCGGCGTGCCGTTGGTGGTAATGGTGCTGCCGCCCGTCTCGGGAACGTACTTGATCGGCGTCAGCTTGAACGCATCCGCGACCATGGCATCCATGGTGAGCCGCATCTGGTCCCGAAGGGCCATCTGAAACGGGTTGCGGATGTTGAAGTGGGTCAGGTTCTCCTCGAACCGGGTAAGCTCGGTCTTGAACCCCCACTCGTCGACGAAAATCTGCTTGGTGTCGACCAACGGCCGGCCGGTCGGGAGCCGGTCAAGCTCCGAAACCCGGGTAGCCCGGTCCAGCGGGAACACCCGCGTCAGGGTGATGCTCTCGCCACGACCCTTGCCGTAATTGCGCTCCGGACGAACGAACCCCATCCAAACGGAGTCGGCCACCGCAGCCCGTCGAACGTCACTCGACAGGGCGTGGTTCTTATACACCCCTGCCGGCGCATCAAGCGTCCACGCCATAGTTTATGCCCCTTTGCCGTAGAACTCGGCGAGCGTCGAGGTTTGGTATTTCTCTATCTCGCCGACAAGATCGGACTGCACCTCTTTGGCAGCCCGGGTTGACGGGGGAACCCCCCGAGTCCCGCCCGATAGCCCGGCCGTCCTGTTGCCGGAAGGGGCAGAATTTTTGCGGATGCCAAGCTCCGCCATGCGTTCGCGCGCCATCTGCGCAACCCTTTTCGTCACCGTCTCGGGGTCGCGGAGAACCACATCCTCCGGGTTCATCCCAAGCCCCTGAAGCCGGGCCGCCTCGCGGTTGTAAGCCGCCGACACGAACTCATCGTAGCCCCTCAGATCGGCATTCTGTTCCCAGAAACGGTTCTGAATGGCCGCAATCTGCTGCTGACGGGTCTGCTGAGTGGTCTGGCGCCGCTCGAAATCCGACGTAGCCGACTGCACCTGGCTGCGAACGTAGTTGTTCAGCGCCTCGCGGAACTTGTCGGGGCTCTCGACAGGATCAGGAAGCGCATCAAGGCCGGCGGACGCCGCAGGGGCAGCATGCTGCTGCGGCATATCCGAACCGGCCGGACGAACCCCCTGCAAAAGCTGGTTGATCATGGCCTGCTGGCGCTCAAGCTGCTGCTGGTAGTCCTCGCGCTCGCGCCGCCACGCCTCGATCTCAGGCGGAACACCAGAACTCTGCCCGGGATCAACCTCCGGCTCAGGATCAGGCTCATCCGACTGCCCCAGAGTCGTGGGCAGAGACGTAAGGCCAGGGAGATCGGACTCAGGTTCGTTCATTTCACCACCATTCTCCTGCTTGAACATATATTTAACCCCATGTCAAGTGTTAAAACAATGATTGCCCACCGGCATCAACGTCCGGGATGGCAGGGGGATCGCCCGCAACCGCTTCCTGCCCTGCCCCGTTGGCCGGCGCCGTGACTGTCGCCATAAGTCGCTCAAGGGCCGTAGGCTCCATCTCGGTGGGGTCGACGCCGAACTGCTGCACGAGCTGATCCAGCACCTTCTCCACACTGAACCGATTCATAAACGCCTGCATCAGAGCCTCGTTGCTGGCCACCACCTGCAACATGCTCAGCATGTTCCGCAACTTCGCCTGGCGGTCGACCATCGCCGAAATGCCGCGAACCCGGAACGTCACGCCCTCCCCAAGAAACTCCTCGCGCCGCGCGGCAAGCATGCCCGCGGCATCCGGCCCGATGTGCGATTGCACCTCCGGACTCTCGAAATCAAGATGCTGCAACGCGGTAGCCCACATCAGCGTCAGCACAGGCTCCAACAGCCGCTCCTCGACCGTCCGCGCGATCGAACGCACCACCGCACTGCTGGACTGCTGCGTCTGCTGAATCTCCGTGGCCGTCGTGCCGGCACTCGGCGCCATCTGCCCCAACGCGATCTCGTTCAGCTTGGCGCCCTCGCGCATCTCGCTCTTGAGCGCCTCCCAGACCGACAACACCTCCGGCCCCAACGTGCCCATGTCGATCTCGGCAATGAACTCCCGCGGCAGACGCCCATCCTCAAGAAGGTACATCTTCAAAGGCTCAAGCGACTGCCCCAACTGCTGCGTATCCGACAACGCATTCGCCTGCACCGCAAACGACTTCATCGCCTGAACCACCGCCGCATCCATCACGAGATTGCTCATCTCCGTGAACGCATAGGCCACGCTCGACCAATCCTCCATGTACGACTTGCCGTAAACCGAGAACGGCACCGTCACCATGGGCGCCGTCACCAGCCAATCCTGGCCATGCCACCAAGGGTTGTCCTCGGGACCGCGGATGATGAACCGATCGTTCGCCACGACCACAACCTGGTTCTCCCCGACCACCGTGCCGTCCTCCAACACGATGTTCGCCAGGTACTCATCCAACGTGATCGGCTTGCGAGTCGACGTGGTGTCACTGGAATGCGCTGCCGACGCCTCCCGAGCCTGCCGCTCCTGCTCGGAAACCAACGCGGAAAGCTGCTCGATCTCGGAAACGTTGTAGAGCGATTCCCCATCATCGCCCAACGTCACGGCCGCCATGGAAAGCAGCGCATGCTTGTCGATCTCGGAACGCCGCATCCGATACTGCCCGCGGCCCGTCGGATCAAGCCACACCAGCCGCGGATCAACCGCCTCAACCGAAACGAACCGACCAACCTCATCCCAGGTCACCGCAGCAGCACACTGCATCAACGACCCGATCTTCATCAAATCCTCGAACACCGCAGGAAACGCAATCACATGCCCCTGCGGCGTCCGGCCACACCGCCCCAAAAGATAATCCATCAACTTCTCGATGTGCGGAACCAACTGCCGGTCCGGGTCCTTCGGGTCCTCGACCACAAACCAACGCCCCGCAGAAATCAACGCCTCCCGCATCGCCGCAGACCAGCGATCCACGAAATTCGCCGCCTCCGGCATCGCCAACCGGGACTGCCAATCCGCCTTGCCCTCCCAGTCGTGAACCCCCCAATACAAATTCCAGTTCTCGCGCCAAACATCATCCCGCGGCCGATCCCCCACAAGCCGCGCCGACACAGCCTCATCCTTGTACGACGCAAGAACCTGCAAAACATCATGCTTGTCGGCCATGTCAGCCCTTCGCCACCACAACCAAAACAGGGCCCGACGTGAACCCACCAGACGCAACACCTATCCGGACATCCTGAATGCCACCAGCCTCCAAAACATCCTCCTCCGCCTCACTGTACTCCTTCACAAGCCCCCAAGCCTGCGCCCCGAACAAACGCCGCTCCAACCGAACCGTCGCCGTGAACGAGCCAGAAACCGAAACATCCGCCAACTCGCCAGGAAACATCCGCAACGATTCCGTCCATTGATCCGCCGCCGTCACCGACCGCTGCCGAACCACGCGCTCCGCAGGCACAATAGTCATCCCTTCAACTCCCTCGGAAAGCCCTTGAACCCAGGGCGCTCAAACCCCAATCCACCACGACCACCCGTAAAATATGGCCGCGGCGCCGAAACACCAACCGCCCCCGGCGTCAACAACCTCCCCACCGGAAACAACACCGCCGCACCATACCCCACCGCATCACCAGGATGCGAGTGAATATCCTTGACAATCTCTCCAATACCCCCAGTGCGCCCCACCCGGTTGTGCCACCCGCCACGCAACGCATGCCACACCGGCTTGGCCCAAACCCGATCAACCTGAACCAAACCACGGCCCCCAACCAACTTCCGCAAAACCGCCCTGAGCGGCCTAACCCGGTCATCCGGCTTCACCGGACCCTTGATGAAACTACCCCCCAACTCACGCCGAATCACCAACGCAGCACTCTGCAAAATCGACGATTGCTCCCGACTCTCCAACGCAGGATCACCAATATGACGCCACCCAGGACCACCCTTGTCAGCAAACCAATCCCGAAACCGATCCGTCAAACGAGGCTTCACAACATCCTCGATCAACTCAACCATCCCAATCCCATCACCAACCACCGCCTCCAAAATCAACCAACTCCCCAACGGCGTAACCTGCGTCACAATGCACGTCGGATTGTGCCCACCATCCCACAACAACTGCAACGGCACACCCCGAACCGCCTCCAAACCAACCGACAAATGAACATCATCACTCCACTCCGGCGTTACCGCACGACCAACCTGCTGGTGACCATGCTTCCCCTCCACAAACCGACGAATCAAATCATCCCGACCCGCCAACAATACCCTCTGACCCTCATAATACCCCGCCGGCAAATTCTTCACATTCTCCGGCTCCCGCGTCTGCCACGGACGAAACCCACCAACCTGACGCGGCGGCAACTTCCCAACAGGACGCATCTGAGGCGTGCCAGGATCCCAAAACACCTCGTAAGTCCAATGCGACTCATCCGGATTGTTCTGAGCCAACTTCATCGCATACCAACCCAAACCACGCTGACGCAACTGCATCATCGCCGTCTGAAACACAAACCGTGAAACCCCACCACCATCCCCAGTAGCCGGCGACGGCTCGTCTATCGCACAACCCCCCAACGGCATCGACGCCAACTTGCTCGCATCCGCCTCATCATCCACCCCCATGAACGTAACACGACCAACCAACCCAACCTGCTCACCACGCCAAACAAACTCCTTCTTCCCCTCCGCATAATCTCCAATCACACCAGGAGGAAACCAATGAAAAAACTCGCGCTGAGTCGACCGCCGCATGTTCTCCCACGTGTCGCGGATGAAAACCCACTCCGGACCAACACCATCCCGCATGTAACAATCACGCGTATGATGAAAACACGCCCACGCCAACGCCGCACTCTTGCCCTCACCCTTCCGGCAATCAAACAAATCCGCCTCAGCACGACTCTCAATAAACTCACGCTGCGTCGGATTCGCCTCAAACTCAATCCGATGAGAACGAGCACGGGCAGGACTGCGAGCCATCAATCACCTGTACAGAGGGAAGGGGGCAGAGAGTGGGGCCCCGGCCACGGGTGGGGTGGGCCCCATCGCGAAATCTGGGGGTGCCCCCCCACCTCAATGCCTGGCATCGATCAACCATTGGGCGATCACCCGCCGACTTTTTCGCATGTCGCATAACAGCAATTATGAAAAATCAGCCCCTTATGGGTCATGACTGGGCGTCATCCTGGCTGTCACCGTCGCTGGCAGACTCCTCACCAAAGCCCCCGGAGATGTCGTAGCCAAGCCTGCGTGCTTGGGCGTCTATAACCGCCGCTTGTTCGCTGGCTCCAACATTCGTTGCAAGCTGGATAACAACCGATGGGCCTTGTTCGGCCTCGCGCCAGTCATCGCGACCAAGGTTCATGACACCAAAGATCGCTGCTTTTGGTGTTCCTTGCCCGTCTGTTCTCTCCCGGAGCCGGCCCTCATACCAAGCACATGCGGCAGCTCTCGCGCGATCCATGGCGTACGCGAAGTCGTCGTGCCGCTCCGCCCAGCTATAGAGTTGCCGCCTGGTCACGCCGAGGTGGTGTGCTGCGGCGGTCAGTGACCATCCGTCGGCGCAGAAATCGATGAGCTGTTGGGCGTATTCCGGGCGATAGGCGTCTGGGCGGCCGCGCTTGGGTTTTCGGGCTGGGGGCTGTGATGTCATGCGCCTAGGGTGCTGCCGTCAGTGACGGGATGTCAAGGGCTTAGGTTGTGTCTGGGGCAGGGAAAGGAAGTGAGTGCGCGCGCGCGAGGCTTCGCGTACACGCTACATTTAGGGGTGTCAAGATGTATCGTTTCGATATGTGGTAAGTGGTTGACGATGTTGTGTTTCGGGCCTGGCGTGGCACAACATGTATGTCGAGAGTGTGACAAATAGGACCGCCCCGGAATGCGATTCGCATACGTTCCTACGATTTGGCAGATCTGCCTGTATACATAACCACTGCCTGGTGGCATGATTGAGTCATCAAGAGGGAGCCAGCAAGAGCCACGGCGCACCTCCTAGGGGATGGCACAGCCTCCCAGATGGTCCCTGGGCATGGCAGCCCAGCGCTGATGAGATGCCCGAAACCTGAAACCTGATGGAGACAGACATGACACACAAAAACCTATATGACGTCTTCGGCCACATTTTCTACACGAAAAGGGAAGCCGAAGCCTTCGCGGAATCTTTTGACCTCGTGGTTCTCAAGTGGCGGTACGACAACTACGACACATTCGTAGGAGTCGTCGAGAACAGGGGAGCCGCCGAATAACTGACCATACCAGGGGAGCGTTGCGGCGCTCCCCGAGCATGGTCGGAGCGGCCGGCCAGTAGCAACCAAGGAGACTGACGATGACCTCGTTCGAAATCCGTAACTGGCAGAATCACAAAATCGAAACATTCGTCGCGGTGAACGACGAAGAGGCAATTCAGCACGCGGGAGCTGCCCGGGCTCGCCTCGATCTCGGCAAGGTGACCCTGGTCGATACGGCGGCGGGACGGGGCCTCGACATCACGCGCTACGGCGCGGCACGGGACTGGCATGACGCCCGCCCGTCGACCGCAGCGGCCGCGGCGGAGGCATACCGTGAAGCCGCTGAGTCCGAAGAGGACTTCGACCGGAACTTTTGAGAGATTCCACACAGCCGGGGCTTCGGCCCCGGCACAGCCGACGCAACCATCCGGTGTTTCCGGATAGTTCAGAACCGACGGAGACTGACATGACACTTTCTCAGATGCCGAACTTCGCCCTGTGCGCCCTCGAAGTGTGGCGGACCAAAGCGGCCTGCGAGCGCACGGAAGAATTGCTTTTTGAGCTTTTCGAACGCTATGCGGAAACGAACGGGTGGATGACCCCCGCCCTGGATGAGGTGCGGGACACAGTTTGGGCCGCCCTGCGCGGGCACGCCACCCGCTGACCATACCAGCAGGGGAGCGTTGCGGCGCTCCCCGAGCATGGCCAGACAGGCTGGCCAGTAGCAACCAAGGAGAGAGAGATGACAGAGCGAGTTAGCAAGATCGCCACCGGGGAGTCTGAATATCTCGTATCAGGTCCCGGGCTGCTCCGCGCCGCGATCCGCCGCACCGAAAACGCCATGCGGGCCAGCATCGAGGCCGACAACGCCATGCGGGCCATCATCGAGGCCGACAAGCGCGCCCGTGGACTTGCAGCCCATGCCGCCGCCGAAGCCGCAGGCGGGGAAAGCAAGAAAACCTCCTATC